>JBIMKD010000140.1:0-4757 GCA_043673815.1 Chromatiales bacterium
GACAATGAGCCTCGCTGGCGAACCACGCCTCGAACTCTTGAAACGTCCGCGGGTAGTCAATGCCAGGTTCAGGTCGATGTCCCTCGTCCACCTCCCCATACTACATCTTGGGGTCACTTGCGCGAAGTGGATACCCACTTGGCGATAATCGGCCGCAGACAGGCGCCTTATCCGCGCTGTCGTGAGGGGGGAGGGGCTGACGCGCGGCTGAGAACGGGCGTTATGCTAACTCCCGAACGGAACGGCCCTAATATTTCCTATCGTCTGTGTTTGCTCGGAGTACGTTAAACATCTTTCTTATGGGAGGTCATCATCATGACAGGAGATAGAGTAACAGATCCTTGTACGCCGCCCACTAACCCCATTGCTTGCGAGAACTCTAGGCTTGGCAATCCCGAAGCTGAATGGCTGGATATTGGTCCCGATGCTGGCGACCCCAGCATTCAGGGCTTTGCCACGGATATCAGCGTGAACCGCGAAGAAACCGTTCACTTTAAAATCAATACCGACTCTACAAATTACCATTTGGACATCTATCGGGTGGGTTACTATGCGGGGCTAGGTGCTCGTAAAGTGGCTACGGTGCTGCCCTCGGCAAGACTGCCGCAGATTCAACCGGACTGCTTGCAAGAGACATCTACTCAACTTATCGACTGCGGCAACTGGGCAGAATCGGCATCATGGGCCGTACCGTCCAACGCCACGTCCGGAGTTTACCTAGCGAAGCTCGTACGGGATGACGCGGCGGGGGCGAGCCAAATCATCTTTATTGTGCGTGATGATGCGGGTGGCTCTGATATTTTATTCCAGACCTCAGACACCACATGGCAAGCCTACAATAGCTATCAATATTGTCTGTCCCCGACCTGTCCCCCTAGTGGAAGCAGCTTATATGATGGCTACCCTCCGGTCAGTCGCGCTTATAAAGTAAGTTATAATCGTCCATTCGCCACGCGAGGTAACGTCCGCGGCCGCTACAGTTGGTTTTTTGTCTCCGAATATCCAATGGTGCGCTGGTTGGAAGCGAACGGTTACGACGTGAGTTACTGTTCGGGTGTGGACACGGACCGGATGGGTACAAGAATTTTAAGCCACAGGGTCTTTCTGTCCGTTGGTCACGACGAATACTGGTCCCGCAACCAGAGGGCAAATGTAGAAGCCGCTCGTGACGCGGGAGTTAATCTAGCCTTCTTTAGTGGTAATGAGATGTTTTGGAAGATTCGTTGGGAGCCGAGCGTCGATGGCTCGGGCACTCCCTACCGAACGATGGTTTGCTATAAGGAGAGTGGCGGAGGGAGGATTGATCCTGACGCCGCTTGGACGGGAACTTGGCGGGATCCTAGCTTCAGTCCACCCTTCGATGGCGGTCGGCCCGAGAACGCACTTATCGGCACTATTTTCATGGTTAACTTTCAACAATTCGACCCGCTGATCGTGCCCTCAGCAGATGGCAAAATGCGCTTCTGGCGCAACACAAGTATTGCCAACCTCCCCGACGGCGAGAGTGCGATACTGAGAAGCGGGTGTGATTGCACGCTTGGCTTTGAATGGGACGAGGACCTCGACAACGGATTCCGTCCGCCCGGTCTAATAAGAGCCTCATCCACAACAGCGACTGTGGGCACGTATCTACTAGACCACGGCTTTACATTCGGCGTTCGTGAGGCAACACATCACTTGACCCTTTACCGGCATCCCCACACCCTCCGCGGGGCCCTGGTCTTCGGAGCTGGCACCATAAACTGGTCATGGGGCTTGGATGACCGACATGAGAATCCATTCGATGGACTGCCACCCTCGGTTCCCGAGCTAGCCATGCAGCAGGCGACAGTGAACCTATTGGCGGACTGTGCGATCCCACCGGCCAACGCTCCGTCCAGCCGCGGACACTTCAGCCGGGTCTGGTCCTAGCAACGGCTTCGACCGATTCCCGCCCCCTACGTCGGTAATTACCTCACCACCCAGTGGTGGAGCCGTAGTTATGGGATCGGTGGTTTCGATCACCGGCACGGCCGTGGACATCGGGGGAGTCGTTGGCGGCGTCGAAGTATCGGTCGATGGGGGATTGACGTGGCATCCGGCCATCGGTCGCGCCAATTGGAGCTATAGCTGGAAGCCGACGCTACTCGGCTCCATAACGATCAAGAGCCGCGCCGTCGATGATAGCGGCAACCTGGAGAATGCGGGCAGCATCAACGTCACCGTCGTGCCACGAAGTCGTCAGATCCTCTTGTTCTATAACGCAACCGAGGGTAGCAATGCGATTGGGAGACTGAACGATATCGGCGATTATGTGAATCTCAGTACCAGGGCTTTCGCGACCGGCTGGACTCATATTGTGACTGGAATTAACAACGCCCTCTTCTTCTATAGGTCGGACACGGGCTACGCATGGACCGGCATACTAGACGATGACGGCAATTATAGGGACGTTGGAGAGGTGGGCAATAGCAGCTCTGCCGGATGGACACATATCGTGGCCGGAGCAAACAATATTTTCTTGTTCTATAACTCAATCAGTGGCTCTACTATGATCGGGAGACTAGACGATCACAACCATTTCGTGGGCCTCTGTACTTTAGGCTTCTGCCCGGGGTGGACAAGCATTGTGAGAGGAGTCAACAACGTCCTCTTCTTCTACAATAAGAACACAGGTCGCGCAGCGACCGGGAGATTGGGAATTCCCGCCGGCAGTTATGCAGACCTCAGAGAGATCACCGGGATCTCTACCGGGTGGACGCATATCGTCCCAGGAGTAAATAACGTTCTCCTGTTCTTCAACGCAGACACTGGCAGCGCAATGACGGGAAGATTGGGCGATGCCGGTAGTTTCACGTATCTCAGGAATCCTCTATTTGAAAATGATCTCGGGTGGACCAATATCGCAGCAGGAGTTAGGAATACCATTCTCTTGTTCTACCATGCGCCCTCAGCGCTAGGGGCGACGGGAAAACTGGACGCTAATGGTAATTATGTACATCTCATGAACCATACCGGCTTTTCGCCTGGGTGGACGCATATCATTGGCCCATGAGCAGAAACCAGTTCCCAGTTGCCAGAAAAACAGCCGTCAGCCTTTACCAGAAGCGGGACCTTCGGCAGCTAATCTATTCCATGAAAACAGTCACCCAACCACCTGAGCGGCAAACCCGCGCCTTCGACCTGCGACACGGTCGTCGAGGCGTGTCTAACGTAAGGAATGGATGCCAAGAACGCCGCGCGGATCCGACGATGCGGCGATTCATACCATCCACGGTTTCTGTCAGCGGGTCCTGAGCGACTATGCCTTCGAGGGCTGTAACTCCTTCAGTAGCGAGATCCTGCCGGAGACCCGCGAGCTCCTGCGCGAGGTAGTGCAGGATTTTTGGCAGCGGGAATTCTACGCCGCGCCTCACGGCTGGTTGGCCTATGCGTTGGGTCGGAGCACCGACCCCGAGCCGCTCACCCGTTGGGTGGAGCGCTATATCGGCAGACCGTACATAAAGCTGGCCGGCCAAGCGCGGCGGGACGATTGCGCCGAGGAGCAGGCACGCTTTGAGGCGCGCTTGTCGTCGTCGCGCAAACCCAACGTGTGCGCGAGCCACACCAAATCCTTTTTGAGAGTGACAAGCCCGTGAATTCGCCTAAAATGCTACCTTTCAGAACCATACCATATTGGAAGAGACTGTTCCACGTGCTACGTCACACCTACGGGCCATGCGGGGGTGTGCCGCCCAGGTGATCGCCGGGGCCCTGGGCCATGCGGACACACGCATTACGAGCAGACACTATGCTCACCTTTTGCCGTCCTACGTGGCGGACACGATCCGGGCGAATCTGCCGAGCTTCGGCGTTGAGGCGGACAGCACAGTGCGTCGGTTGAAGGTTGAGAATACACTTATCCGTGATGGATAAACTAAAGGGCCCCACTTATGAGCACGATCACGATTGAGATAACCGAAGAGACACAGGGCCGTTTAAGAAGGGTATCGTTAGCTTCTGGAATACCCGGCGAGCAACTTGCTCAAGAGGCTCTGGTTTCCTACATCGAAGATCTAGAAGACTTCCACCTTGCCGAAGGCCGGCTGCGTGATAATTTACCGGCCATCCCACTTGAAAAAGTAGTGCAGCAGCTTGGTCTGGAAGATTGAATTTGACCCGCGTGCACGAGACGAGTTGGCGCGCCTGGATAAGCCTATTGCACAGCGCATTGCTCGTTTTTTCTCGGGCCGTGTGCTCGAAGATCCGCGCTCAATCGGCGAGCCGTTACATGGACCTCGGTTCGGGCGCTTCTGGAAATACCGGGTGGGTGACTACCGGTTGATCTGCGATATACAGGATGAGGCTATAAAGGTACTGGTCGTGAGGATTGGCCACCGACGCGCGGTCTATCGTTAGTCAAGTGCAGCGTCGCGGCCCGCAGTGTAACGCCAAGCCTAGGGTAGCGCCTGAAAAGCCGGAAACTCTTCACCGGCCTGGTCTGGTGCTTTTCTTGAGAGCAAAGCACGAGAGAGGGTGTTTACTGTTCTCCTACCATCGGCACCGGCAACGGCCATACGAGAATGCCCTCCAATACCTGGATCTGGCCAGGCGCTACTACAGCGCGAGCGCTACGCCTTCGATCTTCCATTCGAGGAGCTGCGTTTGTCAGGTCAGCTCACGGAACTCGATGAGCAGGGACTGCTACTTTATCGGCTGCGGCCGGTCTCGGTCTGGGATCGCCTAAGCCTCTGGGTCCAGCACCTTGTGCTCAATAGCCTGCAACCCGCGGGTATCGC
>JBIMKD010000141.1:0-4394 GCA_043673815.1 Chromatiales bacterium
GGTGAAGAGGACGACGAATAGATACCTGAGCGGCAGGTCGGTCTTCCCGAGCAAGATGCCGAGCGGTACACCGATGACCGTTCCACAGAGCGCCGTCAGGGACGAGAGCGTGAGGCTCTGCCCAAGGAGGGCCCAGGCTCGACGGGAAGATACGAGGGCCTGGTAATACCTGAGGCTCAACGTGCCATCGATCGTCACGCTGGCCGTGAGCATCGCAAGGAGTGGCGCCGCGCCAATGACAAGCAGGAGCGCGACCGTAGCCAAGAGCGTGATCCGTTGAGCGTTCAACACAATGTCATCATACTTTATTGTTATAGTATCTACAGTATAGTAGATTAATCGACGTGAGCACTAATCCTACTGCCACCCCGTCTTGGCTCTTGCTCATCTTGAGCCTGCCGACCCAAAACACCGCGGCACGCATGCGGATCTGGCGGGCGACAAAAGCCCTCGGCTGCGGAGTACTGCGGGATGGAGTGTACGTATTGCCGCTAAGCCCGGCGCACCGCGAGGCCTTGGAAGCCCTCGCCATAGAAACCCGTGAGGCGGAGGGCAGCGCGCAGGTGCTGGACGTCCCAAGCAAGAACGCCGACGAGGCCCATGTGTTCACAACCCTCTTCGACCGCACCGGCGACTATGCACGGCTGATGGAAGAAATCAGTGAGCTGAAGGCAAAGGTCTCCGACCTGGACACTTCGGCCCTGCGCCGTGCGCTCAAGCCACTGCGGCGGAGCTTCGAGGCAGTCTCCTCCATCGATTTCTACTCGGGTGCCGCCCAGGCGCAGACGGCACGGGCGCTGGACGAACTGGAGGGCGCCGCCTTGGCGATTCTCTCACCCGATGAGCCACACGCCGCGGCAGGGAAGATCGAGCACCTCGAGAGATCCTATTATCAAGGCCGGATCTGGGCCACCCGCAAGCGTCCCTGGATCGACCGTCTTGCCTCCGCCTGGCTCATCCGGCGGTTTATCGACCACAAGGCCCAGTTCCTCTGGCTCGACAAACCGCAGGATTGCCCCCGTGACGCCTTGGGCTTCGACTTCGACGGCGCATCCTTCACCCATCGAGGGGCACGGGTCACTTTCGAGGTGCTCATGGCGAGTTTCGGCCTGGAGGAAGACCGCGCGCTCGTGCGCCTCGCTGCAATCGTGCACTACCTCGATGTCGGTGGGATCCCGGTACCGGAAGCCGCCGGGTTGGAATCGCTGCTGGCGGGAGCACGGCTGAGCTCTAAGACCGACGAGGCCCTTCTGCGAGAAGCGCAGAAGAGCCTTGATCATCTATATGCCGCCTTTTCGGATGACGTCTCGAAAAGGACGCCGGCGCCGGCCTCTGAGACCCAGCCGCGTAAGAGGACAAGACGATGAAAGATTCTTCTGCCAAGCCTTCTTCGGAAGTCGCAGCCCCCGCCGCAGTGAGCGTCCGGGAGGCGTTCTGGTATTGGTTACGGCTAGGCTTCATCAGCTTCGGCGGTCCCGCCGGTCAAATCGCTATCCTGCACCAGGACCTGGTGGAGCGGCGTCGTTGGATCTCCGAGCACCGGTTTCTACACGCCTTGAACTACTGCATGTTGTTGCCCGGCCCCGAAGCACAACAGCTCGCGACTTATATCGGCTGGCTCATGCATGGGACCTGGGGTGGGATCCTTGCCGGTGCCCTCTTTGTGTTGCCGTCGCTTTTCATTCTGATCGGGCTCGGATGGATCTACATGGCCTTCGGCCAGGTCCCCGCGGTGGCTGGGGTCTTGTATGGCATCAAACCCGCGGTCACGGCCATCGTCGTCTTTGCCGCCTACCGGATCGGCTCGCGGGCGCTGAAAAATGCGGTCTTGTGGTCGTTGGCGGCCCTCGCTTTCGTCGCCATCTTCGCCTTTGAGATCCCATTCCCCTACATCGTCCTCGGGGCAGGGCTCACCGGTGCGGCGGGAGGCCGCTGGCTGCCGGGAAAGTTCAAAGTGGGTGGCGGTCACCACGCGGCGGATCAGCGTTTTGATCCGGCGCTCCTCGATGACACGACGCCCACACCGGATCACGCCAAGTTTCGCGCGAGTAAGTTGCTTGGGTTCGCGATAGTCGGCGTCGTGATCTGGGCGGGGAGTTTGGGTGCGCTGGCCGCCTACAACGGGTGGAACGGGGCACTCACGCAAATGGGCTGGTTCTTCACCAAGGCGGCACTCTTGACCTTCGGCGGGGCGTACGCGGTCTTGCCCTATGTCTACCAGGGTGCAGTGGAATATTATCAGTGGCTGACCGGGACCCAGATGATCGACGGCCTCGCCCTGGGCGAGACGACACCGGGGCCGCTGATCATGGTGGTAACGTTCGTGGGCTTCGTTGGCGCCTGGACCAAGGCCTTGTTTGGACCGGACGCCTTATTCCTGGCCGGCGTTGCCGGGGCCACGGTGGCCACCTTCTTCACCTTCCTGCCCTCGTTTCTTTTTATTTTGATTGGCGGACCGCTGGTCGAAGCGACCCACGGCGACCTGAAGTTCACCGCGCCCCTCACGGGGATCACAGCGGCCGTCGTCGGCGTCGTACTCAATCTCGCGGTGTTCTTTGCCTATCATGTGCTCTGGCCTCAGGGACTCGGTGGGACCTTCGAGTGGTTTTCCGCCCTGATGGGCCTGGCCGCATGCGTGGCGCTCTTTCGCTATAACGTCGGGGTCATTCCCGTTATCAGCGCATGCGGCGTTATCGGGCTGATGTATAGCTTATCTAAGCCGTTACTGTTCTAACAGTGGAAACTTGTTTTTTCGCTCTCAGCACCGATCCGAAACGCAGGTAGAGCGCCGGGACTACGATCATGTTCAGTGCTGTCGAAGAGAGCAGGCCAAAGAAGATCACTATCGCCATAGGCGTCTGGATCTCACTACCGGCTTCGCCCCGCCCAGAGCAAGTGGTACGAGGACAAGGCCGGCTGACGAGAGGCAAGTCGTCCTCCGCGATAAGGGCCCATTATGCATATACCGTCTTAGCTCGACTCTATCTATCCAATCACGCGGCCAAGATAGATCGTGTCAGTTAAGGACTCAAATCTGGAGAAAATCCTAGCCCGATTTTTTTTGCCGTAATTCTGATCTGAAGGGGACGGCTGCCCTTCAAAAAACCTAGAACCCAACTGAGAGGCCAGTCGTAAGGTAAAAAGGAGAACGGTCGGCGGGACCAGCGAACTCGGAGCCGAGACCTGTATCCAGCACCGCACGGTAGGTCAGCTGGTAGCGCAAACCGACCTCCGCACCGGCAATGTTCGACTCTCCCCTCGCCACCGATTGCTTGATAAAGAGGTCACCGAGGACCGTCAATCGCGTGTAGTGCGGCGCTGCAATGGGATAACTGGCGCCCAGAAGTATTTCATACCGGCCGTCTCGCTCGCCCGGGTCTTCTCCGCTCAAGGACGCGTATCCGCCATTCGCATGCAGACTGAGGCGGCCAAAGGACTTGGTTACAAGCCCGGTCAAGGATATATCGGTCCCCGATGAATCCACACCGGTCGGGAGACCGAGCTCGAGCTTCACGCCAAGCGCAGGGAGGTCGAGGGTCTCCTGATGAGAATAAGACTTTTAAAAGAGCTTTTTCCTCGGGAGCGAAGATATGACTGAACCTATTAGCCGCCAAACACGCTATCGCGGTCCGGAATCGAATTATCGGGCTATAGTTCGGGCTCGAAGCGCCCGCTTTCGAGGCGTTTTGGTGTCTTGGGCGAACTAGGGCTAAGGGGAGGGTTGTCTGCTCAGGGATCTGAACCGCTTCTTCCGCCGCTGGAAAGCTTGCGGCAGACGGCGCGGCACATCGCGGTGGCCGTTGTGACCGAAGCACGAAACCAGGAACTGGCCGAAGCAACGTCGAAGGCCGGTCTCGAGCGGCGGATCGATCAGACGATGTGGTTGCCGGCGTACGTTTCGCTGAGATAGAATGGGAGTGGCCATGCCAACGTCCGGAACCGGCACGCTTGCGAGCGGCACGAAAAAGCCAGCCGCACCGTTCGACCTACTCAAGTACCAGCCGCTGGGCGACAAGCGGAACTCCGATTTTTTCAACGACTATCGGCTGAAGATCTACGAGCGGCGAAAATCGAGCGGAGTGGATGATCTTCTGGGCGGCATGCGGGCCTTCGTCGTGCAGCTCGAGACGGGCGACGCACAGTCATATCTCGAAGAGCTGTACTTGATGACGCCCTATCGCTACGTGGCAAGCTACGTCAGCGCCACGCACCGGATCTATGTTCTGCAATCGCAGCCCGAGTGGCCGCGGTTCATGTTGCTCGAACCGCTCAGCCCGGACTATGTGGACGATTTGCGGCGGCACAACATGATCTATCCGCTGGCACGGAAGAAGCCGAATGCCCGCTACGTGGGCGAGATCTACCACACCAAGGATCGCGACGAGACCCGCAAA
>JBIMKD010000142.1:0-8219 GCA_043673815.1 Chromatiales bacterium
ACGATGCCGGGGTGATCGATCGATACCACCTCCACGGCATAGGGCATCATATTGCCCAGCTTTTTACGCGCGTCGGTACGCTTGGAGCTGATCGTGAGCCCCAAGCTGTCCGCGAGCCGAGGCACCATGCTCTCGATTTTTGCCACCGCGTCCCAGGTTCCGGCAAGCAATAAAACCATCGCGAACTCACCGCCCAGAACGGTCATCCGGCTATCCAGGATGTTACAGCCACAGTCCTTAACCGCCTTGGAAAATTGGTGAACCAGCCCCGAACGGTTGCTCCCGATCGCGGAGATGACAAGATGATTCTGTACCACGGTGATCATCGGTAAGGGTTTGGCAGATCCGGGAAGTATAGCCGAGATTGTGCATTGAAAACCCATGCCCCGGCAAGGGCGGCTCGAGCCGTCCAAGACATTCGGACCGTTCTTGTCAAGGTAGTCATTGGGCCGTACTATGGCCAGCACCTAAAAGGGAGAAGGCATTCGTTTCATGTTTCGAGGCAGTATGGTGGCGATGGTAACGCCGATGGAGACTGGGATCAGTCCCGATGTGCCTATCGATTGGAAGGCCTTGCAAGAGCTCGTGGAGTTTCATATCGCCGAGGGTAGCGATGCGATCGTCGCTGTCGGCACGACCGGTGAGTCGGCCACGCTCGACGAGAAGGAGCATTGCGAGGTGATTCGCCAGGTCGTGCGACAGGTCAACAAGCGCATTCCGGTGATCGCCGGAACGGGCGCCAATTCGACCACCGAGGCCGTTCGGCTGACCGCGTTCGCGCGCGAAGCGGGGGCCGATGCCTGCCTGCTGGTCACCCCCTACTACAATAAGCCGACGCAGGAAGGGCTTTTCCTGCACCACAAGGCCGTGGCCGAGGCCGTTGCGATTCCGCAAATTCTTTATAACGTGCCGGGACGGACCGCGTGCGACTTGGTGCCCGCGACCGCCGGCCGCCTGTCCCGGATCCGCAACATTATCGGTATCAAGGAAGCGACCGCCGATCTGGGCCGAGTGGCGTCGTTGCGCGAGCATTGCGGGGACGGCTTCATGATCGTGAGCGGTGATGATGCGACGGCGATGGAGTTTATCGCGCGCGGCGGGCAAGGCGTGATTTCGGTAACCGCCAACGTGGCGCCGCGATCAATGCACCTCCTGTGCGCACGGGCTTTGGCGGGCGATCGGACGGGAGCGGAGACACTCAACGCGACGCTCGAGGGGCTGCACCGGGAATTGTTTTCGGAGTCTAACCCGATACCGGCGAAATGGGCCCTAAACCAAATGGGTTTCGTCAAGAAGGGCATTCGCCTGCCCTTGACCTGGCTCGCCGAGGCGTACCACGGCCAAGTGAGGGTGGCGATGGCACAAGCGGGGCTCCCTAACGCGGCATCTTCGTGACTGCGGCGGCGCGCCGACGACTTCCGCGGTCAAGCAATGGATGAGGTGAATTGAGGTGTTGCGAATACGGTCAACGGGCTTGGTCGCGGGTGTGCTTGTGATCGCCGGATGCGCGTGGTTTCCGACGTTCGATGAAGTCATCCTCGACAAGCAGAAGGAGTATCAAAAGAGTCAATCGCTCCCCGACTTGGAAGTGCCCCCGGATCTCACCACCGATTCCATCCGCGACACCCTGGCGGTACCGGATGTGGACGCGAGCGGAACGGCACGCTATTCAACCTATCAAGAGCGCATTGCCCAACGAAAAAAAGAGCGGGAAGCCGGATCGGCGGAGAGTCCGAGCGCGGCCAAGCTTGGGGTGTTGGCGGATGAGACGCTGCTCATCATCGACGCCGAACCTGCCGTGGTGTGGGTCGAGCTGCGGCCCTTTTTGAAAGACCGCGGCTATTCCTTGGATGTCGATGATGAAGATCTCGGGGTCGTGGAAACCGGGTGGGTTGAAAACCCCGCCAAGCAAGAGCGCGATCGCTTCAAGGTGTTCCTTGAGACCGGCGAGGAAAGCGGCACGACCGTGCTCTACCTCTCCCATGTCGGCGAGGCGCTCACGCCGATCGGAGACGGTCTCGAGTGGCGGGAACGCCCCCGGGATGCGGGGCTCGAGGGACGCATGGCGGAGCGCTTGAAGAAAGCGCTGAGCGGCCAATCCGTCGAACCCACCGCGGAAACCCGACAGCCTCCCCCCGGCCCCAAGCCGAAAATATCATCCGGGTCGACCGCGCCGTCCGGGGAGCCCACCCGCGCCGATCTGTTGAACGCGGGCGAAGGAAAAGCGTATCTGCGGGTGTCCAACGACTTCGCGAAGGTCTGGCGCAATACCGGGTTCGCACTGGGACAGATCGGGGCCAAGGTGGAAGATGAAGACCGATCGCGCGGCAGCTACTACCTCCGCTTCTCCGACACCGAGGCCCCGAAACCGGACAAGGGCTTTTTGTCGAGTCTAGCCTTCTGGCGTGACGATAACGACGATGAGTTTGAGATCCATCTCACCGACGTCGGCAATAACACGGAGGTCATCGTATTGGACCCGGACGGGAATTGGGATAACAGCGCGACCGCCGCGCGCATCCTGCGCCTATTGCGCACCGAGCTGAATAAGTGACCCACGGGCTGTGCGCACCGCGGCGGGAACCGGCGCGATATTGAATGTAGATTTCGCCACCACGGGTATGCAACCCCGTGGTGCGACCAAGGGGAGAGGTGCGCCTCTCCCCTTTGGAAACCCCATCGCTACGGTCCCCCGCGGCAAGACCGCGGGGAATAGATTCTAAGAAAATCCGCGGGCGGGCAGTGGCAGTGCTAACATCAACGCCTCTTCTCTGCCCTCATAGGCCGGATAGTAATCCGGCCGCTGGCCGATCTCCTTGAAGCCGGCGCGCGCGTAAAGCTGGCGCGCCGGCCGGTTCGAGGGCCGAACCTCCAGGAACATCGTCGCCGCGCCGCGCGCGCGTGCGTCCTCGACCACGTGCTCCAGAAGCGTGCGCCCGAATCGCCTACCCTGCCAGCGCGGTTTGACACAAAGGTTCAACAGATGCGCCTCACCAGCCGCCACGGTCATGAAACTATAGGCGCCGATGAGGCCTTCGTGTTCCAGCACCCAGGAGATGTAACCGCAGCGAATGCAGTCGATCATCACGCCCTTGCTCCAAGGGAAGTCGTAGGCCTGCCGTTCGATCTCGATCACTTCCGGCACATCGCGCTCGAGCATGGGCCGCAAGGTGACTGTCACGGGCTTGAGCAACGCGCTCATGCGGGCACCTCCCGCATCGATTCCCGATATAGCCGCTTCGCGAATAATAAATCTTGCCAGACCTTGCGTTTTTCACGCGGGGAGCGCAGCAGATACGCCGGATGATAGGTAACGACCAACGGGATCCGGCGCTCCCCGTACGCGAATGCCTGACCGCGCAGTTTGCCGATCGAGGTGCTGGTATTCAGCAGATTTTGACCCGCGATCCGGCCGAGGGCGAGGATGATTCTCGGTGCCACGAGCGCGATTTGGCGTTCCAGGAACGGTGCACAGCAGTTGATCTCTTCAGGCCGCGGATCGCGATTATTCGGCGGCCGGCATTTCAAGATATTGGCGATGAAGACCTGCTCGCGTTTGAGACCAACGGCAAACAGCATGGCGGTGAGCAATTGTCCCGCCCGGCCGACGAACGGCTCGCCCTGACGGTCTTCTTCGGCCCCCGGCGCCTCGCCGATGATGAGCCACTCCGCGTGCGGATCGCCGACGCCAAAGACCGTTTGCGTACGCCCGCGGTGGAGCTGGCAGCGCGTGCACTCGGCCACCGAGCGTCGCAACTCTTCCCAGATCATTCGTGTGACAGCGGGGACGGCGTTACCGTCCGCTATTGGCGCCGCGGTTTGATGCTCACGTACCGCGGTGCGGCGCCGCCAGACGTCGATCCCCATCGCCTCGAGATAGCGTACCCGGGTCAACATTGTTAGCGGATCGTTACACCTGACTCGATGTCTGCGGGTGATGCCGTTCGGGGGACGAAAGTACTTTGTTCAGGGCGTTGATATAGGCTTTGGCCGAGGCAATGATGATATCGGTATCCGCGCCCTGACCGTTTACGATCCGCCCGGCGCGCTCCAAACGCACCGTCACCTCCCCTTGTGCATCGGAGCCGGTGGTGATGTTATTGACGGAGAACAATTGCAGGTTGCAACCGCTTTCGATAATGCCTTCGATGGCTTTAAAGGCGGCATCCACCGGCCCGCTGCCATCGGCGATCCGCTGTTGTTCATTGCCGTTGAACTGAAGGGTGATGCGCGCTTTTGGGGTCTCTCCGGTCTCGGAGCAGACCTTAAGCGAGACCAACTTAACGGCTTCGACACCACTTGAGACATGAGTCTCGGTAACCAGCGCCTGCAGATCTTCGTCATAGATCTCATGCTTCTTGTCCGCCAACTCCTTGAAGCGCATGAATGCCTCGTTGAGGTCCTCTTCGCGGGTAAAATCCACCCCAATCTCGCGCAAACGGGTACGAAACGCATTGCGGCCCGAATGTTTGCCTAGCACCATCCGGTTGGCGTGCCAACCGACATCTTCGGCGCGCATAATCTCGTAGGTCTCCCGGCTCTTGAGCACGCCATCTTGATGAATGCCGGATTCGTGGGCAAACGCGTTCGCCCCGACGATGGCCTTGTTCGGTTGCACCGGAAAGCCGGTGATGTTGGATACCAGCCTCGAGCAATGCAGGATCTGCGTGGTGTCGATCCTCACTTCACAGGAAAACTGGTCGCGGCGGGTGCGCACCGCCATGGCGATCTCTTCCAGCGCCGCATTGCCGGCGCGCTCGCCGAGACCGTTAATCGTGCATTCGACTTGGCGCGCACCGTTGAGCACTGCGGACAAGGAGTTTCCGACGGCCATTCCCAAGTCGTTATGGCAGTGCACGGAAAACACCGCCTTGTCGCTGTTCGGCACGCGTTCGATCAGATCCTTGATAAGCGCTCCGAACTGGCCGGGAAGACTGTATCCGACCGTATCCGGGATATTGACTGTCCTGGCGCCGGCCTCGATCACGGCCTCGAGCACGCGGCACAGAAATTCGAAATCGGAGCGCCCCGCATCCTCGGGCGAGAACTCGACATCCTCGACGTGGCTGCGCGCCCGTTTCACCGCCTTGACCGCATGCTCGATGACTTGCTCGGGTGACATCTTGAGTTTGCTGCGCATATGAATGGGCGAGGTAGCGATAAACGTATGGATACGCGCCGAGCGGGCGCCTTTGAGCGCCGCGGCGGCGGTGTCGATATCGCGCTCCAGCGCCCGCGCCAGCGCGCAGACGGTACTTTCCTTGACCGCGGCCGCCACCGCCTGCACGGCCTCGAAATCACCCGGGCTCGCGATCGGGAAGCCCGCCTCGATGACATCGACGCGCATCCGCTCCAGGGCTTTAGCGATGCGAACCTTCTCGTCCTTGGTCATCGAGGCGCCGGGACTTTGCTCGCCGTCGCGCAAGGTCGTATCGAAAATGATCAACTTGTCTTTCATGCCTATCCTCCCGCCCGGCCGGGCGCGAGTCGTCTAAAGAATACCGTTCTGGTGTCTTTCAAAGGACACCGGTTGTCACGGGAATTTTAGTTTCGATCGTTCTGCCCTAGCCGGGCAGCAGCGGGGAGGGCGGCCGGGGCGGCGGCAGCGCGATCGGCGCCGTCTTGCAAACGGCGAACACGTACCTATCGGTATACGGCATGAGGCGACTATACCTGCCGGGTTGGCGGAAAACAACAGTTCACGCCTCGGGGTTCGCTGGCTATGATCAATCAAGATGCGCTATGCTTCTCGTGCCGCTGATTCGCCCTATGGTTAACGTATGCAACCCAATCGACCAACCATACTTCGACAAATGATGGACTGGCGCGCCGCGATCATCGCCGGCATCGTTGCCGGCGTCGTATTCGTGCTGCTGAATATGTGGCTCGCCAGTTACTACTTGGGTAACGCCAATTTGCCGCTGCAACTTTCCGCCGCGGTCGTTCTGGGGCCGAGCGTGCTACCGCCTGCCGCAGGCGTGGGCGGGAGCGTCTACGCGGTCGGCTTCATGCTGCACATGCTGCTGGCCATCGGGTTCGCGTGCTTGATCGCATTCTGTCTGCATCGCTGGGGAATTCTGGTCGGCATTGTCGGCGGTGCGTTATTTGGTCTGGCGCTTTATGCGATCAATTACTATTCGGTAGCGGACGCGTTTCCGTGGCTCGCGCCGCTGCGCGGCTGGATCATGGCGCTGTCGCACGTCATCTTCGGTGCGGTCGCCGGCGGCGTTTACGAGGCGCTGGAGCGCGACCGCTTCGAGCATGTTCACGTCTAACCAAGGCTCGCTATGAATCGCGGCATGTGGAAAATGCGCCTGATCATCATGTTGGTGATCGCGGGTTTTTCCGTTCTTTCGTTTTTCAGCAAGACTTCGATCAATCCGATCACCGGCGAATCACAGCGCGTTAGCCTGACCCAGGATCAAGAAATCGCCATGGGATTGCAGTCCGCGCCGGAGATGGCAGCACAGTTCGGCGGCGTATATACCGATAAACGCGTACAACAAAGCGTGAAAGCGCTAGGCAGGAAAATCGTCGCGCAAAGCATCGCGGCGCAGAGCGGCTACCCGTTCGATTTTCGTGTGCTGGCGGACGACAAAACCGTGAACGCGTTCGCGCTGCCCGGCGGGCAGATTTTCATCACCGCCGCACTGCTCTCGCGCTTGAAGACTGAAGATCAATTGGCGGGTGTGCTAGGCCACGAAATCGGCCATGTGATCGGCCGGCATTCCGCCGAGCACATCGCCAAACAAGAATTGACGCAAGGACTCACCGGCGCGGTGGTGATGGGCGCGGGCTCGTACGAAATGGCTCAAGTCGCGCACATGGTCGGCGGACTGATCAACATGAAATATGGTCGCGAGGATGAGCTCGAAGCGGACAAATTCGGTATGTGCTTCATAAAAGGCGCCGGCTACGATCCGGCCGCGTTGCTCGATGTGATGAAAATTCTCGCTGAAGCAAGCGGCGGCGCATCGCACGCACCCGAATTCGCCAGCACTCATCCGGCGCCCGAGAATCGCATGCAGCAGATTGAAGCGCACTTGCGCAATCTGGGGCAAGTCTGTGCCTTTCAACCCGTCGCGCAGCAGTAGTTGGCGGAAGATAACAGCTTACGCCTCGGGGTTCGGCCCCTCGCTCGCGCCGCGACGCGCGGCGCGTTTGCGGCGGATTTGTAATAGCGTGATCACCGGACCCGTGGACGCGTAGATCAAGAAGGCTACAAAAAGCGAGACGGGTGGCGACAGGGACACGAGCACGAAGACGAGAACCACGAGGAGGCCCCGCACGAAGGGGACGCGGCCTCTGAAATCGATGGTCTTCAAACTATGGTAGCGAACGTTGCTGACCATGAGGCCCGCCGCCGCCACCGTCAATAACAGCGCGAGAGGCGCCAGGAATCTACCGTCGGTCAGTCCACTGTCCGCGCCGACCCACACCAACCCAGCCAATAAGGCCGCGGCCGAAGGGCTGGGCAGACCCTGAAAGTATTGTTTGTCGGCCGTGCCCGCCTGGGTGTTAAAGCGCGCTAGCCGGAGCGCGGCGGCCGAGGTGTAAACGAATGCTGCGAGCCACCCCAGTTTGTCCAAGGCGAGCAGAGACCATTGATACATGACGAGTGCCGGGGCCACGCCAAAGGAAACCATGTCCGACAAGCTATCGTACTCCGCCCCGAAATCGGTTTCCGTGTTGGTGAGGCGCGCCACGCGGCCATCGAGTCCATCGAGCAACATGGCGATGAAGATTGACACCGCCGCCTCGAGAAAGCCTCCCTTGATGGCGGCGACGATGGCGTAGAAGCCGGCAAACAGCGCCGCGGTGGTGAAGAGGTTCGGCAACAGGTACAGACCGCGCCGGCGCGGGGTCTTCGCATTGTGTCCGATGTTAAGCACGATCAAACCCCTCTAAGCAGTCGGCATCGAGGCGGGCATTTGTACACCTCGCTGCATGGCCTAGTTCCGACTGCGATCGACCAAGCGATTCGCTTGGATCCAGGGCATCATCTCGCGGAGTTTCGCGCCGACCTGCTCGATGGGGTGCTCGCGGCTCAGGCGTCGCTTGGCCTTCAGCATCGGCGTGCCGCTCTGGTTCTCGAGGATGAATTCCCGGGCAAACTGCCCGCTTTGGATTTCCTGCAAGATCTCCTTCATCGCTTTACGCGCTTCCTCGCCCACGACACGCGGCCCGCGGGTGAAATCGCCGTATTCCGCGGTGTTGGA
>JBIMKD010000143.1:0-10600 GCA_043673815.1 Chromatiales bacterium
CGGATCGACGCCGCGGCCCTGGAGCGCGCGATGCGCTACACCCTCGAGCGCAAGCGGGACCGGGAGGCACTGGCGAATTTCAACCAGCATCTCGAGCACCGGGTGCAAGAACGGACCACCGAGCTGGAGCGGGCGAACGCGGCGTTACAGGCAGAGATGTTGAAGTCCCGCCAAGCCGAGGAGGAGCTCAAGGAGAGCCAGGAACGGCTCCGCCTGGCCATGACCACCGCGCAGATGGGCTATCACTACCGCGACTTTGAAACCGGGATGGCGATCTATAGCGACGAGCTCGGGCGGCTCTGCGGTCTGCCCTCCGGGTCCTCATTCGCCAACTATGAACAGTTTTTGAGCGCCCTCCATCCCGACGATCGCGAGCGCGTAGCGCAGACAGTGGCCCGCGCGGCGCGGGAAGACACGGATTATGTGGAGGAGTTTCGCATTATCCGGCCCGATGGAACGGTGCGCTGGCTGGCGGACCGGGGCCGGGTCTATCGGGATGAGCACGGTGAGCCTCTCTACGGGATCGGTCTAGCGTGGGACATCACCCAGCGCAAGGAGGCCGAGATTGAGCGCGAGGCCTCGCATGCCGAGGAGCGTCGATTGCGCGAGCGGGCCGAGGCCGCCGATCGCGCGAAAGACGACTTCCTGGCCCTGGTCTCGCACGAGCTACGCACACCCTTGAACGCGATGGTCGTCTGGCTGCACATCCTGGAGACCACACCCGAGCCGGATGCCGCGACCCTCGCAAGGGCCACCGCATTCCTCAAGAGCAGCGTCGATAAGCAACGGCGGCTGATCGACGATCTCCTGGACTCCACCCGCATCACCAGCGGCAAGTTGCAGCTCGAGGTCCAAGCCCTCGATCCCGCGGCCGTAGCCGAGGCGGCGCTGGAGGTGGTGCGCTCGGCCGCAGAGGGCCGTGGGGTCGAGATATACACGCTCATCGACCCGAATTCGGGACCGATCACGGGTGACGCCGGTCGCCTACAGCAGGTCCTCTGGAATCTGCTCTCCAATGCCATCAAGTTCACGCCCCGCGGGGGCCGTGTCCATTTGCACATCGCGCGCGTGGAAGCGCACGTGCGGATCGTCGTAAGCGACACGGGTGCGGGGATCGACCCCGAGCTCCTCCCCTTCATCTTCGAGCGCTTCCGCCAGTCGAATACCTCGAGCACGCGCCGACATAGTGGACTGGGCCTGGGACTGGCCCTGGTGCGGGAGCTCGTCGCGTTGCATGGGGGGAGCGTCCGCGCCGAGAGCCCCGGCCCAGGGCGGGGCACGACGATCACCGTTGAGCTGCCCTTCCGCCCCGTGCGCCTCCCGGCTTCGCCCGTCCCACCGGCGCCGGCGGGGGAAGGACGGAAGGTAGAATATGAGGCCGCGGCTTCCGGCGCGACGACACCCTCGCTCGCCGGTGTGCGGCTGCTGGTGGTGGACGATCAGGAGGATGGGCGCGAGGCGCTGGCCATGATGCTGGCGCGCCACGGGGCCGAGGTGAGCGCCGCGGACTCGGGGCGCCAGGCGCTCGCATTGCTCGCCGAGAGTCTCGAAAGGGCGCCGCCGCACGTGCTCGTCTGCGACATCGCGATGCCCGAGCTGGACGGCTATGCGGTGATCGGCAAACTCCGGGCTTTGGAGAAGGAGCACCGGATACCACTGTCTGGGCAGATCCCGGCGATCGCCCTCACGGCCTATGCGCAGCCCCAGGACCGGGTACGCGCGCTGCGCGCGGGCTTCCAGGCGCACCTGGCGAAGCCCGTCGAGCCTGCGGAGCTGATACGGGTCATCGCGAGCCTCGTGAAGGAGAACGGGAAGCAAGATCCCGGCTGAAGTCAATTTAGATTTCGCCACCACGGGGTATGTATGCAACCCCGTGGGGCGACCAAAGGGGGAGAGCTGCGCCTCTCCGTTGGAAACCCCATCGCCAAGGTCCCTGCGGGGAATAACTTCGACAATTCTGCAAGTCCCTTCTCCCTCAGGGAGGTTAGGATGAGGGGGATCAACTTTCGTCGATGATTTTGATCCCCTCACCCCAACCCTCTCCCGGCGGGAGAGGGAGAAAAGACAATGCCTCTCCAAGAAGTACAGGGACTTGGACGTGTACCCGAAACTTCAAATATGTTTTGATAGATTTTAGTGGTCCGTCACTCAGACCGTCCAGGGCTTTCGCGTCTCCAGCCGTGACATCGCTGTAACTCTTTCCCCGTGGCTGGTATTTCTTACCGACGTTATCCGCGTTGACATCGGCTTCTACCGGCAGGCTCAGTCTTAACCCTCTGAAGTTACGTCTCTTAATCCAGGATAAAGGGCCGGGCATATGGATTGCTCATGTCTGGGTGTGGCCAGTGTGTACGACCAGCAGCCCGTGACATCGGTTTGCGAAGTCTGCCGCCGTGGCTAGAGGCCTCCCATGATCTATGCGCATGAGGGGTGAGTGTGATACTTGAATCGTTGGAGTGAGTCCGAGAGGAGATTTGCGATGAACATAGAACACAAGCGTTTAGTGGCTGCCGCGCTGGCCGTCGTCTTACTCGGCGGGTGTGCGGGGAGTCCCACACAGGAAAGCACCGGAGAGTACCTCGATGATACGACGCTGACCACCAAGGTGAAGACCACCCTGCTCCAGGACCCGCAGGTCAGCGGGCTTGCGATCAATGTGGAGACGTTCAAGGGAGAGGTCCAACTCAGCGGGTTCGCCAACAGCGAAGCGGAACGGGAACGGGCCGCGACTCTGGCTAGCTCGGTCGACGGAGTTGCGGCGGTTAAAAACGATATCCGTCTGAAGTAACGGCGGCCTGCCGATGTAGCGACAGGAAGATGGGTCCCATCTTCCTGTCCGTCGAGGACGGCAAATTCAGAATTAGGGCATCTTTACCCAGATTGCACACCAACCTTTGGGGCTGATCGAGCCCTCTACGACCTTGCAGGCGCTGGGCGGCTCAAAATGCAAACAGTTATCGCATTGCTGGTCACCCTTCGGCGTATCCTGGTATTGGACCGACGCCTGGGACGCCTTCGCCGAATATGCCTTCCTGCTCACGGGAATTACCGCGATTCCGGCGAGCGCCGCCATGCTCTTGAGCACCGACCGGCGAGTGATTTTGGATTTATCGTTCATGGTTTTCCTCCTTCGACTTTTTTCGCGCAACCGGTTTTCATCATATACCGGCGTTGTCATATTGGAAACCGCCGCAGGCATTCGGCGTCTAGTCGTCACGGCGATTTGGCGTGCCGCAATCCCGCCGATATCAGCCAGCGATCGACCAGTACAAATCCGCCCTCGATAAGAAGCGCCAGCGCCGCAGCCGGAATCGCTCCAGCGAGCAGTACTGCGTTGTCGTTGACTGCGAGCCCCGCGAGGATGCGTTCACCGTAACCGCCGGCGCCGATGAAAGCGGCGATCGTGGCGGTGCCGACACTGATGACCGCGGAGGTCTTGATTCCCGCCACAATGGAGGACGCGGCGAGCGGCAGCTCGATCAAACGCAGGCGCGCAAAGGAGGGAAGGCCAAGGGCGCGTGCGGACTCCTGGAGAGAAGACGGAATCGAAGTCAGCCCGCTGTGGGTATTGCGCACGATCGGAAGAAGCGAGTAGAGAAACAACGCTATAAGCGCTGGTAGCGTGCCGATGCGATTCAGAAGCGGGATCAAAAACGCCAGCAGCGCGAGCGATGGAATCGTTTGAATTACGCTGACAACTGACAGGATGGGTTGCGCGGCTTTAGGCACTCGCGCAGCCACGATACCGAGCGGCACCGCGGCGAGGCATGCGAGGCCAAGCGAAATCAACACGAGCGCCAAGTGCTCTCGGGTCAGTCGCCAGAAATCCCCGCCGAATAGAAGATCGCTGAAACTTCGATCCCGGTTCGCGGTTCGCGAAGGCGATCCTCGGTGCAAAAACTCCTCGGCGATTTGTGCGAACGCGCGGCCTTCGAGCTCGGCCGCGGCATTCATCTCGATCATTTGCGCCGCAGTAATCTTGCCTTCGAGACTCTGCAACGCGGCCCAGGCTTTTGGCCAACGCTGTGGCAGATCGGCGCGATGTAGCAGCACGGCTTCGTACGCCGGAAACACCGTGCGGTCATCGCGTAGCACGCGCAGCTTGTACTTGGCGATCTTCGCGTCGGTCGAGTAAATGTCCATGACGTCAATTTCGCGCGCGGCAAGCGCTTCGTATGCGAGGCCGTGATCAATTGTGCGCGGCGCGGCCAACGGCAGCTCGTATCGAGTTGTGACGAGCGGCCAGCCGTCGTTGCGTTGCAGGAATTCCTGTGAGAGACCCAGTTCAAGCGTCGGGTGATCCGCGAGTTCTGAAATCGTGACGATACCGAGCTCGTTTGCTCTCGCCTCCAGCATCGCGAGCGCGTAGTTGTTGACAAAGCCGAACGGAATACTGGCAGCGAGCCCAAGCGGCGCGAGCTTGCGATTGATTTCCGCAATGCTCGCATCTTCTATCTTCAGCAACTCGCGAACGATCGTGCCGGTATATTCCGGGTAGGCTGCGACGCGGCCCGTTTGCAACGCTGCGAACAATATTGCCGTGTTGCCCAGACCTGGTTTGTAAAAAACGGGCGTCTCGTCCGCGCTCTGCGCGGTCTGGGTGACGATCTCACCCAGGATGTAGGATTCGGTGAATCGTTTGGACGCGAAGTTGAGTGCCTCCTGCGCAAACACGGGCAAGGCTATGAGTGCCGCGACAAAGCCAATTATTGAAAACTGTGTAAACAAACTAATCACACTCAGCCATCCGTTCGGCGAGGAGCGAACGCTGGGCGCGAATGAATTCGAGCACGAAAGGATCGGCCGGACGCTTGAGCAAATCGTCGAGTGCTCCATGCTGTACGACCTCGCCATCACGCATGAGCACAATCTCATCGGCGAAATACGCGGCCTCATTCATGTCGTGGGTGACAAAGACGACAGTCTTGCCGAGCTTGTTGAATATGGTTTTCAACTCAGCTTGCAGCTCGGCCCGCACGATGGGATCGAGCGCGCCGAGCGGTTCGTCGAGCAACATGAGCGGCGGATCAAGCATCAACGCCCGCATGAGTGAGATGCGTTGGCGCTGCCCGCCCGACAACTGCTGCGGATAGCGCGCGAGCGCATTCTTAGGAATGTTTACCAGCGCGGACAAAAATTCGACGCGCTCAGCGATCCAATTCGCGGGGCGCTTTAGAAAACGCGCAAGCAAACTGACGTTCTGCTGCGCGGTCAAGTGCGGAAAGAGCCCGCCGTCCTGGATGACGTAGCCGATTGCGTGACGCGCCTTGTCAGCGTTGCCGGCAGCCAGCCCAACTCCGTTGATTGTTATCCGTCCGCTGTCGTAGGAGATCAACCCTGCAATCAGCCGTAGCAAGGTTGATTTGCCGCAGCCGCTCGGCCCAATCAACACCGTCGTCGCTCGCGTTTGGAAAGTGAGCGTCGTCGGCAGCAGCGCGGCTTGTCCGCCGAAAGTTTTCGAGATGTTCTCGACCGATATCATGCGGCCCTCGATGAACAGCCATGATAGTGTACGGACAAATCGACGAGGAAGCGCAACGCTAACGATATTTCGCCTCGTAACGCCTTATTTCAGGTATTATTAAGGGCATTTCGATTAATTCGGGGTGCCCGCCCTCACAGAGACGTGAGGACATTGGTCGATCATGTTAAGTGATTGACCAATGGAGCAAAGCAATAAATTGATCGAAGTGCCCTTAAAGAATAAACAAGGAGCGATCCGTATGCAGATCCCCAAACCGTGCTGCGCATTGGCAGCATCGACGTTTCTGTTTCTACTCTGTCCAGCGTGGGCACAGGCCGCGGAGGAGCCCGCGATCAATGCGGCTAATACCGCCTGGATGCTTACCTCGACGGTCTTGGTGCTGTTCATGACGCTCCCGGGCCTCGCCCTGTTCTACGGAGGGCTGGTGCGCACCAAAAACGTCCTCTCGATCCTGATCCAGTGCTTCACCATAACCTGCGTTGTATCCCTTCTGTGGGTGGCGTTCGCATATAGCCTGGCCTTCGGTGATGGCGGTGCGCTCAATCCATGGTTGGGCGGTTTCCACGGCGCCTTCATGCTCGGCATCGAGCCGGGCACGCTCAAGGGGACCATCCCGGAGACGGTGTTTGCGATGTTCCAGATGACCTTTGCGATCATCACACCGGCGCTCGTGATCGGTGGCTTTGCCGAGCGCATGAGGTTCTCGTCCCTGATTTGGTTCTGCATCCTGTGGCTGGCGCTGGTCTACGTGCCGGTAGCCCACTGGGTTTGGGGAGGCGGCTGGCTGCAGCAGCGCGGTGTCATGGATTTTGCCGGCGGTACCGTGGTGCATATCAACGCCGGGATCGCCTCACTAGTGGCTGCCCTCGTGATGGGACGGCGCAAGGGGTTCCCGGAAACCGCCATGCCTCCCCATAACCTCACGATGACAGTGACCGGTGCGTGCATGCTTTGGGTCGGGTGGTTCGGTTTCAACGCGGGGAGCGCCCTCGCTGCCGATGGCACCGCCGGGATGACCATGCTGGTGACCCACATCGGTGCTGCGGCTGGGTCAGTGGCCTGGATGTTGATCGAGTGGATCCGCTATGGAAAGCCCAGCGTGCTCGGCATGGTGACCGGGATGGTCGCGGGCCTTGGTACGATCACCCCGGCCTCCGGCTACGTCGGACCACTAGGGGCGCTCGTCATCGGCTCGGCCGCCGGTTTTATCTGTTTCTTCGCGACCAACTTCATGAAGCGCACCCTGCGCGTGGACGATTCCCTCGACGTGTTTCCGGTTCATGGAGTCGGCGGCACCATCGGCACCACCCTGACCGGCGTCTTCGCCGCCAAGGCTTTGGGCGGTGTCGGTTTCGCCGAAGGTGCGACAATGGCCAGCCAGGTCCAGACGCAGCTCATCGGTATACTTGCCACCGTGATCTGGTGCGCTGTCGTAACCTTCGTGATCTTGAAGCTCATCGATCTCACGCTGGGTTTGCGCGTGAGCGCTGAGGAGGAGACTGAAGGGCTCGATGTCCGCATGCACAACGAGACCGGATATAATTATTAGTACCGCTCATTCCTGGGAGCGTATGGCATCTCGTAGGGGTCAAGAAACTCGAACTCCCTGAAAGACCAATAGTTTCATGCAGAGGCCGTTGCCCCCTGGGTTAGCCCACATTGCACCGAGGTTCACGCGTTTATTCTTCGCTTCGTCCTTTTTGTTTCTTTTTGTCCTTGCTAAATAGCGCCGAAATAGCGGCGCCCTTTTTCTCCAGGACGTTAACCGCCTTGTCGATATCCGAGACTTTCATCACGATCACCATTCTTCGGATCAGCGTCATTAAGTGATGATGAACGTTTTCACTGCCGTAGACGTATTCGATGTTGATCCCATGGTGGGCGAACAAAGAACAGATCCTACCCAAGGTGCCGGGCGAATCTTTGCTATCGATTAGCAGAACATTGATAACGAGCGGAATAAAACCTGCCTTGCGCATGACCTTTTCCGCCGCGTCGGTGTCATCCACAATGAGATAAAGCATCCCCTTGCTTTTTTCCTCAGTCGCGTAGATATCTTGAATGTTGATACGCTGTTTATTCAAAAGGGCGCAAATCTCGGTCAAGACACCCGAACCAGTCTCCGTGGCGATAACGAGTTGCTGTTTAACAGTGTATTTCATACTTGAACTTGCTAAATATAATAGGTAAATATCATAGCGTTGCTAATGCAAGAGGTTGCCAGAAAAAGAGGTCTGTACACGCTCGGTAACGTCGGAGGGCCTGTTGGACCTGCCCAAGCCATGCGGCCCAGGTTGCCTCGTTGAAATCTGGGTTCGCCGCTAGGCTAAGCTGCAGCCGTTCCGCGAGTCGCCTGGCTTCGACTAAGGCTGGCAGTTTGGGACGTTCGCTCATTTCTCAGCGTGTCCCATGGTACTCCCGGAAGCCCGTCCGGACATCGCAGCGCCTGCAGGGTGAAATCGTGAAACGGGTCCGCCGAATGATCTTCCCTGGATCCGATTGCCAACCGAACCCTCAACATTATCTGACCTCGACAGAAGCATGGGTAGAATAGGACAAATATTCTACCATGGTGCCTACTGGGAAGAAAACTAGGAGAGTCCTCATCGGTTAGGAATCATCTGCATGCGTATGGACCTCTCCCTTGGCGATGCCGGCTATCCCCCCGTGGGCTCTGGGGTTGCCCGTGGTGACGCTGGACTCTCGTAGACATGTGAGAATCTTTCTTAGTTGTCACCGACTCCTTTCTTCACCGCTTACCACCTAACCTACCCATCAACCTAGCGTTCGTCGATTCCATCCGCGGCTACTACGCGCCGTGGAAGCTTTGCCCGCAAGCTTTTGTGGCTCCCACAGGATTCGGTGGCTTGCAAGCGAACCTGCATCCTCGGGCGTTTTCGACGGCCGCACGTATCTATCTGAAGCGAGGCATAAAAATAAATACTCTGCGGCATGGCACAGCGGTTGCCCTACCGGAAATGCCGGTATCGCCATACGGTTTCCGGCACATACGAAACACAACCGTTGCTCAATTGGAGGACATAAATCATGAAGAGCGAAACCGCGCTTATGAATGCCATGCTGGCCGCGATCGTGGCGGTGGGTTCGCTGGGCCTAGCCGCGGATGCGGTGGCCGCGGATAAAGGCGAAAAATGTTATGGCGTAGCCAAGGCGGGCAAGAACGATTGTCAGACGGCAACCAGCGCCTGTGCTGGATCGTCCAAGCAGGACGCTAACCCGAGCGCCTTTATTTTTCTGCCGCAGGGAAGCTGCGAGAAAATTGTCGGCGGCAGCGTGGCCCCTACGAGTTAAGGGACCGGCATGATGCCTTCGACCGCGAAACGTGGCTCTAGCAGCGCGATCCCGGCGTCGGCCGGGATCGGCCTGCGGGCCGATCATTACCGCGAGGTGTTGGAGACCAGGCCCGCGGTAGGGTGGTTCGAGGTCCACAGCGAGAACTATTTCGGCGCGGGCGGGCTGCCGCTCCATTATCTGGAGCAGGTGCGCGCTGAATATCCCATCAGCCTGCACGGCGTCGGACTGTCCCTCGGTTCCGCCGATCCCTTGAATCCGGAGCACCTCCGGCGTCTCAAGAATCTGGTGGATCGGTTCGCGCCGGGGCTGGTGTCCGAGCATTTGTGCTGGAGCTCGATCGGGGGCCGTTACTTGAACGATCTCGTCCCTCTGCCCTATACCGAGGAGGCGCTCGGCCACATGGTCGCTCGCGTGAGCGAGGTCCAGGAAACCCTGAACCGGCACATTCTAATCGAAAATATCTCCAGCTATCTGGAATTCTCGGCTTCCTCGATCCCCGAGTGGGAGTTTCTCCGCGAAGTCGCACAGCGGAGCGGTTGCGGGATCCTGCTCGATGTCAACAACATCTATGTGTCCGCGAGGAATCATGGCTTCGATCCGCGCCAATATCTCCGGAGCATTCCGGGCGGCTTGGTCGAGGAGATCCACCTCGCGGGGTTCACGGTAAACCGCTTCGAGGGCGGCGAGATCCTGATCGACACCCATAACCATCCGGTGGCGGAAGAGGTCTGGGGGCTCTACGCCCTTGCGATCGAGCGTTTCGGACCGAAGCCCGCGTTGATCGAATGGGATGCGGATCTGCCGCCTCTCGGAGTATTGCTGGCCGAGGCCGGCAAAGCCGACCGCATCCAGGAGATGCATTATGCTCTCGCTGCATGAGATCGAAACCCGGTTCGCGCGGGCGCTGTTCAAGCCCGGCGGCGAGTCCGGACTTGCTATCCGGGCGAACGGACTGAGCGCGGCGCGCCGGCTGCAAGTCTATCGCAACAACGTCTTCGCGGGCCTGACCGGGGCCTTGCGCGCCTGCTATCCGGTGATCAATCGCCTCGTCGGCGAGCGGTTCTTCGATTTGGCCGCGAAGCACTACATTCGCGACTACCCCTCGACTTCCGGCAATCTCCACGAGTTCGGCCGCGAGTACGCGCGGTTTATCCACGCGTTTCCTCCGGCCGCAGATCTCGTTTATCTATTCGATGTCGCACGGCTCGAATGGGCCTACCAGGAAGTCTTTCATGCGCCGGAGCCCGGCACCTCCGGGCTCGTCGAATTGTCGTGGGTGCCGCCCGATCGGTACGGCGAGCTCCGATTCAAGCTTCATCCGGCAAGCCGCTTGCTCGTCTCGGAATACCCGATCCTGCATATCTGGCAGGTTAACCAGCCGGGCTGCGATGGCATGGTCGATCTTTCGGAAGGCGCCGTGAACCTTCTGGTGATCCGGAGGGGCCTCGAGATCCGGATCGAGGCCTTGAGCGCGGGCGCGCATGCCCTGCTCGCAAATCTAGCCCAAGGCCATGTGATGAGCTATGCAGCCGCCCATGCATTGAAAGTCGAACCCGAGCTTGATCTGCCGAGGTGCCTGCGCCGCCACGTTGCGCGGCGGACGATCGTCGGATTCGAGTTATGAAAAGTCCTAACCACACATATTTGAAATTTGGGGTACCACGCTAAGCCCCTGTCCTTCCGGGACAGGCATTGTCTTTTCTCCCTCTCCCTCCGGGAGAGCAACCGTGTTCGTTGTCAAGCGATTTTTGGGTTCCAAGGTGAGTTGGATTTGAGCATGGCGTTCATGATGCTGAGGAG
>JBIMKD010000144.1:0-4330 GCA_043673815.1 Chromatiales bacterium
AGCCGTGGGCGGCGCGAGCGGCTCGGGCGGCTTCCGCACGAACCGCTCGGGGTGGGCGGCGTAGGCCGCCGCCAGAATGGCACGCCGCTGTTCGAGGATGGCCTCGACCCGGCCGTAGTGCACCGCCTCGGGCGTCAGCAGGCCGAGGGCGTCGTGACGATGGGCCGCGTTGAGCCGTTGATGATCGCCTCCGCCTGCCGCAGCCGCTCCTGGAGCCGCTCCTTCTCGGTCTTCAGCTCCGTGATCCGCTGTCGCCATCTGTGGCTGGGGTCGGGCTGCCGGCCCCGGCGGCGCATGGGCGCATGACCTCCAGCGCGCCGCCATCCCGCAGGCGCCGCCACGCGCTCAGGTGCGTCGAGTACAGCCCCTCGCGCCGCAGCAAGGCGCCGATCGCCCCGGGTTCGTTCTTGCTCTCGGCCTCCCGGAGGACCCGCAGCTTGTACTCGGCCGTGAACCGCCGCCGCGTGGGCTTCGCCGCCACCTCCGGATCAGGTACTGGCGTCAGCGCCGCCGCGCCGCGCGCTCACCCTATCCACCGCCGCCTCAGCTCCCGTCGTCATCCCTGTCTTACTCATGTCTCCCTTCTCTCCTCGCCCTCCTACACTAATTTCCAAGAAGTCGGTGTCTCACTGACCATAGACAAAGAGGGCAGTCGCCCCAAGCGATGCGTCCGATGAGCCGCCCGTGATAGTGACGGTGAGCGTCAGCTTCGGCTTGAGCTTGAGCCACGCCGGAGAGCGCACGCCGGGACGGTAGATCGAATCCCGATCCTTCAGCACGATCCCCTCCCCGCCCTTGCCGACCCAGGTATCCCAGAGCCCGGCTGCGTCGTCCGTGTAGGGCACCAGGCCGACCCCAGCCAGGTCCTGGGCCTTGACCACGCCCTCCAGACGCTTCCTGCGGGCCGTCCAGGGCTCTCGCATGACGCTGTGGCCGTTCAGGGACGGGACTTCGAACAGGATCACCGCCATCGCCCCGTCGTCGTGGAAATCGAATACCCAGAATGACCCTCACGCTTCCAAACGCGGGGGCCGGCAATGCCGCTGTTTGCGGCCGATACGCCGCGCGGACGCTACTTGCCCGGCGAAGCGCCCTGGCATCCGAATTGTACCTGGCGTGCGCTTCGAGGAATTGGGGGTATGCGCTTTGATGACGCATCGGCGCACAAAGAAGTCGTGGTACGCTCGGGAGCTCGCTTCTATGCCCGGAGGATCATGGATGAGTCGAACAGGCGTTCTCCTCTCGTTTGCGCTCTCGCTCCTCGTACCTCAGTCTCTCGCTGCCGCAACGATCATCGTTGACACGACCGCTCAGATCAATCAGGGTCGCTGCACTCTCGCGAATGCGATCCGCTCGGCCAATGCCAATGCGAATACGGGCAGGTGCAGGAATATCGGAGCGTACGGGGCCGACAGAATCGTCTTGCCGCGGGGGACCTACAAACTCGCCGTGGCCGACCATGACAGGAGCGGTCTTCCCGCGATCACCAGCAACCTCACCATCGCGGGCAACGGCTCGACGATTACGCGAACGGCCGGCAACAATCCGCCCTTCTTCCGCATTTTCGAGATCACTGCGGGCAACCTCACGCTGAACCACCTCACGATCTCGGGGGGCCGCCTCGACATCGTGTACTCCAATGGAGAGGTTGATGCTGGTGCTGGAATCTCCTTCAAGGGTACGGGTGGGCTCACGCTGAACAATGTCACGGTGACGAATAACGCGGTCGGACCTGACAGATGGGTGCGTGGTGGCGGCATCGGTTTCGTTGGCCCGGGTAGCCTGATCCTGACTCGCTCGGCCGTCACACACAATGCGATTGTTGCCGATTTCCCGGCTACATTCGTCCGCGCCGAGGGCGCCGGGATCTACCATTCCGGGCCCGGGTCATTGACTCTCAACCGCTCGACGGTCGCCGACAACACGGCCACATCCAACGGCATCGACGGCGGGATAATCGTTGGCGTTGGGATTTGCCAGGACACTAATGGCACGCCCGTGGGCACGGCGCCCGGGCGACTCACCCTGCGTGATTCGGCGATCATCGCCAATACAGGTACGGTGAACGGCGGAGGCTTGATAATGGGTGTCGGGGTCCTGGATGGCGGTAGCACTACCATCAGCCACTCGACAATCGCCGATAACGTGGCCAACGCCAATGCCGGCAGTGGCCGCGAGAGCCAGATCGGCGGCGTCGTGTTCGGCGTCGGTATCGCGGCCCTTAATGGGGCCCTCACGGTGAGCCACTCGACGATCGCCAACAACGTGGCCAACGCAAATGGAGGCAGTGCCGACGGCTGGGGTGGCGCCGTGTTGGGTGCAGGCATCATGAGCAACCTCGACGCGACTGTCTCGATCGAAGATTCGGCGATTGTCGGCAATAGGGCGAATGCCGACGGTGGCGGTAGGGGTGACGGCGGCCGAGTGTTCGGCGCCGGCATCCTACATGACGCTTATGAAGGGGGGGTTCTCCGCATAAGCAACTCGACCATTGGCAACAACGTGAGCAGCGCGAAGGCTGGGCCGACCTCTGGGCTCGGAGGCGTGGTACAGGGTGCCGGCATCTCGATGCTCGGAGGCGGTGCATTAACTCCCTCGCGCGGCGGCCGCTTGGTCCTAACTAATACGACGGTGTCCGGTAATGTGGCGATTGCGACCGGTCGGGCCACGTTGAACGGGTCGAATGGCGTTTGGGGCGGCGGCCTTTTCGCTGAGGGTCCGGCCGTGACGCTGCAGAACACGATCATCGCGAACAACTCTGCCGTGAGCGGACCCACGAGCAACATCGTGAGCGACCCCGACTGCAGCGCTGTCGTCACGTCGCTTGGGCATAACCTGATCGGGGACACGCTTGGGTGCCACGGCCTCGTGGACAGTGACCAACAGAACGTGCCGCCTGGCCTCGGGCCACTCTTCGACAATGGCAATGCGGGCAATGCCCATTTCCCTTTGCTCTCCGGGAGTCCCGCCATCGGCATGGCCGACCCGGCGGCTTGCCCCGAGACGGATCAGATCGGCACTCCTCGCCTGCTCGACAGCGATGGCACCGGCACGGACATTTGCGACGTTGGCGCGATCGAGGCAGTGCAGGACACCGGCGATCCGACGCAGGAGGAGTAGGCGCAGTAACCTCAGGGTGGCCTCGCGCTCACCGCGCCTTGTGTGGCATCCTGTGAGCCTCCATTACCTGCCCGCGTGCGGCCACGAGGAGCTACAAGACCGCAAAGACCCGTCCTCGATTGGAGGAAGCGCGGCAACCCGATCACGCTCCACCGCGAGTGCCCCAACGGTCACGCCTCGCACATGGCGCTGGTGAAAGCGGACTCGGAGCCTCCGCGTGATTGCGAAACGGTGAGACCCGTTTCCCACGCGCAGCCGCGCGGGGAGCTACATGGGTGGCATCAAGCCTAACTAGGTCAACAAGGTGGCCATGTCCCAGAACGTCCAGCCGTGAATGAGCTTGCCGTTCTTGATCTCAAACGTGCTGCTGCCGAGCGTCATCGCTCTCCTGTGGGTGGGCGGGATAGCATTTCCAGACGGAGACATGAGCGGCCCGTCGTGCGTGCCAGTGGCCGTCCAATGCGCGACCACATGATCACCTTGGGTGACGGTGAGTGTCACATCGAAATGAAGGTCTGGGAAGGCATTGACGAAGTTTTGGATATACCGCTGGCCCTCCTCCCAATTCATTCGACCGGGCAGGCCCGGTGCCTCGAACACGTAGCCGTCGCCCTTGAGGGCGTCGTTTCTACTTAAGTCATGGGAACTGATGTTGTCGAAAAATGTACAAACGAGTTTGGCGCTGCCGTGCTCTGACATTGTTCATCTCTCTTCAACGACGCTGTGGTTCGGCGCGCGTCACGATGTCAGGGGCCGCCGCGGCCGGTTGCGCGAAGCCAATAGGCCGGTGAGTCGTTGCCTCAGCCTTGCGCTATGACTTCAAACGTGGGAAGCGGTCCCTCTATCGTGTCTGGGGTCTGCTGCCCCGGGGTGACCCTAAACGGCGCGAACTGCTCGGTGACACTCCGCGTGCCTTCCAATGCCGCGGCCGCATGTTCCTTGGTGTCCCACAGGCTGACCGCAACGCCCCAACCGGACGCCCGGTCATAGTGAAAGACCACAGATTGGAACCCGGGCTGGCGCTGGAACGTAGCGACGCTCTCCTTTGCGACCCGGATTACGTCGTCACTCTTGTCCGTCCGAAACCTGCCGCGCCCTATCCGGCTGTGGATGTCCGTTCCTCCTTGCCTTGGCGAGATCAGCTGGGGCATCATTCGATCAAGCTGACGGTAGACACGTATGGGCACCTTGTACCGGGGACCAATCGAGC
>JBIMKD010000145.1:0-24637 GCA_043673815.1 Chromatiales bacterium
AACCAACGGCTGTTGCAATGGGTGGAGGAGATTGCCGGCCTTTGCAAGCCCGTTCGCATCTATTGGTGTGATGGTTCCCAGGCGGAATACGATCGCTTGTGCGAAGAGGTGGTGCAAAAAGGAACCTTTATCCGCTTAAACCCGAAGAAGAGACCGAATAGCTTTCTGGCGCGTTCTCATCCGACCGATGTCGCGCGCGTCGAGGACCGAACCTATATTTGTAGCGAAAAGCAGGAAAACACCGGCCCCACGAATAATTGGATGGAGCCGCAAAAGATGCGCGGCATACTGCGCGAATTGTTCGAGGGTTGTATGCGCGGCCGCACGATGTATGTGGTTCCCTTCAGCATGGGACCCATCGGATCGCATATCTCTCATATCGGGGTCGAGATCAGCGATTCCGCCTATGTCGCGGTGAATCAGCGCATCATGACCCGGATGGGTCAGGCCGCTCTCGATGTGTTGGGGCCGGACGGCGACTTCGTCCCCTGCGTACATTCGGTGGGCGCTCCGGTACAGCCGCATCAAGAAGACGTGGTGTGGCCGTGCAATGACACCAAATACATCACACACTTTCCGGAGACGCGCGAAATCTGGTCATTCGGAAGCGGCTACGGCGGGAATGCCTTACTCGGTAAGAAGTGCTTCGCGCTGCGCATCGCCTCGGTGATGGCGCGCGACCAAGGCTGGCTGGCCGAGCACATGCTGATCCTCGGCGTCGAATCCCCGGCCGGCGAGAAGACCTATGTGTCGGCGGCCTTTCCGAGCGCCTGCGGCAAGACAAACTTCGCCATGCTGATCCCGCCCAAGGCCTTGGATGGATGGAAAGTGACGACCATCGGGGATGATATCGCGTGGATCAAACCCGGGGCGGACGGCCGCTTCTACGCCATTAATCCCGAAGCGGGGTATTTCGGCGTCGCGCCCGGCACCAACATGGATTCGAATCCCAATGCCATGTTAACCCTGAAAGAGAACTGCATTTACAGTAACGTCGCGTTAACCGACGACGGCGATGTGTGGTGGGAAGGGATGACGAAGGAGCCGCCCGCGCATCTCATCGATTGGAAGGGAAATGACTGGACACCTGGTAGCGGCACGCCGGCGGCGCATCCGAACGCACGCTTCACGGCGCCGGCCCATCAGTGCCCGTCGATCGATCCGAATTGGGAGGACCCGAACGGCGTACCCATCAGCGCCTTCATCTTCGGTGGGCGCATAAGTAAGAACTTCCCGTTGGTTCTGCAAGCCTACGACTGGGAACATGGGGTCTATCTCGCGGCGACGATGGGATCGGAAGCGACGGCCGCCGCGGTGGGCCAGGCCGGGATGCGGCGCGATCCCATGGCGATGCTCCCGTTCTGCGGTTACAACATGGCGGATTACTGGAAGCATTGGCTGCGTATTGGCCGCGAGCGCGTCGCCACTCCGCCCTTGGTGTTCCGTGTCAACTGGTTCCGCAAAGATGACCAGGGCAAGTTCATCTGGCCGGGCTACGGTGAAAACATGCGGGCGCTGAAATGGGTGGTCGACCGCTGCCGCGGGCGGGCGCGGGGCGTCGAGAGCCCCCTCGGTTGGGTGCCGCCGTTCGAGGAATTGATCCTGGACGGTATCGAGTTTTCAAAGGATCGCTTCTACGAGATCATGAACATCGACCGGGAACGGGCGCGGCAGGAAGCGAACGATCAAGAGGAGCTGTTCACGCGTTTCGGCGATCATCTCCCGCGCGAGATGGAAATCGAGAGAGAGTTGCTGCTATCGCGTCTCTATCACTCACCTGCGGTCTGGGAATTGAGATCCGCTAGCGCTACTATGTAGCAGGACGGACATCAGCGGACAGGCGGCCTGAGGCCGCCTTTGTCTTCGGCGGGCCGTCGACCGCGATGTCGGTTCCGGTGATATACCCGCTCGTGTCCGCCGCGAGAAAGTCGACCGCGGCGGCGATCTCTTCAGGCTCACCCCATCGTCCCTCGGCAAGCTTCGCCTTAATCGCTTTGCGGATTTCATCCGGGATTTCCGCCACCATGCCCGCGCCGTGTCCTGGTGATACGACATTAACGGTGATCCCCTGATCCCCGAGCTCCCGAGCCAGGGATTTGGTAAAACCCAGCATACCCGCTTTGGCGGCCGCAACATCGGTTTGCCCAAATTGCCCTGGAGGCCCGTTAACCGAGGAGATATTGATTATCCGGCCGAAATGCCGTTCCGCCATCGCCGCGATCACGGTACGGGTAACATTGAATACGCTATCGAGATAGGTGTCCAGAACGGTCTGCCAGTTCTCTTGTTTTCTGTCGTCGCGAGTGATGCCGACGCAGTTTACCAGGATATCGACGTGACCGTAGTGACCCTCGATCCAGCTCGCCATATTGGCGCAGTCATCGCATCGCGCGACATCACACGCGACGATACCAAGCTCATGGCCGCCCCTACGTCTCGCCGCTTGCCATTGGTGCGCGGCAGCCGATTCGTGGCGAGGATACGTGGCGATGACTAAAAAACCCGCGTTCGTGAGCCGCAGACAGATCGCCGTTCCGATGTCGCCGGTTCCACCGGTGACTAAAGCCACGCGCCCGCCGTGCTGCAACCGGTGGTACGGGCGGAAATGCGTCCAGGTACGGCGCAGCTCCGCAGCAGCCGCGGAAACGCTCCGATTCCATTCGTCCCGCTGATGTGTTACTAAATCATCGAGCGATTGCCCGAACGCCGTGGCGGCCTGGACGCTCGAGGTGAACGCCCTGGTCCAGGCACGGCTCCATACTTCCAAAACTTTGAGTGACATCGTGTCGAGAAACATAGTGGTAACGCCTCCCGCTTTTTGTTAGTTTTCTGCGTCTATGGTTGAGCTTGGGGTTAATTACTCTGGCTTCTTACCCGTCTCGCCTTCGCTCTCAGTGGGATTAGTCATGCCGGCGGCCCGGAACAAGCTGTCTTGCATTTTCTTGAAGACTTCCAGGTTTCGTTGAGTGATCTCTGTCAAGGCCGTGAGGGGATTGTTTTTGACCGCGTCGCTAATCTGCGTGTGGAATAGCTTCTGCTGTTCGGTAAGCATGCCTAAGCTGCGTTCGATAAAATTGCCCGCCAAGCCCTGGACCGCGTCTCCGTAGAAACGGATAATTCGGAGGAGAGCATGGGTGGTGAACAACGGTTCCCCATGGTCCTCTTCTTCGGTGATGATCTGGAGCAAGATACTCCGGGTGATGTCTTCGCCGGTTTTTTGGTCGCTGACATAGAATTCAATCCCGGCCAACACCAGTGTCCGCACATCCGCGAGGGTGATGTACTTGCTCTCGACAGTATCGTACAGGCGGCGATTCGGGTACTTCTTAATGACGCGCATGTCACCCTTCCCGGCGCCACTCGTACTGCCGATGGAATTTGGATGCGTCGCCATCACATCATGTGCTGCCCGCCGTTGATGGTGAGATCGGCGCCGGTGATAAAATCGGCGCGGTCGGACACCAGAAAATTGACTAAATAAGCCACTTCTTCGGAAGTTCCTAAGCGTCCCACGGGGATCTGGGCGATTATTTGATTGCGAATGTTTTCCGGGACGGCCATCACCATCTCAGTGGCGATATACCCCGGCGAGACGGTGTTCACCGTGATCCCCTTGCGCGCGATTTCTTGCGCCAAGGACATGGTGAAACCATGCATGCCGGCCTTGGAAGCCGCGTAGTTGGTTTGCCCGATCTGACCCTTCTGGCCGTTGATAGATGAGATATTGATGATCCGCCCGCGGCCACGGTCGATCATACCCGAAATGACGTGCCGCGTCACATTGAAGACACTGTCGAGGTTGGTCCGCAGGACCGTGTCCCATTGCTCTTTGCTCATCTTGCGTAAGGTCACGTCGAGCGTGATGCCCGCATTGTTGACGAGGATGTCGATGGGGCCCGGGTCTTTTTCTATCTCGCCGACCATCCGGCCGCAGGCATTAAAGTCCGTCGCATCGACACGGTAGATCTTGAAGTCGTAGCCTTCGGCGCGCATCTCCGCCAACCACTTCTGCGCCTTTTGTTCGTTGCGGTAATTGGTGGCGACCTTGGCGCCGGACGCCGCAAGTTGTTTACAAATGGCCGCGCCGATCCCGCTCGTTCCACCAGTGATCAGCGCCACGCGCCCGCTGAGATCTGTCTGCATTATTCTTGCTCTTTCAACGCTCCACCGCTAGAGCAACGCCTTGGCCACCGCCGATGCATAAGGTCGCAAGGCCCTTGCGCACATCGCGGCGGATCATCTCATACACCAGCGACACCAGGACGCGCGCCCCGGAGGCGCCGATGGGGTGGCCGAGCGCAATCGCGCCGCCGTTGACGTTCACTTTGGCTACATCCCACCCGAGATCGCGGTTCACCGAAATCGCCTGGGCCGCGAAGGCCTCGTTCGCCTCGATAAGATCGAGATCCTGGACCTTCCATCCGGCTTTCCGCAAGCACCGTTGCGTCGCCGGCGTCGGACCTGTTCCCATGATGGCGGGATCGACGCCGGCCGTGGCATAAGCAACAATTCGCACGAGTGGTGACAGACCCAGGGCCTTGGCCTTGCTTTCGGTGGTGGCGATCACGCCCGCCGCGCCGTCATTGATTCCGGAAGCATTGCCTGCCGTGACCGAGCCCTCTCGGTCGAAGGCGGGTTTCAGTTTGCCCAGGGCCTCAGTGGTCGTGCCGTGACGGGGGAATTCATCGGTATCGAAGGTGATCGGGTTGCCTTTCTTTTGCGGAATTTCGATGGGGATGATTTCCTTCTTGAAACGCCCCGCCTTCTGAGCGGCCTCGGCCTTTTGCTGCGAGAGCGCCGCGAACGCGTCCTGCTCCTCGCGCGAGATAGCGTACTTCTTGACGATGTTTTCAGCGGTCATGCCCATGTGATAATTATTAAATACATCCCATAAGCCGTCGTTGATCATCGTATCGACTAACTTCCATTCGCCCATCTTCTGGCCCAAGCGTGAGGCGGGGAGCACGTGTGGCGTTAGACTCATATTTTCTTGACCGCCGGCCACGACCAGCTCGGCATCACCGGCGCGAATCGATTGCGCGGCCAAAGCCACCGCCTTGAGCCCGCTGCCGCATACCTTGTTGATGGTCATACACGGCACCGAGTGCGGCAGACCCGCGCCCAGCGCCGCTTGCCGCGCCGGGTTCATGCCGACGCCGGCGGTCAGGACCTGGCCCAAGATCACTTCCTCGATGTCCTCGGGTTTAATCCCGGTCTTGGACAAGAGCGCAGAGATCACCTTCGCGCCCAAGGTCGCCGCCGGAATAGTCGCGAGCGTTCCCCCAAAGGTTCCTATAGCCGTCCGGCCGGCGGCCACGATAACTACGTCTTCAAGCATTTAGTTCTCCGTACTGACACCGCGTTCGCGGTACTGACCCAAAACTCTATTGCACGTGCGCTTCAGCTCAGCCGCGACGCTCGAGCTCAGCAAATTTCCACCTTCCTTAGGCCCGGTTGTCTATCCGCTGAGCAGGAGGATCGCTGCGATGCAATAAGCAGCGTAACAAAGTACGCTCGGAGAATCTAGAGGGACTGCAAGCAGATCGAACTCGCCCGTCGTCAGCGCCACTTCTTTTACATTCGGTGCGACCAAGCGGATTAGGCGCTTACAAAATAACATCGACAAAATTTTGTCTATATGTGCTGCCCCGACAGGGGCCACTTTTCGGAGCGTAGTCTCCGAAAAGCGTAGGCGCTTACCGCCAATGGTTGAACAAAACCACTACGACAAAATGAATAAGTCCCTCGTCCCTCCGGGAGAAAGCCAGGGCCAGGGAATGGCCCTGCTTGGCGCGCCGAGGATGCAAGGTTAGGATGAGGGGATATAAAACAATGAGTTATCCTTATTCTTATCCCCTCACCCCAACCCGGAGGGAGAGGGAGTTTAACGAAATGCTTAAATTTCAAATATTTTTGGCTAACTCTTAGCTATAACGTGTAGCCCTGACCGCACGTCTCACTCAAGAGGATGCATGTTCTTGTTCCAGCGCCCAGCGGGTTGCTTCGAAACGGAGCTCGGCGGTGTTCGGGATCTGGAGCTTGTGTTTAAGCCGCTGGTGATAGGTTTCCACGGTGTTCGGGCTCAGGTGCAGTATCGACGCGATCTCCTGCGTCGTCCGGCCCGCTCCCATCAGCCGGAAGACCTCCAGCTCGCGATCGGAAAGCCCCTCGATGGGCGATCGTTCGAGGTGGGTGTCGCCCCTTCGGGCGCGCTGGAGAATGCGCTTGGTCAGGGCCTCGCTGAAATAGAACCGATTGCTTCGGAGCGCACGGATCGCTTCGAGGATGGCGCGGGAGTTGGCTTGCTTGCTGACGAAGCCGGTCGCGCCGGCACGCAAGGCGCGGCCCCCATACACTTTTTCGTCATGCATGGTCGTGACGATGGTCTTGGTGTCGGGATGGAATTTTCCGATCCATTTGATGAGATCCAAGCCGTTGCCCTCCTTGAGCATGAGATCGGCGATCACGATGTCGGGTGTTAGCGCATCGATGCGGCGCTTCGCATCGACCACGCCCTCGGCCTCACCACAGACTTCCAAACCCGGCTCCTGCTGGAGCAGCGTGCGGATCCCGTCGCGGACGAGCGCGTGATCGTCGACGATGAGCACGCGCATCGGGCGGTCGGCGCCTGCTCGCGGTCGCCGCGCGGGCGCCGCCTCAGCGCGCATCCTCTCCCACCCCCTTCGGTAGATGACAATGGACCAGTGTCCCGCCTTCCGGCGGAGACGCGATCTGCAGGGTGCCGCCAGCCAGGACACAGCGGTGGCGCATGATGTCCAGGCCGAAACCGCGCCTCTTCTTGGCGATCTCCGGCCCGATCCCGACCCCTTGGTCGCGGACCGAGACGTGGACCCCGTCGCGGTCTTCCAGGCGGATCACGATCGCGTCGGTTTGCGCGTGCCTGGCCGCATTATGGGCCGCCTCGCTGGCGATGAGGTAGAGCTGCGTGGCCGCGAAATCGTTCTCCACCTCCGGGCGCCCCTCCACCTCGAAGCGGCAGCGGATCGGGTACAGCTCGGTCATCTCCTCCGCCAGACCTTCCAGGGCAATGCGCAGCCCTTCTGCGTCCACCGGAACGGCCAAGAGACCGCTGGCGACGCTGGCGAACTGTGCCTTGGCCTGGTCCACCATCGATTCCAGCCGCGCTGCTTGGTCCGCACCGGGCATGCTGGCGGGGAGCTCGCTCGCGAGCGCCGCGGCCAGCATGCCGATAGCGCTCATCTGCTGCCCGAGCACATCGTGCAGCTCGCGGCCCAGTCGCTTCCGCTCCTCTTCGGCCAGCTCGGCGATGCTACGTTCCATGCGCTTGCGCTCGTTGATGTCAACGCAGGAGCCGATGAAACCTTCGAAGCCTCGAGGGACCGTCCGCGGCACGCCGGTATCGAGGACCCAGCGGTATTCGCCGTCGTGCCGGCGCAACCGGTACTCCATCTCGAAGGGGAGGCGCGCGTCGAAGGCGGTGAAATAGGTATCGAGACAGCGCTGCCGGTCGTCGGGGTGGAGCCGCTCAGCCCAGCCGTCGCCAAGCTCCTCTTCAACGCTGAGACCCCGAAAGTCCAGCCACGGTTTGTTAAAATAGGTGCATCCCTTGTCCGGACCCGAGATCCAGATCATGACCGGGGCGCTGTCCGCCATAGTACGAAAACGCTGCTCGCTCTCGCGCAGGGCCGCGTTGGCGGCCTCGAGCTCCGCCGTGCGTGCGCGCACGCGCTCGTCCAGCTCCGCCGCGAGGCGCTCGAGGGCCCGCTCATGCTCCTTGCCGCTGGTGACATCGATGAAAGTGACGACCACACCGACGATGCGGTCATCCTCGGTGCGGTAGGGGAGGATACGCCGCACGTAATAACGCCCCTCGACGTCTTGAACCTCGCGCTCGATCGGCGTGAGTTGCTTGAGCACGCGTTCGGCGTCGGGCAGGAGATCCGGATCGGTGAACTTCAGGGCGAAGTCAGAAATGGGCCGGCCGACATCGGTCTCGATCACGCGCAACAGCCGTTTGGTGGCCGGGGTGAACCGCTTGAGGCAGAAGCCTCGGTCGAGGAACACGGTCGCGATGTCCGTGCTCGCCAAGAGGTTGTTGAGGTCGTTATTCGTCCCCTCCAGCTCCGTGACCTTCTGCTCGAGCTGGTGGTTGACGGTCTGGATCTCCTCGTTCAGCGACTGCAGTTCCTCCTTCGAGGTCTCGAGTTCCTCGTTGGTCGACTGCAGCTCCTCGTTGACGGAGGTGATCTCCTCGTTCGAGGCCTTGAACTCCTCGTTGGCGGTCTCGAGCTCCTCGACCGTGCTTTGCAGGTCCTCGCGCGTGGCGCGCAGCTCTTCTTCGAGCTGGTGGATGAAGGCTTCATAGTCGGCGGCGTTTTCGGTCTCCTCGCGCGGCGGCTCGGGCGGCGCGATCTCCAAGAGCCGCGTGTGCAGGTCGCCGTCCTCTTCGTCGAAGGCCACCAGAAAGAGGCCCTGGACCTCCGGAGGGTGGCGCAGCGGATCGACGAGCAGGCGCGCGGCGAAATACCCGCCGTTCTTCTTGATGCGCACACCGCCCAACGCAACCGGCCGGTCCGTCTCGCTCGCCTTGCGCACGGCCGTGCGCAGCCGAGCGCGCAGCCCTGGCCGCGCCATGGCGGCGAGCTCGGCGCCGAGCTCGCCGCTCGGGAGCTGCAGATAGCGATCGACCGGACCGTTGAGATACAGCACCTCGGCCCTGCGGTTGATGAGGACGCAGGCCGGCGCGAAGCGCTGCGCCACGACCTGCTGGGCCACGGCGGTCAGCCGCTGGGCGCGCCGCTCGACCGCCGCGACCTGGGCCTGCACCGCGACGGCGGGCTGCCGGGGCCCTGCCGACGGTAGTTCCGTCTTGATGTAACCCGGGCGGCTGACACGCCGATAGACCCGGTGCTTGCGGGACACTGGCTTGAACCAGTCGTTCCCCTGGCCCGTGGTCTCGCTTCCGCCCAGAAACAGAAAGCCGCCCTCGCGGAGCGCGAAATGGAACAGCGAGAAGATCTTCTCCTGGACCTCCGCTTCCAGATAGATGAGCAGGTTGCGGCAACTGATGAGGTCGAGCTTCGAGAAGGGCGGGTCGCCGACGATGTTCTGCGCTGCGAACACCACCGCCTCGCGGATGTCCTTGTTGATCCGGTAGGTGTGCCCGCCCTTGACGAAGAAACGCCGCAGGCGTTCGGGCGAGACGTCGGCGGCGATGTTCTCGGGATAGATCCCGGCGCGGGCGAAGGCCAGGGCGTCGAGGTCGAGGTCCGAGGCGAAGATCTGGAGCGCAGAGGTCTTGTCCGCCCGGCGCAGCTCCTCGCACAGGAGGATAGTGAGCGAGTAAGCTTCTTCGCCGGTGGCGCAGCCTGGGACCCAGACCCGTATCGGCGTGTCGTCGTCGTGCTCGCGAACCAGTGCGGCGATGGCGTGGCGCGCGAGCGCCTCCCAGGTCTCCGGTTCCCGGAAGAAGTTGGTCACGCTGATGAGGAGGTCTTTGTAGAGGGCTTTGACCTCGTCCTTGTCGCGCCGCAGGATTTCGACGTACTCGCCCATCTTTTCCGTGTGGGTCAAGCCCATGCGGCGCTGTACGCGGCGGGTGAGGGTGCCCTTCTTGTAGCAACTGAAGTCGTATTTGACGTGCGCCCGCAGGATAGCAATGATGGCATGGAGGTCGTCGGGCGCCTTTTCAGCCACCGGCGCGGGTCGCGCCGCGCCATTGACATACCAGTGGCGCACATAGCCCTGGAGCACCTCGGGCATGTTCTCGATGCGGGTCACGTAATCGACCATCCCGGTGCCGATGGCGCTCTGCGGCATACCGTCGAAGGTCGTGGTCTCCGGCGTCTGGACCATGACCATGCCGCCGGCCGCTTTGATCTCGCGCACGCCCAGGGTGCCATCGGTACCGCTCCCCGAGAGGATGATGCCGATGGCCCGCTCCTGCTGGTCGTCGGCGAGCGAGCGGAAGAAAAAGTCGACGGGCACGCGCAGGCCCCGGCGCTCGGCGGGCTCGCTCAGGTGCAGCGTCTCTCCGCTGATGGTCAGGTAGGCGTTCGGTGGGATCACATACACCCGGTTCTGCTCGACCCGCATCTCGTCCTTAACTTCGACGACCGGCATGGCCGTGTGCTTGCCGAGCAGCTCCGCCGTGAGGCTCTGGTGGGTGGGGTCGAGGTGCTGGATGAGCACGAAGGCCATGCCGCTGTCGGGCGGCATGGCGGCGAAGAAACGCTTGAAGGCCTCGAGCCCCCCGGCCGAGGCGCCGATGCCGACCACCGCCAGGCAGGCGCGCGCCGCGCTCCCAGGGGCCGCGTCTTCGGCCGCGGACGGTGCCGCGCCGGCGCGGGGAAGGCCTTTGGGCGTTGGCCGCCGTCGCGGCCGTTCAGTCTTTTTCTCGATCATGGCGCAGGGTCCCCTTCCGCGCTTGCATTCTAGCGCCTCCCGCGGGGACGCGATAGCAGCGCAAGGCAGCGCGCGCCGGGCACCGACACATGTAGCGGATCTCGCTACATCGCTTTCATGATTGTGCCGCTTGGCACAGCCACTATCCCGTGTAGCATTAGGAGTTACGCTGCTATAGGGAAAAGGGAGGCGGTGCTTTGCCGGACCCCTCCCTGAGCCTGCAGACAAAACGTCCCCTGTGCCGGGAACGGGCGATCCCGGCGGCGCTGGTTGGGAGGGACCTGCCCACAGACCAAGAACGAGGAGTATACGCGATGTTGAACGATTTGAACGATGTGCCTAGCAAAAATATCACCTTGGCCTTTAACGCATGGAAAGAATGCGGAGAGATCGCCGCGACGGCCCTGACGAAGCTCGCGGAGCAGCAGTTGGAATTGGCGGGTGCCTGGCTGAATATAGGCTCCAGTCAGCTTAAGCCACCCAGCAAGTCGAACGGCGGCGGTGAGCTCTGGTCGCGCCAGGCAAAGCTCGCCGGTGAGTACAACGATCTCGCGATGGATCACATGCGCAAGGCCATCGAGGTGGTCACGGAATCGACTCGAGCGTGCTTTGCACAGTGCATGTCCATGGTCGCGCAGCCCGGCAAGCCGGTCGCGACTGGCCCGAAGGCCGTGCCAAATGGCCGCAAGGTCACGACGCCGAACTTCCGAAGGGAGGTCGCCTGAGCCTGAGACCTCGGGTGCAGTCCCGGATCGATTCTAGAAGACCGCTCCCCGCCGAAGAAGCTAGCCGCAGCGGCCGCTAGGGACCGGGGGGCGCGGGGGGAGTGGCGTACACGATTACGATCGACGGCGCTCGCGGGGAGGTGACCGTAGAGGTCGTCGAGAACTTCGACCGGAGGGTGGGCTTTGCCCTGTGGGATTACTGCGAGCCCGAGAGCAATGGCTACCGGAGTTTCGTGCTCGACCTTAGGCGGGTCCATACAATCAGCGATGCCGCGCGGAATTGGCTCACGGGCTTCTCCATCTGGGCGCAAGAGCACGGCGCCGAGCTTCGGGTCATCCACGCTAGCGTAGCCATTCCCTCGCTCTCACACGAAGCACCTTTAGCGAGCCACGTTGCTTGAAGCACGTCCCGTCGCGAGGCCCCGAGGGGCCGATGGCCCGTGAGGATGAGCATGAACCACGAGCATGCTGTGGATCCCGCAGGGTTAGAGGCCTTTTGCATGGTCGCGTGCTACGGTTGACGTGAAAACGTAACCCGCTGCGCGCACGGATTTGATGAGCACGGGCCGTTCCGGGTCCGACTCGATTTTCCGGCGCAGCCGCCCGACCTGCACGTCGATGCTGCGGTCGAACGGACCCGCCTCACGGTTGCGGGTAAGCTCCAGCAACTGGTCGCGGGAAAGTACGCGCTTCGGATGTTGCACGAAAACCGCGAGCAAGTCGAACTCGCCCGTCGTGAGCGCCACTTCTTTTCCATTCGGTGCGACCAACCGGCGGCTCGCGAGATCGAGTTGCCATCCCACAAACCGCACCGTGGTGCCTATCGTGCCCGCTTCCTGCCGCGCGGGGCCACGGGTGCGCCGGAGCACGCTGCGCACCCGCGCCAGTAGCTCCCGGAGATCGAAGGGCTTTGCTAGATAATCGTCTGCGCCGATCTCGAGACCGATGATCCGATCGAGGGTCTGGCCTTTGCCGGTCACGATGATCACGCCCGCATCGGAATGCTCGCGCAGGTAGCGCGCGAGGGAGAGCCCATCCTCGCCCGGCAGGCCGAGATCGAGAATGACGAGGTCCACGGACTGCCCGGCCAGCACGCGGCGCAACCCCTGTCCGTCCCCGAGGGTGCTGACACGGTAACCCTCTTGCGCCAGGTAGGTTCGTATCAATTCCCGGACGTCCGGTTCGTCGTCGACGACCAGGATGTGCGGCGCAACGCTCATCATCGTTCACACGGTTTGCATTCGCTTCCGGTTTTCAATTGATCCGGCTCTGTAGGATGGAGTTACACACTGTTACCCACCGTTACGCAATGGCGACGCCGGGACATCAAGCCGTTACACCCGTCGGTTAGCCTATTTTTTTCAGAGGGGACGGCTAGAACCAACGCGTCCCCGGTGAGTCGGGGGAAAGCCCGGCGCTTGAACGATCCCGCGCGTGCAACGGGGAGGCATTGTGCCGCAACGCCCGGTCCCTGTGAACTGCACGAGGTATACTACAATGGGAACAGTGACCCGGCTTCTCGAACAGGACGCCCGCGGGCGACATGCAGATGGGGGCGTGGCGCGCGGCTGCCCCGTGTGCGTGATCGATGATGAACCCGGGATGCGCGAGTTGCTCTGCACGCTGTGCGAGTCTGCAGGTGTGGCGGCCGAGGCCTATGACTCCGCCGAGTCGTTCTTGAGCGCCTACCGCTGCGAGCCTATCCGGGCCCGTTGCTTGGTGCTGGACTTTCGTTTACCGGGAATGAACGGTCTCGAGCTTCTGAAGAAACTCCACTCGCAAGGAGTTCGCCTCCCGGTGCTGCTGATGAGCGGCTGCGCCGATAGCGCGACGGTGGTCGACGGTTTACGGCTCGGCATCGTCGATTTTTTCCCCAAACCGTTCGAGATGGAGGCGCTGTTGGGTCGCATCCTCGAGTGGACAGGGCACAAGGATCGGCACAGGTCCAGCTTCCAACCACTGTATGACGATTAGTCAGGGCCGGCACGCGGCGGGGGTATACCCCCGAGTCCGGCCGTCCGGCATCAGCCCGGTGGGGCATCCAAGATCCCGCGCACGGCCCGCGCCAGGTCTTCGCGCCGGTAGGGTTTCATCAGCAATCGCGCGCCCTCGTCGAGCTTGATGGTAGTCCTGGGATAGCCCGAGGTGTAAAGCACCTGGAGAGCCGGGTGGCGCTTATTGGCTTCCAGCGCGAGCGCGTGCCCATCCAGGGTCCCTGGCAGCACCAGATCGACGAACAGCAGATCGATGTGCTCACCCGCCTCGAAGAGGGCCAGGGCCGCCTGGGCCTCGGCGGCCTCCAGCGCGCGGTAGCCCAGATCACTCAGGTAGGTGACGGCGAGCGCCCGCACGTCCGCATCATCCTCGACCACCAGGATGGCCTCTCGGCCCCGCAAGTCTTCCAGGGGCAGGGGGTCCCGGGCGACGGTAGCGGCCAGCTTGTCCTGGGCCCGCGGCAGGTAGAGCTTGACGGTGGTGCCCTGTCCGCGCTCGCTATAGACCTTCACATGCCCGCCCGATTGCCTGGCAAAGCCGTAGACCATGGAGAGCCCGAGCCCGCTGCCCCTTCCCGTCGTCTTGGTAGTGAAGAACGGCTCGAAGGCGTGTTTTTTGGTCTCCTCCGACATCCCCTCGCCGGTGTCGCTCAACCAGAGCAGTACGTAGTCACCCGGCGTGACCTCGGCCTCCGGCACCGTGGCGTCCTGGCCCAGGGTGACGTTGGCGGTCTTGAGAACGAGCCGGCCGCCTTCGGGCATGGCGTCGCGCGCGTTCAAGGCGAGATTAAGGAGCGCCGCCTCGACCTGCCCGGGATCGGCGAGCGCCGCCCACAGGTCCGCTCCCGGCGCTAGCGCGATCTCGATGGGCTCCCCCAGGGTCTGGCGCAGGACCGGCATCATCCCGGCGACGATTTCATTCAAATTGACGGCTTGCGGTTGCAAGACCTGCCGGCGGGCAAAGGCCAGGAGCCCGTGCACCCGCTCCGCCCCGCGCTCGGCCGCCCGCGCCGCTGCATCCCGCAGCGTTTGTCCGGCCGGGTCGTCCTGGAGCCGCGCCTCGAGGAGCTGTAGATTACCCCCGATGACGGTGAGGAGGTTATTAAAATCGTGCGCAATACCGCCGGTCAGTTGGCCTACGGCCTCCATCTTCTGGGCCTGCGCCAGGGCTTCCTGCGCGTGCACCAGGTCGTCGATGTCGGAAGACACGCCAAACCACTTGTTGATCTGGCCACTCGCGTCGCGGATCGGGCGGCCACGGGTCAGGTGCCAGCGATAGCCACCGGCGGCGCTCTGCAGGCGGTATTTGAGCTCGTAGGGCTGCTCCGCCGCAAGCGCTTGCCGCCAGCGGGATCGATCCCGCGCCCAGTCCTCGGGGTGCAGGGACTGCGTCCAGCCGAAGCCGTCCGCCGCACCGGGCGGAAGGCCCGTGAGCTCGTAGAACCTCGGATTGGTGTAATCACTGAAGCCGTCGGGGCGGTGGGTGAAGATGATGTCCGGGACCGTCTCGGCCAAGGTGCGGAACCGCTCCTCGCTGTCGCGTAGCGCCTCCTCGCCACGCTTGAGCTCGGTGATCTCGGTGTAGATCACCACCACGCCCTCGATGCGGTCCTCGTGGGTCCGATAAGGCAGCACCCGCTGGATGTACCACTCGCCCCCCACCGTGCGCACCTCGCGCTCGATCGGGGTGAGGGTATCGAGAACCCGCTGGGCGTCGGATAACAGGTGAGCATCGGAAAACTTATTGGCGATATCGGCCACCGGCCGGTTGAGGTCCGAGGGTATGAGATTGAACAAGCGGGTGGAGGCGGGCGTGTAGCGCTTGATGCGGAACTCCCGGTCGAAAAACAGCGTCGCGATGTGGGTGCTGGCGAGCAGGTTATCGAGGTCGTTATTGGTACGTTCGAGATCGGTGACCTTCTCCTCGAGTTGAGCGTTGACCGTGGTGAGCTCTTCATTGAGGGACTGCAGCTCCTCCTTCGAGGTCTCCAATTCCTCATTGGTGGATTGCAGCTCCTCGTTCATCGACATGGCCTCTTCGTTCGAGACCTTCAGCTCTTCGTTGGCGCTCTCCAAGTCCGCGACCACGCCTTCCAGCTCTTTCTTGACGCTGACGAGCTCGTCTTCCAAATGGCCCACCGCCGCCGACTCCTCGATGGCGCGGGGCGCCGCCGGCTCGGCCTCGGCCGCCGGTGGTGCCGAAAAGGTCACGAGCCACAGCCCCACGCCCTGCCTCTGGTCCTCCACGGGCGTCACCGTCACCTGTACCGGGCGGGAGGCGCCGCCCCGTTTCACCTGGGTCACCACCACCGCGGGCTGCTCGTCCCGCATGGCCCTATGCAGGGCGGCGCGCAGCTTGAGGCGCAGACCCTCGCGGGCCATGGCCAAGAGGTCGTCGGTCGGTTCGCCGGCCGGGTGCACTAAATAGTCGTCGGTCTGGCCATGGAAATAGAGGGTCTGGCAGTCACGGTTGACCAAAACGGCGGCCGGGGCATAGCGCGCCAGCAGGAGCGCCCGGATCACCTCTCCATGGTCGCCGGGCTTGGGCTTGTGTGGCCGCGGCCGGCCCGGGCGCTCGCCGGGCAGGGCTTCCGGGATGAGCGGAAAGTCCACCGGCCGGTGCCGGACCGGCCCGCTGCGCCGGTAGATCCGCCACTTTTTCGAGAGGGGCTCGAACAGGCTCAGTTGCTGGCCGACGGTCTCGGACTTGCCAAGGAATAGATAGCCGTTCCGGTTTAGGGCGAAATGAAACAGCGCGATGAGCTTCTTTTGCAACTCGGGCTCGAGATAGATGAGCAGATTGCGGCAGATGATGAGGTCCAGGCGCGAGAAGGGGGCATCGGTGACCAGGTTCTGCGGTGCAAATACCACCGCTTCGCGCAGCTCCTTTTTGACCCGGTAGCTATGGTCGGCCTTGGTAAAGAACCGGGTAAGACGCTCCGGAGCGAGGGACGAGGCCATGCCCTCCGGGTAGGTCCCCACGCGGGCGATCTCGAGCGCGTGGCTATCGATGTCGGTCGCAAAGATCTGGAGCTTGCCATTGCGCTCGCTGCTTGCCACCCCCTCGAGGAGGCACATGCCGATGGAGTACGCCTCCTCGCCGGTGGCGCAACCGGTGACCCACACGCGCAGGGCCGCCTCGGGGTGCTTGGCCGTCACGAGCCTCGGGATCACCTCCGCTTCGAGGACCGCCCAGGCCTCGGGCTCGCGGAAGAACTCGGTCACGCCGATCAGGAGGTCCTTGGCCAGGGCCTTAAGCTCGGCCGGGGTGTCCCGCAGATACTGGCCGTAGTCGCCGATCGCGGCGATATGATTGAGGCCCATGCGCCGCTGGATACGGCGCAGCAGCATGGCCTTCTTGTAACAGCGAAAGTCATGCCCTTCCCGAGTGCACAACAGGGCCAGTATGGCGTGCAGAGGGTCGTGCCGCGTGTCGGCGGGGACCGGGATGGGACCGCCACGCAGATGGGCGTGCTCGACATACTCGAGCAGCGCCGCGGGCATCTGTTCCACGGGCAGCACGTAATCCACGAGCCCGGTGGCGATGGCGCTGCGGGGCATCCCGTCGTGCTCCGCGGTGTCCGGGCTCTGGACCATCACCAGGCCGCCCTCCGCCTTGATCACCTTGAGCCCGAGCGTGCCGTCGCTGCCGGTGCCCGAGCAGATGATGCAGATGGCCCGCTCCTGTTGGTACTCCGCAAGGCTCCGCAAGAAGCCGTCGATGGGCCGCGGTATGCCGGGACGGGCCACGGCCGCCCCGAGATGCAGGACGCCCCCCTTGATCGTCAGTAGCGCGTTCGGCGGGATGATGTGGACGTGCTCGGCCTGGACCAGCGCCCCATCGTGCGCCTGTTCGACCGGCATGGGGGTATGCCGGCGCAGCAACTCCGGCAAGTGGCTCACATGGGTGGGATCGAGATGCGGGATCACCACGAAACCGAGGCCGCTCTGGGCCGGCATGGCACTGAAGAACCTCTTCAATGCCTCGAGCCCCCCGGCCGAGGCACCGATCGCGACCACCGGGAAGTCACTTGGGTGGCTTTCCCCGGCCTCATCCGCATCGGTAGATGCGTCCGCCACAGGGCGTGCCTTATCCCCGCCGGGCCCCGATCGATCGACCGGCGGTTTCTTTGTGCGCCCTTTTACCATGGACCTCGCTAAGTTCCTGATGTCCCGCCGGGATGGATCCACGAACATGAACCGCGGTTCCCTACCTCCGGCCCATACTTTCACAGCGTCCGAGTCTACAGGTTTTGTGCAGTGTGTCAATGCACGGAGGGTGGGCCGCCGGGCTCAACCCGCGGCGACGCGGGGGGTTATAGATTTATCGTGCGGTTATCCACGGCGAGTGCGGCTTCGTGGATGGCTTCCGCGAGCGTCGGATGGGCGTGGATCGCACGCGCCAGATCTTCGGTGCTGGCGCCGAATTCCATCGCGATCACCGCCTCGCTGATTATTTCCGAGGCGTTCGGGCCGAAGATATGCACCCCGAGCAAGGCATCGCTTTCGGCATCACCCAGGATTTTCACGAGTCCCGCGGTCTCGCCCATGGCACGGGCCCGTCCGCTCGCTAAAAACGGAAACACCCCGCGCCGAAACGATGTGCCATTCGTCTTTAACGACTGCTCTGTTTGACCCACCCAAGCCACCTCCGGCCAGGTATAAATGATCGAGGGGACACAAGCGTAGTTCACCTCGGTGGCGTGACCGGCGATGGTTTCCGCCACCGCCATACCCTCCTCGGAGGCCTTATGGGCCAGCATCGGGCCGCCAATGACATCGCCGATGGCGAACACGTCGCTCAGGTTTGTGCGGCACCGATCATCAACCTCGACGAAGCCGCGCCCATCGAGATTAATCCCGCATTCCACGAGACCGAGCCCCTCGGTATTCGGGCGCCGTCCGACCGCGACGATCAGTCTGTCCACGGCCAGATCGTGTTGCCCTTGGTCCTGGTACTCAACGCGAAGGTCCGACCCGTTCACGGTCACGCCGGTCACGGTGCAGCCTAACCGGATCGCCAGATCTTGCCGCGCCAGTTCTTTCGCGGTGGCCTGCGCGATCTCGAAATCCGTGCCCGGCAGAAATTCGCTCAATGCCTCCAAAATAACGACCTCCGAGCCGAGACGCCGCCACACGCTTCCAAGCTCAAGCCCGATTGCGCCGGCGCCGATGATGCCCAAGTGTTTCGGTACTTCCGAAAATGCTAGCGCCGCGGTCGAATCGCAAATCAACTCGTTATCGATCGCGATGCCGGGCAGTGCGGCGGGTACCGAACCGGTGGCGATGATGATATGCGAGGCCGTGATCACGGACGCATCAGTGCGCGTGCGATCGGTGACTGAGACGCGCATGTCGCCCAGCAGGCGCGCCCGTCCCGCGAGCCACGCTACATTGTTCTTCTTAAACAATCCGGCGACGCCCTGGGTCAAGGTGCGTACGACTTTATCCTTGCGGAGCATCATCGACCGGAGGTCGAGGTCGAGCCCGCTGACTGCGATCCCGTGATCCTTGGAATGGCGTGCAATGGTCTCGTAGAGGTGGGAGGAGTCCAAAAGCGCCTTGGAAGGAATACAGCCGACATTCAGGCACACCCCGCCCAAGGCCGGTTTACCGGCGGCATCGACCCAAGAGTCGATGCAAGCGGTTGTAAAACCGAGTTGGGCAGCGCGGATAGCGGCGACATAACCGCCGGGCCCACCGCCTACCACCACGACGTCGTAGCGGTCCACGCCCTAGACCTCGATCAGGATCCGCGTCGGATCTTCGATGTGCTGTTTGATCGTAACCAGAAACTGCACCGCCTCGCGTCCGTCGATGATACGGTGATCGTAGGACAATGCGACGTACATCATGGGCCGGATCACCACCTGTCCCTCTTCCGCCACGGGCCGGTCTTGGATCCGGTGCATGCCGAGGATCGCGCTCTGGGGCGGGTTGATAATGGGCGTCGATAGGAGGGAACCGAACACGCCTCCGTTGGTGATGGTGAAGGTGCCGCCGGTGAGCTCTTCGATGCCGAGCTTCGCATCCCGCGCCTTGTCGCCGAATTCCTTCACCGCGATTTCTATTTGCGCGAAGCCCAGACGGTCAACGTCGCGAAGCACGGGGACCACGAGTCCACGCTCCGAGCTGACCGCGATCCCGAGGTCGTAGTAGTCATGGTACACGACATCGGAACCGTCGATGGAAGCATTGACAATCGGAAACATTTTCAACGCCGACACGGCGGCCTTGCAGAAAAAGCCCATGTACCCCAAGCGCGCGCCATGGCGCGACTCGAACGCCGAGCGATAACGCTCCCGCAGCACCATGACCGGCTGCATGTTGATTTCATTGAACGTGGTCAGGATCGCGTTCTCGCGTTGCGCCGCCAAGAGGCGCTCGGCAACGCGCAAACGCAAGCGACTCATGGCGACGCGCTTCGTGGGACGCTGACCCGTATCGGGGTCCGCCGACGCATCTTTCGGCTGCGCCGGCGCTGCAACCAGACCGGTATCCTTGGCCTCAATATAAGTCAGCACGTCTTGCTTGGTGATCCGGCCGCTTTTCCCGCGCGCCGGAATGATCTTAGGATCGAGAGCGTGCTCCGTGACCAGCCTGCGGACGGCCGGGCTGAGCGGCGTCACGTCCTCGGAAGGCGCCTCCTCGCTTACGCGCCTAGGCACGGCAGCCGGTTTGGGCGTGCTCGACTCCTTATCCGCGGGCCGCTCGACTTGGTGAGCGGTATCGATGACCGCCAAAACTTCTTGACTCAATGCCGTCTCACCTGCTTTTTTGTGGATCTCCTTGAGCATTCCCGCTTCCGGGGCGGTGATCTCCAATGTCACCTTGTCCGTCTCAAGATCGGTCAGGTGCTCGCCCCGGCCGATCCGATCGCCCGGTTGCTTATGCCACTCGAGCACGCGCGCATCGGCGATCGATTCGGCCAGTACTGGAACCTTGATTTCTAGGAGCATGCTTTACGCGGTCTTCTGCTGCGCGACGACACCCTGATTTAACCTCAAGGCTTCGCTGACCAAGGCCTGCTGCTGCTCGATGTGTTTCGAGCTATAACCCACCGCCGGCGAGGCGGAGTACGGGCGCGCCACGAGCCTCAGTTGCTGCGGTTCGTGCAAGCGGCCGAAGAGATGCAGGCGTGACAGCAGATAGAACCAGGCTCCTTGGTTGCGCGGCTCTTCCTGAACCCAAATGATTTCGAGCGCGTTCGGATAGCGTGCCAGCACGGCGTCCATTCCTTGGGTTGGAAACGGATACAATTGCTCGAGTCGGACGATCGCGATGTCTTTGATTTTGTTCGCGCGCCGGGCTTCCAAGAGATCAAAATAAATCTTTCCGCCACAGATCAGCACACGATCTACCGCCCGCCCATCGATGGGATCGATCTCGTCGATAACAACCTGAAAGCCACCTTCGGTGATATCCGACAGGGTCGAAGTCGAGAGCTTATGCCTGAGCAGGCTTTTTGGGCTCATGACGACCAAGGGTTTCTGGTAGGGGCGGCGCGCCTGTCTCCTTAACATATGAAACATCTGCGCGGGCGTGCTCGGAACGCATACCTGTATATTTTCCTCGGCGCAGAGCTGCAAGTAACGTTCGAGGCGTGCCGAGGAATGCTCGGGGCCTTGTCCGTCGTATCCATGGGGCAACAACATGACTAGGCCGCTGTAACGGCTCCATTTGGACTCGCAGGAGGTGATGAATTGATCGATGACGACTTGAGCGCCATTGGCGAAATCGCCGAATTGCGCCTCCCAGATCACCAAGGCACTGGGTTCCGAGCTGCTGTACCCGTATTCGAAGCCCAAGACCGCCTCCTCGGACAAGATCGAATTGATCACCATGAATCGCGCCTGATCCTCTTTGACATGGTGCAGAGGGACGTAGCCTTCACCGGTGTCTTGATCGTGCAAGACCGCATGCCGGTGAAAAAACGTCCCGCGCTCGCTGTCCTGCCCCGCGAGCCGGATGGGATAACCTTCATCGACTAAACTGGCATAGGCGAGGGTTTCCGCGTATCCCCAGTCGATCGGCGCATGCCCCTGCCCCATCTGGCGGCGTTGCTCGATGATGCGCTCTACACTGCGGTGCAACTGGATATCCTTGGGGATGCTCGTGAAGCGTTGGCTCAACGCCTGAACGCGTTCCAGCGCGAGCGCGGTTTCACAAGGCGTATCCCAATGGGTGCCGTGGTATGCGGTGAAACTGACCCTAAGCTCGTTCGTGATGTCGAATACGACCGGCCCCGCAACGATCTGATCGCCCTCAAGCGAATCGATGTAAGACCGAGCCATCGACTCCGCTTCCTTTTCTTGGATGAGACCTTCCCGTTGCAGGTTTTCCGAATAGATCCTGACGACGCTAGGGTGCTGCCGAATCTTTTGGTACATGATGGGCTGAGTCGCCATGGGCTCGTCGGCTTCGCTATGGCCATGCCTGCGGTAGCAGACCAAATCGATGACAATGTCTTTGTTGAATTCAATTCGGTAATCGAGCGCCAGCCGCGCGAGCATTACGACGGCCTCGGGATCATCGCCGTTGACATGTAAGATCGGCGCTTGGACCATCTTCGCCACGTCGGTGCAATAAAAGGTTGAGCGCGCATCCAGCGGATCGCTGGTGGTGAAGCCTATTTGGTTATTGATGATGATGTGAATGGTGCCGCCCGTGGCATATCCGCGCGTCTGCGATAGGTTGAGCGTCTCCATCACCACCCCTTGTCCGGCAAACGCCGCATCTCCGTGCATCAGGATGGGCAATACCGTGTCCCGGTTTCTATCGCGGCGCCGGTCTTGGCGTGCCCGTACCGATCCTTGAACGACCGGGTTGATGATTTCCAAGTGCGAGGGATTAAACGCCAAGGTCAGGTGAACCGGCCCCCCCGGAGTGGCGATATCGGAAGAGTAGCCCAGGTGGTACTTAACGTCACCCGAACCGGCGGCGTTCCCGCCCTTGCCTTCGAACTCCTCGAATAGTTCCGCCGGATGTTTGCCGACAATGTTGACCAGCACGTTTATTCGGCCACGATGCGCCATCCCGATGACGACTTCCTTGATCCCGCCCTCGCCGCCGCTCTGTACCAATTCGTCGAGTAAGGGGATCACACTTTCGCCGCCCTCAAGGGAGAAGCGTTTCTGCCCCACATATTTTCGGTGCAGATATTCTTCTAGCGTGGTGGCAGCCACGAGCCGTTCCAGGATCCGTCCCTTTTTTAGCGGGTCGAATCCGGGCGTGGCGCAGTCCAGTTCCAAGCGTTGCTGAAGCCAGCGTTTTTGATTGGTGGCGTTAATATGCATGTATTCGGCGCCGATCGTGCGGCAGTACGTTGTCCGGACCCGACGCAGGATCTCGTCTAAGGCGGCATACTCGGCGCCAAAAAGCGATCCCGTGCTATAGCTAACGCCGAAGTCGCGTTCGCTCAGCCCGTGAAAGGCGGGATCGAGCTCCGCGACGATCGGACGCTCGATTTGGCGCAAGGGATCGAGATCGGCCTGCCGGTGGCCTCGAAACCGGTAAGCGTTAATGAGTTGTAAGACCGCGATTTGTTTTTCGATCCGGGCTTCGAGACCGGCGTCGGATAGGGCTTCGGTCCGCTCCGGCGCCAGCGCAGACCCATCGCCTCCCGGCGCTGCTTGCTCGGCGCCCGGCGCTAGGTCTTCGAATACCGACCGCCAATGCGCATCGACCGTTTCCGGACTGCGTACGAATTGCTCATACAACGAGTCTATAAACTCGGCGTTTCCGCTATGTAATGCCGTAGCTCTGCGCTGCTTCATGCCTTCTCAAGATTAAACGCGATCCATAATCAATTTTGCTTCGCGGGCGGGCTTATGAACCCCGCCCTTGACCAAAGGGGAGAGTTGCAACTACTCCCCTTTGGAAACCCCAATGCTAAAGTGCCCGCCGTAAACGGCGGGGTATTCAGAACAAATCGCGGCGGTTTCCTCATGTACGGGAATTACCGTGCCCGCGCGACTCGATGATGACGGTAACGAAGCATGGGATGGTTCCCTTATCACGGCAGCCCTAATGTGCGCCGCAATAATACCCAATAGCTAAGGATGGGCCAAGAGTTTTAGCCGCTACCATGATCCGGTCCGGCCACGGCGGCGCCAAGGCGCTACTTGCTGCGCCGCGAAAAATAACGTTATGCTTACCGCCCAGAGGGAGGTACTGAGGTATAAGGCTTATGGTGAAACCTGGAAACGCCGCGGATACACGACCGCCGCCCAAGGATAATTCGATAACACCCGACACGGTAACGATAACGGACAATACTACCGGTAAAACGATCGAATGTCCGGTTTATCGCGGCACTTACGGGCCTGCCGTCATCGATACCAAGCGGCTTTACAGCGAGCTTGGGATGTTTACCTTGGACCCCGGGTTCGTCACGACCGCAAGCTGCCGTAGCGCGATTACCTTCCTTGACGGCGACAAGGGGATCTTGTTGTACCGAGGCTACCCGATTGAGCAATTGGCCGAGCACAGCCACTTCCTAGAAGTATCATACCTGCTGATTTATGGCGAGCTGCCGACAGCCCGACAAATGGCGGAATTCGATTCGTCGGTTAAAGAGCACAGCATGGTGCACCAGCACCTGCGTAAGTTCTACGGCGGGTACCGCTACGACGCCCATCCGATGTCCATCATGGTCGGTGTGATTGGCGCGATGGCTTCGTATTACCACGATTCGATTGACATCTACGACCAGGGTGACCGCGATGCGACCGCTCGCCGTATCCTGGCGAAGATGCCGAACATCGCTTCCAAGTGTTACAAGCATGGCGTCGGGCAGCCTTTCGTGTATCCCAACAACGCCCTGGGGTACATAGAGAACTTCATGCACATGATGTTCGCGCGGCCCTCGGAACCTTTTATCACCAATCCGGTCGCGGTATACGCTTTGGATCTTCTCTTCATCCTACACGCCGATCATGAGCAAAACGCCAGCACCTCCGCGGTCCGGCTCGCGGGCAGCACCGAGAGCAACCCCTATACCTGTATCGCGGCGGGTATGGCGACCTTGTGGGGGCGTGCACATGGCGGAGCAAACGAGGCGGTCGTGCATATGCTCGAAGAAATCAAGGATATTAAAAATGTACAAAAGTATGTCGATCGCGCCAAGGACAAGGACGGATCGTATCGATTGATGGGATTCGGGCATCGCGTCTACAAAAATTACGACCCGCGCGCGGCGATTATCCGCAAGGCGTGTCACGCGGTCCTGGAGGCTATGGGCGCGAACGCGCATCGGCCCATGCTCGAGATCGCCCTGGAGCTGGAGCGCATCGCGCTCGAAGATGACTATTTCATCGAGCGGAAACTCTACCCGAACGTGGACTTTTATTCTGGGATCATTCTCAAGGCGCTCGAAATCCCGACGCGTATGTACACGGTGTTGTTTGCCATGGCGCGGACCGCCGGATGGCTGGCTCAATGGATGGAGATGATCACGGATACGGATTTCCGCATCGGACGGCCCCGCCAGATCTATATCGGTTCCGAAACCAGGGACTATGTGCCGGTCGC
>JBIMKD010000146.1:0-14002 GCA_043673815.1 Chromatiales bacterium
CCTGCTTTCGTGCCTACGCATCAATCCGCCTGTTACCAGACAAACTGCAAGGCTCGATACTGGGCCCGTGGCTAGCGGTTACCCAGGTGGGACTCACACCCACTAAAGTACACGGCATTGCCAAGCCGCAACTGTCCCCTTCTCCTTTTTTTCTTTTCCTTGTTTCTGCCTTTTCCCCAGTCGGTTACGGGGCCGCACTGCTTGGCTGGTGTTCACCGCTCTGGGCGCTGCGCTCAACGCACCAGGAGATCGGTACCGTACCAGCCGACGATGACCTCCCGGTAATGTTCGGCCTTGCGGGTTTGCAGTTGTTCGAGGGGATTGAAATTGTCCGTCAGAGTCACACCTTGCGTCTCGTTCACCGCGACGATCCGGTTCTTCAGCCACGCTACTTCTTCTGCTCGCAGTGCCGGGGAGTCGAGGTCGATGGGCCGGGCGGCCGCGAGGAAGATGAAGTCGTTGAAATCCTCGCCAGGTTCGGAAATAAAGACCGAGTGATGGGGAAACACCTGCGCGATGGTGCGCCCGACGGACGCCAGGGCGCCATTCTGGCCGCCTTGCAAAAAAGCGACGAAATTAAGCGCCAGAATGCCATGGTCTGACAATAGCCCGCGCAATTGAGACAACGTCTCGACGGTCAACAGGTGCACCGGCTCCGATCCTCCGGTGAAGCAATCATGGATGATCAAGTCGTAAGGGCCGGTCAAGCGGCGGATTTCATAACGTGCGTCACCCACTATGGCTTGGCCCGTGGGTTTAAACCCGAAGTATTCGGACGCGGCGCTCGCCACCGCGGGATCGATCTCCAAGGTGTCGGTCGCGATCCCGTAGCGGTCACGCAGCGCCGTCGCCATATGGCCCGCGCCCTGGCCGATGAGCAGGGCCCTTTTCGTGTTTGGCACCAAGGGCGGAATCAACTTCACTATCTCCTGGTAGGTGAGCCGGTTCTCGCCACTCGATAGGCTGGCGGCGCCGATCGTCGAAGCGTCAGACATGAGGAGACGGAGATCATCCTTGTCTTTATCGATCACCCGCACCCAACCGTACAGGCTTTCCCGCTCGGAGCGGATCCGAAGAGTGTCCCCGCCGGTGTAAGCACGCCCCGCGCCGATGGCTTGGGGCAGCAAGCCGATCCCGATCGCTGCCACGAGCACACACGGCAGCACGGCCGCGGTTCGCCCCAAGCGCTTTTGCTCATAGATCGCCACGGCCACGGCCAGCGCGAGCAGAGCTAACCCCAGCCCGATCAGGATCTGGCGTGAGCCCACCAATGGAAACAGAAAGAAGCCCAATAGCAAGGTACCAACAACGCTCCCGAGCGTGCTGACGGCATAGATCGACCCGGCGCTGGAACCAACGCCCTCTAGCCGTGAGGTCGCGAGCTTGATGGCATAGGGCCCCACCATGCCCAGCATGGTCAGACTCGGCGAGAACAACACCAGCGCGCTCACGAAGGCACCCGCGCGCAGCCCCAGCGGATCGGTCGCCAACAACACGGGCCGGGTGACCCACGGGATCAAGAGCGTAAACAGGGCCGCGAGTGAAATGACGAGTGAGAGTCCGGTGCGCTTCGCCCGGTCGGCCCAGCGGCCGCCGGCAAAATAACCAATGGCGAGCGCGATCAAGGCCACGGAAATCAGCGACGACCATACGTAGAGACTCACGCCGTAGAACGGGGCGATGATGCGCGTACCCAGAAGCTCGATGACCATCACCGCAGCTCCGGTCAGGAACACGGTCAGATAAAGCCCGGCACGTTCGTAGAGGTGCAGTGGTTTGTAGGACATGTGGATCGAACAGGTTTTTACTGCCCTTCAGGATTCATCGAGCACGGCAAAGGCCGGCCCATCCCGTGCGCGGCTCCGTGGTGATACAGATCTCTCGCTGCTGGCCGGCGCCGCGAGCGAGCCACCGGCTTCACCGTGCACGTCTACCCAGAAATGGGGCAAACCCATACCCGCCAACCATGCCGGGCCGGCAGCCTCCTTGAGCATGGCAATCGTCGCGGCACTGCCCGCGATGAGGCACAGATCTCCGACTACGCTGACCGACGCCAAGTGGCGCACCGGCCAACCGGTCTTCGGGTTGAGGATATGACCGTAACGCACACCATCGAGCACAATGCAGCGCTCGTAGTCACCGCTGCTGGCAAGCCCGCCGTGGTGCAACGAGACCGTTTGTATGAGGGCTCCCGGACGGCGGGGATGGCGTATGCCGATCCGCCACGGGCCGCCGTCCGGACGCGGCCCGATGACCTTGATGTCGCCGCCTAAATTGACGTGGCCGGATCGGGCGCCGGCCTCGTAGCATAGCGTTGCCGCCCGATCGGCGGCGTATTCCTTGACGACACCGCCGAAATCAATCTCCATACCCGGCAGTGGAAATTCGAGCACCGGGGGCACCCAGCGGAGGCGGTGCCACCCGACCTTGCCGAGTAGACTTTGGATCTGTGCCTCATCCGGCAGCGCGCCTCGATCGAAGCGCCACGCGCGACGCAATATGCCGGAGCTTATGTCGAAGAGCCCGTCGCTCTCGCGATAGCAGGTCGCGGCGTAATTGAGCAGCCCCGCAGTCTCTTGGTCTACGGAGATGCTTCCCCCACGGGCTGCCACGCGATTGACCTCGGATAGAAAGCTGTCGGCTCGAAAGCGCGAATAACGCGCTTCCAGCCGGCCGACTTCAGCAATGGCGATTCCCGCAATGTTCTCGGCTTCTGCAGGGCTTGTGGCGAAGAGCTGGATCTCACAGGGGGACCCCATCGCCTTGAAAGCCGAGCGGTAAGACCTCATGCCGTTCATGTTGAATTCCGGTCGCTCAGGCGGTGGCGCAACGTCGCTACGCCACATATTCTCATGCAGTTGACGCACGCTACACAAGGCCGATCAAAACTTCAGGCTGAAGCTCACGAATAGTGAGCCGTCACGTTCGAGCTGGAAACCGTTGAAGTCGTCCTCCACGGGTTGCAGCCACTCGACGCTCAAACGGTTGTCCTTAAGCCCCGCGATCGGAATCTCGGCACTGAGACCGAAGCCCACATCCCAGAATCGCCCACCGTAGTTCTGTGGGAAGTCCATCGGTCCCTCTCGATCCTTGTGGCCGACCTGCCCGTCAAACTCGCCGTTAATTTCCCCTTGCGTCGTATAGACACCTCGCACGGAGGCGGAGAGCCAGTCGGTGAGGCCAACGCTACCCCAGGCGGTGGCCTGGAACTGATCGCCTAACGCATAACCCGACTCGTTCGCGTCCTCAAGGCGATAGATGCCGCTCAATTGCCCGCCCCACGACCAGCGCCCCCGGGCGCCCGTGTAGGTGAGGTTCGGCAGCAAATCCCAGGTGCCGCTGCCGAGCTGCATATGATAGTGAATAAACTCCGGGTCTGCTTGATGAGTAGGCCTGAGCCTGATGTCCACATCGCCGGTCGGCGCGCTGAGGCCCAAGCCGAGGTGCATGTGATTTCCGGGAACGTCGAAGAGCTTGACCAGGGCGACCATGGAGGTATCCCCGACACCGCCCGTGCTGTGCCTGGTAAAGTGGCCGGGGGGGGTGCCGTCCGGGGGCGGCGGCGCCCCTTCGAGGTCCCGCAGGGTCATGTCCATGTCGACGAACTGGGGCATGAGCATCAGGTTCAGCCAGTCGGTCGGCGCGTACATGAGCTCGAGCATGTGCATGTGCATGCTCATCTCCTCCGGCGTCACCCTGCAGACGTCGCTGCCACAGCCCTGGTTTATGATTTCCTGGTCGCTTGCGGCGTTCGAACCGCGCAGCGTGTCACCGGACTGGCGGCTGTACATGTAGCGATAGTCGACCATGAAATCGCCGGCCCTGGGCAGCATGTGGTCGAACATGACACCGGCCGGCGCGTGGCCATGAGCGTGGACCTGCTCGTGGCTATCATGGCCGCCGCCGGCCGATGGCAACGCCGCGTCAAGGCTGACATTCAAGGCCGCATTGACCTGGTAGTAGCTGAAATCGGCGTAGTCGCCCTCACCCCCTCCGCCGAGCTTGAGCCCGCCCTCATGGGTGTAATACTCGACACCGGCCTCGAGACTGACCCCCCGAGCAAATTCCTTGCTCACGATCAATCCGCCGCTCAAGGCGCCATAGCCCGACAGGCGGTGGTCGCTGGAAAAATTGGCCGGAAGCTTTTTCGGATCGAACGGGATGATTTCGATGACCTCGCCCGTCTCTTCATCAACCACTGTTGTGGAGAACGCTTGCCTGGAGATGAGAAACGGCTGGTAGAAATCGGCGGCGTCTTGCGAGTAATACCGAACCCAAGGCGTGATGGTCCATCCGCCACCCACTGGTTGACCCCAGCTCGACTCGAAGGTGTGGGCATCGATTCCCCAATCGTCGGAGTAGAAACGGTATCCGAGATGCAGGGCCGCATTCAATGGTTCGACATACTGCACATAGCGCGCGTCCCAGGTCCACTGGTTACGCACCTCGGGCCGCTGTTCCAGGAGGGCCTGAACTTGCCCAGTAAAAACCCCGAGAGGCTCCAGGAACTGTTGCGTGGGATCGATGAACGCGACCTCCACCACCTTGTAGGGATTCTCCAGAAACCCTGTGCTGCGGATGTAACCGAGGCTGGTCTGGAGGAGCGCGTTGTTGTTCAGGATCTGCGTCAGGCCGAACTGCGCCGCCCAATCCTCGCGCGCGCCCCGGAGGATCTCGTCTCCAGTCGAAGGCAGGTTTTCAATCTGGTCGTCGAAAGCGGAGGTGTCGATGTAGGGAAGCGCATCGGGATCGAGCAAGGCCTCGGTGTCGCTGGCGGTGTAACTCAAGCCCAGGTTCAAGGTGGTGCGTTTCTGATTGAGGTCCCAGCGCCCGCCCAGGCTGCCCCACCGCGATTCATAGTCGTTTTCCAGGGAAAGGCCGCCCCCCACGTCCAGCGCCGCCTCGTTCCACTCGTAGCTCAGCCCGAAATCCCCCTGCTTGCGCGTCTCGGGTGAGGCGAAGGAGATCGTATCCACCAATTGCCCGTTTTTTTGAAAGAACTGGTTACCATCCTTGTCGAAGAGTTCTTCGAGCGGGTTGAATTGAGAATCGAAGAACAGCTCACCATTGATGAAAGGCGTCGCCCCCGAAACCCCATCCGAAGGGTTGGGACAATTTCCCCCCGAACAATTAGGGCCACCGGAAAGAAGCCCCTGCGGCACGGTAGCGATCGGCGTGGCCCCGGACCAGGTGTCCTGGACGTAGTTGGCGAAGAACTTCAGCCGATCGAAGAGGGTGAGGCTCGCGCTGCCCTGGAGGCTGTCCACTAGGATGGGATCAAACGCGCTCTTCACGCCGAAGAGGTTGCGTTCGCTTTCCTGGTAGCGGCCATACTGGAAGCTGAACGCGTCACCCTCGGCGGCATGAGCCGGTGAGGGAGTCAGTCCGGGTAAGGCCAGGGCGGCGGCCGTCAGCGCCCGCGAGGATGCGCTTGCCTGCATCAATGATTGCGGCCCCGTGGCCGACCACCGCCCGAAGCGACGCGGTAAAAAAAGCATTGCGAGGCGCCGAAAAGCGCCGCGCAGGCTAGTAACAGCCGCAGCCGCCGCCAGCGGCGGACCCACCGGCTACTGCCGCCTCGCGGCTCATGTAGGTGTGCTTGCGCAAGGCGCGCAAGGCGGGGTTGGGTTCCAAGGCCATGTGCGGCTTGGCGAGATTGCCGCGTTCCCACGGGGCTACCGTTGCGCAGCCCGGTAGCCCGATAGCCAGCGCAAGTAGAAGCGCCGTCACCACCCGGTCAGATTTTTTCATATGGCTCCTCAGCAGAATATATGGCTATTCAGTTAACTCCCTCTCCCAACCTGGAGAGGGCGGGGGTGAGGGGATCTCAACCAAGGCAGCGCGAATACTCTCCAACACCGTCTCAGGATCTCCAAGCACTTCATGATTCCATAATCGAAGCACGCGATAACCCAATACCTTGAGATATTCAGACCTCTGCAAGTCGTTCGAGACCTGCTCGGCATGCTGGCTACCATCGACCTCTATGATAAGTTTGGGCTCCAAGCAGAGTAAATTCACGACGTAGGGTCCAAGGACCTGTGGACGTCGAAACTTGACGCCGTCGAGCCGTCGACCGCGCACTCGACTCCACAAGCACCGCTCCGCCTCGGTCGAATTCTTCCGCAGCGCCCGGACCAGACTGTTCATCCCCTCACCCCTGCCCTCTCCCGGAAGGGAGAGGGAGTTAACCGGGGCGCACTGACCGTGCTTTGAAATCGAACCCGAAAACTCGTGGCCAGGCCCAAATATACAGACCCAGATTATCATGCGATCATTGCCAGACCGTCTCTCCAGTGACCCACAACTTCTGCGGAAGAGCCTTTCATATAGGGCCTTTCGTCGAAGCGACCGAGTGCCGCTATCCGCCCTCGGGACGCTCCGCCAACAACTGTTCCACCAGCCCACGGAGCTGCTCAGCCTCCCCACGCCGAAAGCCCAGGTGCACGTGGCGAATGATACCCTGGCGGTCCACCAGATAGGATGACGGCATCGCTTGGACGCCGAAGTCTCGGGGACACTGCCCGTCCGCATCGACAGCGACGCTGAAGTTAGCCGGGTGCTTTTCAAGAAAGGCCTTCGCATCGTCGGGTTTCTCATCCAAGTTGATCCCCAGAACGTGCAAACCCCGTCCGCGCAACTCGCTGTCCAGATCGTTCAAGAACGGAAAGGACTGCGCGCAGGGCGAGCACCAGGAAGCCCAAAAATCGACGTAAACGACCTTGCCGCGGAGTTGCCGCATGTCATAGCGCTGTCCCTCACTGAGCGGCGTCAATGAACAGTTGGGCGCCGCCTGACCTGCCTCGGCGGCGGGAGTATTAGCCGCAAGCGTGAGCGCCAGCGCGGCGCAACTAACCGCAATAATTCGCAAATGCACGATACTTCCTCATTGTGGAGCCACTCCCCATCAGACATGTCCGCGTCGCTTGCACGGTAGCGCCCGCGACCAAGCGCTAGTGCCAAGCGCCGAGCGGATGCCTTACTGATTCTGATTCGTGGTGATTGAGGTTCCGGTATGACCCCCGGCAGCGGTTTGGCAATGGTAGTCGAGGGTGTAATTATTCGCGCCGGTTGCGGATTTATCGACCAATACGTTGTACGCCCCGTTGCCACTGTTATTGTAGACCCAAAAACTATACCCTGCGTCTCCACTGGTGGCATCCGTAATGTTCGTGGCTATGGAGCCCTTGCGAGCCTGAACGCTAACCTTCACCGATCCCGGAGTGTTGTTCTTCACGCGGGTACCAAGACGGAACGTCGCTCCGCCAGCGTTCGTAGAACAGGTGACGGTGTAGAGGTCGGTCGCTCCCGCGCTGGAACCGAGTGATCCGCCCTGTGTATGCGCCAGCGCAATAGGCGCGTGCCCAACCGCGAGCACCAACGACGCGCTCGCGAATGCGTTCTTAAAGAAGGACTTCTCATAATATTTCATAATAGTCTCCTCCTGTCGTTATCGGGACCAATGATGAATGACAATATGACGAGTGCTGAACGGTTTGTGCCGAAATCGTCAGCTTGAGCAAGCGGAGCCTTCCCGTTACGTCCCACCAGCTACTCACGTCGCGGTGCTCCCACGGCGTGTCCTATCTCTCCTAGTTTCATTGCGGCCAACGCGCGTACCGTCTCATCGCTGTCGGCGAGCGCCTCTTGCAGCACCGCAACGCTCTGCGCATCGGGGCCCGCGCTGTCAACCGCCATCAGCCTGACCGAGCCATCGCTATCTTGCAGGGCATCGCGCAACACCTTCATTGCCCCGGGCCCACCGCCTTTCGCCAAGGCGTAAACGCCCTGCGCGCGCGCACCCGCATCCTCGTCCACCAGCGCCGCGCGAAACGTTTCTTGCACGGCGGGATCCTTACGCTTGCCGCTCGCGGCAAGGCTGCCCAGCGCTTGCATGCGTGCGTCGGCATGCTCGGAATGGGTCATGTCCATGAGCGCGGCGAAGCGCTCTTCGCGTGCCGCCGCGGGACCCCGACTCGTCACGTGCTGCGGCTTGTCCCTATGTGACTGCGCGGGGGCCGAGCTACGCTCGCGGCTGGTCCCAGGTTCTCCCAGCAACCATACCTCCGTGGGCAGGGCACCCTTATTCGATCCCTCACCTCGAGGGGGATAGCGCAGGATCAACCCCGCGTCACGACCCAATAGACACTCGAGCGCACGCGTGAACGTCATGCTGGGACAGGAGACCGTTACCACCCCCTGGGGCGCAATGGTGTCATGGAAGCGTATCCCCGTCTGTCTACGGAATTCATCTAGAACCTCTTTCCAGGAAGCCTGCGTGACATTCAAGGTCATCTTGTCGCGATGGATATCGATATCCACCGATTTGGAAAGTCCCAGCGCTTGAGGCGCTGACATAACACTGCTGTTCCATAGCATCAATCCCGCCACCAGCCATAGCAGCCGGAGACCGGATCGCCGCCCGAGCGTTCTCATTCCGCGTTCCCGTAACCTCATCGAATAAGCACCATGCGTCGACGTATGGGCCCTAGCGCTATTCCCGTTTTGCCGTGACAACCGTCCATACGTTCACTCGTGCTGCGATCCTATGGCTCGCGGCTCGGCATGTAAATGCGACAAATTGTCGCACCCCCCTTCTTGATATGGTGCTGAGACTGGGGTGCGACAATTTGCCACATTTACAAGCGATGCTCGGTGAGATAGTTTTTTTTAGCAGGGAATAGCGAGTCGATGCAGCTAGGCACGACCAGTTGTTCCTGCGTGCTTTTTAGTGGGTAGAAACCAGTAAAAACTTAGCTGTGAATCCATATACATATTACGGGGACCATTTATGCCAATCTTAACCATAAAAAGACTGACACTGTGCTCGCTGACGGCCTTGATGTGCACCGGAGGGCCGGCTGCCTTTGCCCACACCCTCGTCCAGGACGCGGCTACGGCAGGGACAGAGAGCTTTAACGCTTTCGTGATAACGCACGGCTGCGGCGGCGGCCACGACGATCCCACCCCCTTGAAGGTGCGCGGACAGTCGGCGGTGTTCCCATTCGGTGCCGCTGTGTGGAATGAAATTCAAACCGATGGCGTTGAGGTGCCTATACCGACGGGTGCCGTGGGTATCACCAACGAGGACGAGGATTTTATCACCCTCGATGTCGGCGGTATTCAGGATAACGATCCCTTTAAGATCCAGCAGGAAGAGACGAATCCTCTGGGGAACGATCCGCCGGGCCCGTTTGACAGCGTGCCGGTGCGCGCGCTCAATTGGAAAGGTGGTGCACTATCGCTCGATTTGCTCGGTACGCCCAAGTTCCAGGTAACGCCGCCGACCATTTTGGATCCATGCGTATCGGTATTGCACGTGCGTATCGCGGTTGCCAACTGGTGTGAAAAGCACAAGAACGAAGCGAACGACGCGGATAACGACCGGGCCGACTGGTGGTTCACGGGGCCGGACAAGACCGGGAGCACGCTGTTCGTCGATCCCGAGCTGGTTCAGGAGGACTTCTGGACCACGCTGACCGTTATCAACCCTGACGCCGCTTCGTGCACCGGGACGCCTCGCGAGGTGGCGGTGCAGCCAAGTGGTACGGACATCGATACCTACCTGCCGTATAAGCCGTTTACCAAGGGACCGGGGCCTTATTGATCCCGAGATCGTAGGAGAGTAGGAAAGCGACCGGCGGCCGGAGCCGCCTTCTACTCGGCGGCCGGTCGCTGTGTAGCTAGCGTTCCAGGGTCCTCGCTCGTGAGGATCCTGGAACTATAAACAGGCTGTCCCAATACTGATCGCGAGGCGGGCAGGCCAAGTATGCAAGCATCCATCAACAGTCTATCATTTCGCGCAAGTAAACTATTCAGGAGTACACAATAAAACAAAAACTCGTAGCGTTAGGCATTGCTCTAGCCGCGGGGCTGGGAAACAGTCTGCCGGCCTACGCCGGTGACTTCGAAGTCACTATCAGTTAAAGGGGCCAGGATTGAAATATTTTCTTTTCTGACGTCACTCTCGGATCCGTAACTTGTCTTCTTCAACGATCCATAGTCGACGCTCCAGCAACTCTGTCGAGAACAACGGGATCAAGCCGGCAACCGTTGCCATGACATGCGGCTTGTCCTGCCGACGTAGCCGCAACACTACCACGCCCGGATACTGGTTCGGTGGATACGTACGAATATCCGCAAAATCCATATCCAATGTGATTAATGTGCGATCTTCGGTGCGGCATACTGACGCGATATGCAAATCGGCATGGCCGCCAAGTTTCTGATCGAGCACAGTCATCGCGTCGTAACCAGCCTCTTGTAGAAGTACGACTATGTCTGCGGGCAAGTTCTCGTCGATCTTGAACTTCATCCGGACGGTTTATGCGGACAACCGAAGGACGCGCTCACGCGCAAGCTCGGCAGCGTAAGCGATGGCGGCTTGAACCGCTTCACGGCTAAGGGAAGGGTAGCTGTGGATAATCTCCTCGGGCGTAAGACCAGCAGCCAAGTTGTCCAGCACCACCGACACCATGATGCGCGTACCCTTGATACAGGCTTTGCCATGGCAAACGGCGGGATCCACCGCAATATAATCTGACCAGCTCATAGTTCGCCTTCGCGGAGAGAAAAGCTGATTTTACCCCGTGCCTTGGAAAATGTGTATTCCGGCGAATCGTGATCGCTTGTTCCGGGAGATCTCGTAGAAAGACTTACCATGCGGCGGATCGCCCTCGGGCATCCGCCCAACGAATCTAAGACCGCGACAGCGACCGCGGTCGGCGCGATCCGCCTTCACCGGATCGGAGGACAGGAGGTACAGGACGACGTTCGTGTCGTAGAACGGGTCAGCGGCCTTCATTCGCTTCCAGCCGATCGAATCTGAAGTCCGCTGGGAGGCGGCCGCGATACTTGCGCAGGCGCGCCAGAAGCTCGGTCCGGCCGGGTTTGCGGCTGATCTCGATCGACCGCTCCCCGATGATGTGGATCTCGATCTCTTCTCCCTCTTTGAGCGCTAAGGCTTCCACCACCGCGGCCGGCAACCGGACCGCCAGGCTGTTACCCCACTTCGATACCTTCATGGTGGCTGAACCTCCTATAGATATACACTTGGTCCCGAGCATATCTAACCGACTTCGGGCACACAACCGCGCGCGGCGGCTTGTGACGAGCGCAACGGTCGTTGCGCCAGGCGAACGTCACGGCGCCCGCGGTTGACGCCGAATGCGTTCGACGATTTGATGCCATAAAGCACACAGGCATATCATGGGAACATGAAGCCTGTGAGTTGGAGCACCGAGAAAAGCATCCGCCTCAAAGCGGAACGCGACGTGTCCTTTGCGGAAGTGCTATCGGCCATGTCACATGGCGGTCTTCTCGATGTTCTTGACCATCCGAACACACGGCAGTACCCGAACCAGCGTATGTTCGTGGTTCGTACTCGCGGCTATGCTTATTTAATACCGTTTGTTGAAACTAGAAGTGAGGTTTTCTTGAAAACGATCAGTCCGAGCCGCAAGGCCACCCGCAAATATCTGGCGGAGGACAGGTGAAATGGATAAAGAAAGAAAACTTGAAGAGGAAATTCTGGCTTCCTTTGAGAGGGATGAGTGGCAGTCCCTGCCCAACCTCAAGAAGGAAATCGCCCGCTATGCTTCTTATGCCGAGGCATCGCTTGCCAAAGACAAGCGGGTCAACATTCGCATTTCTTCCCGCGACCTTGAGGATATTCAAGCGAGAGCAGCCGAGGAAGGTATCCCTTACCAAACGTCGATGGCTAGTGTGCTCCACAAATTCGTGACGGGCCGCCTTATCGAGCCACCACCCATTCTAACTTCTCGCTCCACACGGACGCGCCAAAAAACGGCGCGCCGGTAAACTCTGCGTACGGGGCTTGGAATCGCGGGATTCAGAACTGAGGTTCAGCTTGATCTTCGTGATTGCTTCCCTGCCGAGGAGCTGGTCGCGTTCACGGCCTCCGCCCGTAGCGTCTTGCTAACGCTAAGTAAGTCGGCGGCGTGGAACGAAGTTGGCGGTTGCAACTACTTCGTGAACCCGACCGTTGGACGACGCGGGGTTAATGGTAGCCGCAAAGCGCAAACGGTAAACTTGGCCGATGACTGCGCCTGCTCACACCGCGCCCGCGTTGACTCTGGAATTGGCTTCGGAGGCGAAGCGGTATTGGGACCAATTTGCCGAAGCGATCCCAAGGTCACCGCCAGGCAGCGGGCTTGAGGAGGCACACCGGCAGAGTATCATCCGAGTGTGTGCGTGCAGTCCGTTCGCCGCACACTATTTTGCGAAGGATCCAAGGCGCCTCACGCAGCTTCTCGAAAGCGGCGATCTCGACCGCGGTTTCGGCGAACAAGAATACCCCGAACGGATCAAGCGTGCTGTCGCCGGCGCGCCGGACCAGTCGGCGCTCATGCGCGCTCTTCGCCAGGCACGTTACCGCGAATTCGTGCGCATCACCTGGCGCGATATCACCGCAGCCGCCGATCTCGATGAAACGATGGGAGATCTCTCGCGCTTTGCCGATGCCGCACTCGACGGTGCGCTCGGCTGGCTTTACCGAAGGCAAGTGGAGACCTTTGGCGTCCCGCGGGATGTTGATGGGACGGCCCAGTCGCTGGTCGTGATCGCGATGGGCAAGCTTGGCGCTCTTGAGCTCAATTTTTCCTCGGACGTCGATTTGACCTTTGCTTATCCGCGCGCCGGGGAAACGCATGGCGGAGCTCTCTCGATATCCAACCAGGAATTCTTCAGCCGCCTGGGCCAAGCCTTGATCAAAGTGTTGTCGGAGGTTACCGAGGATGGATTCGTGTTCCGTGCGGACATGCGCCTGCGACCGTTCGGCGACAGCGGGCCGCTGGTGCTGAGCTTTGACGCCATGGAGGCGTACTACGTGACTCATGCGCGCGATTGGGAGCGCTACGCCATGATCAAGGCCCGCATCGCCGCGGGGGATAAGCCGGCCGGCGAGGGCCTGCTGGAGCGGCTGAAACCGTTTGTCTATCGCCGCTATCTCGACTTCGGCGCGATCGAGGCCTTACGCGACATGAAACGATTAATCGATAGCGAGGTGACGCGCAAGGGGCTTGCGGACAATATTAAACTCGGGCGCGGGGGGATCCGCGAGATCGAGTTCATCGGGCAGACCTTTCAATTAATCCGCGGCGGACACCGGCCGGCGCTGCGCGAGCGCCGCATTCTGGCCGTTCTCGAGTCTCTCGGGAACCTGAACTATCTGCCCGCACCCGCCGTTGCCGAGCTCACCGAAGCTTACCGCTTTTTGCGCCAGACGGAACATCGCTTGCAGCAAGTGGAGGACCAGCAGACTCATGTCTTGCCGAGAGGGGAGATAACCCGGCAGCGCGTGGCCTTGGGAATGGGGTTTAACGATTGGCCGAGCTTTCATGCGGCGCTCGCACGGCGCCGGGAGCGCGTTCAGACCCATTTCGATGCGCTCTTGGTCGGGCCGCACGATCCCGCCGCCAACGGTCCGCCGCTCATGCTGGCGCCGCGACCGTGGCAGGGGATGGCCGACACCGCATCTCTATTACGCTGGTTGGAAGGCGCGGGGTTCAGCGATCCGCCCTCGATCCTCGCAAGCATCGAGAAGTTGAGTAAAAGCGGGGGCGTGAGGCGGCTCAGCAATACCGATCAAATGCGGCTGGACCGGGTCCTGCCGAAGCTGCTCGAGGCCATAGCGCGGGTACCCGAGCAGCCGACGGTGACTGAACGCCTATTGACTATCGTCGAGGCGATAGCGCAACGCAGCGTCTATCTGGTTCTGCTCGATGAGCATCCCGGCGCGCTCGAGCAACTGGTGCGCCTGTGCGCGGCCAGCCCCTGGATCGCGAATCGTATTGCCCGCCAACCGCTACTGCTCGATGAGCTCATCGATCCGCGCACACTCTATGCGCCACCGCGGGTGAGCGAGTTGAAGCGGGATCTCGCCGAGCAGTTAGCGCATGTCGCGCGCGGGGATCTCGAGCAAGCCATGGAGGTTCTGCGGCATTTCAAGCACGCGCAGGTCCTGCGCGTCGCAGCGGCCGAC
>JBIMKD010000147.1:0-12682 GCA_043673815.1 Chromatiales bacterium
CCCCCGCATCAAGTCGTCGTCAAACGCTTCGCGATGAGCCGTAACGAAGTCACCTACGCCGAGTATGCTTCGTTCGCAGGGGCGACACGGCGATCCTTCAGCAACGGTTCCGCACCAACCGACGATCGAATGCCGGTGGTCCTCGTTAGTTGGAATGATGCCGTCGCTTACGCGCGCTGGTTGACGCAGGCGACCGGACATCGTTACCGGCTCCCCACGGAAGCGGAATGGGAATATGCCGCGGCGGCCGGTACGCAGACGCCCTATTGGTGGGGTTACCAGATCGAAGAAGGTAAGGCGCACTGCTATGGGTGTGGTAGCGCGCTCGCTGTTCAACAACCGGCGCCCGTCGGCAGCTTTAAGGCCAATCCGTTCGGTCTGTATGATACCGCCGGGAACGTATTGGAATGGGTGCAGGATTGCTATCATCCGTCGTACGCGGGCGGTCCCTCCGATGGGAGCGCCTGGGAGACGCCCAAGTGTAGAATGCGAGTGGCCCGCGGTGGCGCCTACAGCACGCCGGCGAAGTCCCTGCGCTCGACCAAGCGCTTTCGGCTCAATGCCGACGGCCGCTACGATGATGTCGGGTTGCGTGTCGTCCGCGAGCCGCGATGACGACGCACAACCAAAGCCGCTGCGCCGTTTCGCGATCGCGCCGTCCATCACGCGCTCATGAATGTGGCCGAGCTTGTGCTCGACCGGTGCTTTAACTCCTACGCCTGCTGTCAGGCCAAGGGCGTGCATGTCGCCGTCGACCGTTGAAGATGGCGGTCATGCGCCTTGGTCAGGTTCTTTCGGTGGTTCCTGCTGGGCCCCACCCTTGGCTTGAGACTGCCAGAATAGTTGCTGTTCTTCGGCAATAATGGTTTCGACCCGGTCGACCAGGAGGCGATAGGCGCTGGTCTCGTCCTCTGCGCCGGCGTACGCATCCGCGTTTTGGAGATACAGGCGGTATTCGCGTTTCATGCCTTCGGCGGCCTTGCGGTAGGCTTGCCAGGTCTCTGCGGGACGCAGCAAGGTATCCACCGCCCGGCTGATGGTGACGGCGGCACCCAACGCGGCGGTAAGAAGGGGCACCCAGTCCGCTTTCAGCACTTGGAGCAGCGAAATCAGCGCGCCAAGGACGATGACGCAGATGGCGAATGCTAAATATCGGCGCTTTTGTTTCCCTGCGCTCTTGTCGTACCACTCGCCCTGGCCGTCGAGGACAGTTTGGAAATAATAGTCGGCACGTGCCTGGCGCGTTTCGATGGGCGACATCCAGGCGGGTTTGACAGGTGGGACATTGTTGTCTGACGGCATCCGCGACTCCCCTCTTATTTTAGATTTCGGCTGATCTGGTACGCTCGTTGTCGTACCGGACCAAGCGCCACCCCGGACAGCCATAAAAAAAGCACGCGAACGGGTCGAGTTGACGGGATTGCGCCCGTCAGCTCGACCCGTTCACTTGCTATTGGCGCCCAGGCATCGGATTTGCACTTGTTCGTCCAAGCGCAAATCCTGCGATCCCTATCGCGATCGATATTATGCCAAGTACTCTCGTCAATAACGGACCACACTGAATACACTCTATACCTCCAGGGGTAATCATCAATCCGCCAACAATGATTATCCAAGCCCAGGCGAGTTCCCGGTAGATAAATGCAGGCATACGTCGTCCTCCTTAAGTGGTCGCTAGTCTATCGGGATCCCACAGTCGCAGCGACCCAACGATCATAGGATCATTAGTCAGGAATAAGACTTTCATTAAAACCACGCTGCGCCTAAGCGGCTAAGCTCAATCGGTGCGACGATAGAAGTGCGCCGGACCAGCACCTGTTTGCGCCATCTATCCCGGCCCTTTTGCCAGCTTTGGCCTGGGCAACCGTAATGTCGGTTGGTTGGACGTCGGGTCCCAGCCGACCTTGACGTTGGCATCTTAATCTTGCAAGCAATCGCGGCATCGACGGCACCGATTAGCTGGTTGGGGACCCCCAACGTTTGATAGTGTGTACTCTGCAATTTCATCAGCAGCCTTTTCGCCGGTCTTCGCATTCATTTCTCGCCTTCCCGAAAATCTTTGGTCTCAGCGTTTTTGATCGGAAATGCAACTCTCGACTGTATGTGTCTCAGGTAATGGTAAGCCACATCGTAGGTCGCAGTCTGTGACAAATTCACATTTGAGCGGAAATCGGACATTCTCCCGTGCTAGTTTCCAGGTGGCACAACTGGGGTCTTGACTTACAACATCTTCCGAAGAAGGTCCTGGGTCCAGATCTCACGCCAACGCATTAACTTGCTAACGGGGCTTCGCCTCAGACCGCCGAGATGCATCACGATGCGCGAACATGGCAAGCGACCAACGCGCTGCCCCGACACGGCCGCTTAGAAAGGTAGGGGTCGGTGACAACTGAGAAAGAGTCTCACATGTCTACGAACCCTTTATGCGATCCGGTGCCCGTCACTCCGGCATGGCCTCGGCCGTCCGCGGCCGCATGTGCGGGAACAAGAGCACATCGCGGATAGAGCGAGAATCGGTCAATAGCATCACCAGCCGGTCGATCCCGATGCCTTCGCCGGCCGTGGGCGGCAACCCATACTCAAGCGCCAGGACATAGTCGGCATCGTAGTGCATCGCCTCCTCATGACCGGCTTCCTTCGCTTCGGCCTGGCGGCGAAAACGCTCGGCTTGATCCTCGGGATCGTTGAGCTCCGAGAACCCGTTCGCGATCTCTTGCCCGGCGATGAAAAACTCGAACCGATCCGTGACCGAGGGGTCCTCCGCATTACGGCGCGCGAGCGGTGACACCTCCGTCGGATAGGCGGTGATGAAGCAAGGTGTACGGAGCTTTTCTTCGACGGTCTTCTCGAAGATCCCAAGCTGGATTTTACCGAGCCCAAAACCCTCTTCGATGGCGATCCCGAGCTGCTTGGCATAGGCGCTCAAAGGATCCAACCGCTCCAGGGTCTCGCGTTCGAGCCCCGGATTAAATTGCATGATCGCCTCTTTGAGAGTCATACGCGCGAACGGCCGCGACAAGTCGAACTCCTCGTCTTGATATCTGAGCGTGGTGTTCCCGAGGATCGCTAGCGCGAGCTTGCGGATGAGATCTTCGGTGAGATCCATGAGATCCCCATAGTCCGCGTATGCCTCGTAGAGCTCTAGCATGGTGAATTCCGGGTTGTGACGGGTGGAAAGCCCTTCGTTGCGGAAATTACGGTTGATCTCGAACACCTTTTCCAGGCCGCCGATGACCAGCCGCTTTAGGAACAGCTCCGGGGCGATGCGCAGATAGAGTTGCATATCAAGCGCGTGGTGGTGGGTGACGAAGGGCCGCGCCGCCGCCCCGCCCGGAAGCACTTGCATCATCGGCGTCTCGACCTCGACGTAACCCGGGCCTTTCAAGTAATCACGAATAAAATCGATGATCGCCGAGCGCCGCTCGAAGACCCGCCGGCTCGCCTCATTCATGATGAGATCGAGATAGCGCTGGCGGTAACGGGTCTCGACATCGCTGAGCCCGTGAAATTTTTCCGGCAAGGCATGCAAGCACTTCGCGAGCAGGCGCACGCTTTGCACCGCGACGGACAACTCCCCCGTCTTGGTCTTAAACAAGCTCCCCGTGACACCGATGACATCACCGATGTCCCAGTCCTTGAAGGCGTTGTAACGGCCTTCCCCAAGCTCGTCACGGCGTAGATACAGTTGTATGCGGCCGCTCATATCCTGGAGGTGGGCGAAGGCGGCTTTGCCCATGACGCGCCGGGTCATCATGCGGCCGGCGATCGTGACGGCCATCGGCGCCTCTTCGAGCGCCGCGTGCCCCCGATCCCCAAAGCGCCGTTGCAAATCGGCCGCGAGCGCGTCGCGTTTGAAGTCATTGGGATAGGGATCCCCCTCGGCCCGCAGTTGGGCGAGCTTGGCGCGCCGCTGTGCGGATTGATCGGTACTATCTTGGTTTGACATACGCGCGCTCAGTCACAAACTCTCACACCCCGAGCTTCAGGCTCGCCTCGATGAAGCGATCGAGATCGCCATCGAGCACCGCCTGCGGATTACCGCTCTCTACCCCGGTGCGCAGGTCCTTGATGCGGGATTGATCGAGCACGTAGGAGCGGATCTGACTGCCCCAACCGATTTCGGCCTTCGATTCCTCGAGCGCTTGTTTTTCCGCATCGCGTTTTTTCATCTCCGTCTCATAGAGCTTCGCGCGCAGCATCTTCATGGCTTGTGCCCGGTTCTTATGCTGCGAGCGCTCGTTTTGACACTGAACCACGCTACCCGTGGGCAGGTGCGTGATGCGGATCGCCGAATCGGTCTTGTTGACGTGCTGGCCGCCAGCGCCGCTGGCGCGATAGGTGTCGACTCTAAGGTCGGCGGGATTGATCACGATGTCCACGCTGTCATCGATCTCAGGCGACACGAAAACCGAAGCGAAGGAGGTGTGGCGGCGGTTACCCGAATCGAAGGGCGACTTGCGCACCAAGCGGTGCACCCCGGTCTCGGTCCGGAGCCACCCAAAGGCATAGTCACCCTGAAAGTAAACCGTGGCGCTCTTGATCCCGGCAACCTCGCCGGGCGAGACCTCGATCAATTCACATTTGTAGCCGCGCCGGTCGCCCCACTTTAGATACATACGCAGCAGCATTTCCGCCCAATCCTGGGCTTCGGTGCCACCTGCCCCAGCCTGGACATCGAGGAAGGCGGGATTGGCATCCATTTCGCCCGAGAACATGCGCTGAAACTCGAGCGCGCCGAGGCGCTCGTCGATCGCGCTAACATCCTCTGCCACACCCTGCGCGGCAGCCGCATCGTCCTCGGCCGCCGCCAGCTCGAGCAGCTCCGTGGCTTCCGCCAGGCCGCGATCGAGGCCGTCGATCGCGGCCACTTCCCGTCCCAGCGCGGCGCGTTCCTTACCGAGCGCTTGCACCCGATCGAGATTCTCCCAGAGCGCCGGATCTTCGAGCGCCTGGACCACCTCGCTCAGGCGGGCGCGCTTCCGGTCGTAGTCAAAGATACCCCCGTAGCGCGCCGAGTCGTTGCCGCGATTCCTGGATCTGATTCAAGATTAGACTGAGCTCAAGCATGAGTATCGGTGCAGCCGTGATGTTCGCACACCGATCGTACTATAAGTCCGAGTGCGGATGCAGGAAGGGGCCGGAATAGCGGGAAGAGGCCTTACGCGTGTTGGCCGTGTATGCCTATCATTTCTGGATGAGCTCGATGGACAAGATCGCCCCGCGCCTTCGCGTCTCGCCGGATAGGCGAAACGCGGTGCTCTCAAGTCATTTTGAAATGGGCGTTATTCTCGCAAATGTTGCTTGATCCTCTGAGAGACTTTCTCCGTCAAAGCGTCGTAGCTGAGATCTTCAGGAAAGATCGGCGGGAGGAAAGCCACCTGGATCGCTTGCCGGAATTTCGGGAACACTTTCCCGATGTGTATCGCGGCATACGCGCCTTGCAGGACAACCGGGACAATCGGAATATTCAGTTCCCGGCTGAGAATCGCAAAGGTCTTCTTAAATTCGGCCAATTTCCCGTCCCGCGTACGCGTGCCTTCCGGAAAAATGACCATATTGTTCCCGCGTTGCAGGACCGCCGCCATCTTCTGGAGCGAGAGTTTCAGTTGGTGGTTGATGTCCACGATAATCACATTGTGCTTTTCCGCAAAGAGTCGCTGCCAGGGCCTGCGAAAGTGGCGTTCATTGGCGTAAAAATAACTCTTTTTCACCAGATTCGCGCCGAGAAAGCGGGTGATGATCAAGACATCCAGATAACTTTGATGATTGGCGGCCAAAATGCACGGCGTCTGCGGCAGATGCTCCAAACCGGTGACGGTGAGTTTGAAATATCCGTCGAGCAGGAATTTTAGGAACTTGACGGCCGGAATATGGACGGGTGAGCTGGTTGGCAGAGTCACCTGCACCGGTTCGTGGAGAATCGTGTGCCAGTTCACCCCTTCACTCTCCATTTTGACCTTCTTTTCCTGGATATACGCTGCGATTCTCCCGACGGTCAGACGCCGGTTGGTCTCCTCATCCGACATCTCAACGCCAAACGTGGCGTGTAAGAAGGCCAGCAGGCTCACTTTGTCGAGGGAATCCAGGCCAAGATCAATTTCCAGGTGTTGACCCGCGTAAATGGCTTTGCCGGTTTGCTCATTGAGAAACCGTTTAATCATCTGATATTCAGGATAGTCCGGTTCCGGCTGAGACGTCCTGTCGCTGACATCGGCGACCGCCAAGGCGGGCAGTTGAAACCGCCGGAGCTTGCCCAGGCGCGTTTTGGGGAGCTCTTGCTTGACGACGGTAAAATGCGCGATTTTTTTCGCGGGCGAAGCGGCACGATTGTATTTATCAATCACATCCCAGCGAATATAGTCGCCAATTTGATGCACCCCATGGGTATCCAGTTTTTGAAAATCCGGAAAGATCACTGCTTGCAAGATGCCTTCGTGCATAAACACGCCGATTTCCCGAATCGTCTCGAACTGTTTGAGGATTTTTAACTCGATTTCCTCTGGATTGATGTTTTTCCCGTTCGGCAAGACAATAATGTCCTTTCCCCGCCCGGTCACAAAAAGCACGCCCTCTTCATCAAGATACCCCAGATCGCCGGTGTGCAGCCAGCCGCCTTGTATCAGCGCCGCGGTTTCCTCCGGGCGGTGATAATACCCTTGCATCACATTGCGGCCTTTAGCAACGATCTCCTCAGCCACGATTTTGACCTCGTTTTTGGGCAAGGGATGCCCGCTCGCGCCGATTTTCAAGGTCCCCGGGCGAGTAAAGGAAATCATGGGCGCGGCCTCGGTCATCCCATACCCGGTTAGCACATCGAACCCCAGGGTTTTGAAATCACGCGCCACTTCGTTCTCAATCGCGGCCCCGCCGCAAACCAAATATTGAATCTTCCCGCCGAATTTCTGATGTACGGTTTTGAACAGCAGTTTTGAGAACGCCGGAGAATCAACATATTCGGCGAGTTTGAACAACGTCCGCGCCAGCGCGCGGCTCTCGATTTTGGCTTTGATGCCTTTGTGGAAAAGATTGTAAAGCCGGGGCACGCCGATAATCATGGTCACGCCGTAGTTTTGCAGCGCCGCCAGAATATCCTCGGCCGCCATGGAGGGCGAAAATACCACGGTTGCCCCGACCGCAAGCGGGATCACAATCGTCCCCATCAAAGGAAAAACGTGGTGCAGGGGAAGCAGGGCCAGGACTCGTTGCGCGGCGGTATAGATTGGGACATCTTGCGACACCCCTTCCACATTCACGAGAATGTTGTCAAAGGAGAGCATCGCACCTTTCGGGCTTCCAGTGGTTCCGGAGGTGTAAATAATCACGGCGGTATCCGCATTGTCGCGCTCCGGAAAATCAGCATCCTGTGGAACGGCCGCCGAACGCAGCGTTTCCGCTAGCGCTTCAAACACCAGGAGTTTCGGCGTGTACGAAAGCGCTTGCAAGGCGGCTTGTGCATCGGCTGCTTTTCCCTGCGAACAGAAGATGATCTCCGGCTTGCAATCCTCCAGGATATACGCGACTTCCTCAGCCGTTGCCATAGAATCAACGGGGACCGCCATACCGTGATTGCGCCAGGCCGCATAAAAGGCGTAGATCCACTCCGGGCGGTTCTCGGAATAAATCGCCGCTTTCTCACAGGTATCCGCCTGAAAGAGCGCGGCATACTGAGAAATATTAACCAATAATTGGTTGTAGCTAATCTGCTGATCTTTCCAGATCAGCGCGCGTTTATCATGTTGTTGTAAGCTTTTCATCTCGCCACCTTAGAGCTAAGGAAGCTCTGCAAAAGTTACTGCGCAGCCCATCTGCTTTGTCGCGTGCTCGCTCGTCGCTCGCCTATCTACCTGATAGTCTCGCGACTCACTCCGCGGCTTCGCGCATCTGGGCTTGCTCGCGACGCTTTTGCAGAGCTTCCCCAACGGAAAAAACTCTCCCCTATCCCCCCTCTCTTCCGATGGGGTCTATCGGATAACGGAAGGTGTTCCGGTATTCCACGCCTGGCGGCTGAGGAACAAAAAACGAGCCTTTGCCTCTGCGCACCTGCATAGCACAACTTCGGCGTATAATGGCGCGCTTTTTGTGATTGCGTACGGCCAGTATGAATTCACTCGATAAACTCCGCAATATCGCCATCGTCGCCCATGTCGATCACGGCAAGACGACCTTGGTGGACCGCCTGCTGCAGCAATCCGGGACGCTCGGTGAGCGCGCGGCGGCGCCCGAACGGATTATGGACAGCAACGATCTTGAGCGCGAGCGGGGGATCACCATCCTCGCGAAGAACACCGCCCTGCGCTGGCGCGGCTACCGGATCAACATCGTCGATACGCCGGGCCACGCCGATTTCGGCGGGGAGGTCGAGCGCATCCTGTCGATGGTCGACGCCGTGTTGCTCTTGGTCGATGCCGTGGACGGACCGATGCCGCAGACCCGGTTCGTGACCCAAAAGGCGTTCGCGCGCGGTCTCAAACCGATCGTGGTCATCAACAAGGTGGACCGGCCCAGCGCCCGCCCGCACTGGGCGTTGGATCAGACCTTCGAGCTCTTCGATCGCCTCGGCGCCACGGACCAGCAGCTCGATTTTCCCGTGGTTTATTGCTCGGCGTTCCACGGTTACGCCGGCCTCGCGAGCGAGGACATCGATCCCGCGGGCGACATGACGCCCCTTTTCGAGACGATTGTTAAATTCGTGCCCCCGCCGGATGTCAATCGCGCGGGTCCGTTCCAGATGCAGATTAGCTCGCTCGCTTATTCGAGCTACGTGGGCGCCATCGGGGTGGGCCGGATCGCCCGCGGCACTGTCAGGCCGAATACCTCGGTCGTGGTCGTCGATCGCCACGGGGGGCGCCGCAACGGGCGGATCTTGCAAGTGCTCGGTTTTCACGGCTTGCAGCGGATCGAGATGGATAAGGCGAGCGCCGGCGACATCATCGCCATCACCGGTATCGAACCCTTAACCATTTCCGACACGATTTGCGATCCGAAGACGGTCGAGGCTTTAGCTCCGCTGGCCATCGATGAGCCCACGGTCCGCATGAGCTTCCAGGTGTCGAACTCGCCCTTCGCGGGACGCGCCGGAAAGTTCGTCACCAGCCGCCAGATCCGCGAGCGGTTACAACGGGAGCTCATCCACAACGTCGCGCTGCGGGTCGAGGACACCGGGGACCCGGATAAATTCCTGGTCTCGGGCCGCGGCGAGTTGCACCTCTCGATTTTGATCGAAACCATGCGCCGCGAGGGTTATGAGCTGTCGGTCGGGCGGCCCCAAGTCATCGTGAAAGAGATCGATGGCCGGCTCTGCGAACCTTATGAGCAACTTGCCGTCGACGTGCCGCTGGAAGGACAGGGCGCGGTCATGGAACGGCTGGGGTTGCGCAAAGGGGACCTGACGAACATGCAGCCCGACGGCCGGGGCCGGGTGCGGCTCGATTACCTTATCCCCTCGCGGGGGCTTTTCGGGTTTCGCACGGAGTTTCTGTCCGTGACCTCCGGGACCGGCCTCTTGTATCACACCTTCGAGCGCTACGCGCCGATGAAGCCCGGCGCGCTCGGCCAGCGCACCAACGGAGTCTTGATCTCGATCGGCGAGGGAAGAGCGCTCGCCTATGCGTTGTTCAATCTTCAGGAGCGCGGCCGGCTCTTGATCGGTCCGGGCGAAGACGTCTATACGGGGATGATCATCGGGATCCACTCGCGCGCCAACGATCTGATCGTCAACCCCATGAAGGCGAAGCAATTGACCAACATCCGCGCCGCGGGCTCCGACGAGAACATACTCCTGACTCCTCCGATCCGCTTCGATCTGGAACAGGCACTTGAATTCATCGACGACGACGAGCTGGTCGAGGTGACCCCCAAGGCCATCCGGCTGCGCAAGAAGCTCCTCGACGAACACCAACGCAAACGCGCCGAGCGCGCAGCCGCCGCCGGCGCGTGATCGGGTCCTTCCAGCGGGGACCTTGGTCGCCGCCTGCCGGAACGCCGCTGCGACGCATAAACAAATATATCGCGGTCTCCTAATTCCTGGCTAGGCTGCTCGCCCTGGCAGCGGTAGTTGGAATCGGCCGGCGACTACTCCGCCGACCGTCAGGTCTTCGTCGAGTTCTTCCCATCTGAGTGCGTATCCGTCTAACTCGACCCGCACTTCCTTAAGCTGGTCTTCGGATGCTTGACTCAGGATCCGAAATCGATCGGCAGGAAACCGAAGGTGCGCCCATCCGTCAACTCTAGATAGATCATCCGTCCTTCTGCCCAGGCTCTAATGGCGACGGGTTCTATGTCAGTAGCGGTGATACTCATGATATTTGTCCATAAGGATCGGTCTGTGCTCAAATACGAGCCGCTCGATCTCTCGTAAGCTGTGAGGAGAAACGCCGCGGTTACGAGCCAAAGCTACAGGCTCAAGCCAGAATTCACACTCACCGTCGGCGCAGCGCACGTGAATGTGGAGAGGTTCAGTGCCTTCATCCGAGTAGAAGTGAAAGCGGAAACTTCCGATTCTTAGAACCGTGGGCATCCGTATCACAATAATCCTTTATCGTAATCTCCTGCAACATGCAGTCTTTTCCAGAAATCGTAGGCATCCGTTTTCCCGTATTCCGCTACGCGCCATACGGGCTACGGCTACTCCATGCCGTCCTCGATGCGCGATTCGATGGCCGCCTCCAGCGCGCCTTCTGCCTGCTCGATGGCTTCCCCAATGGTTTCGCCCTGGGTGATCGCCTCGGGCAAATCGCGGCAGATAACGACGAACCCGCCGTCGCTTTCGTCGGGGGATCACGTTGAAGAACATGCAAAACGCAGTCGAGTCAGATACCCCTCGGTGTGCATGACGAAAGATTTGCTCCACGAGCCGACGGGTTCCTCTGTTGCCAATGAGAGTGAAAACTAAAAATGACAAGCAACTCTTGAAAACATCCGCGGCACCGAGGCGGCGGCGTATGCCTCGCCAGAAGACGTTGGTAACCGCAACGAAGTACGTGTTCCTCGACGTGGTGTCATACAGCGTCAATCGGAGCGTCGAGGCCCAGACTGCGATCATCGCCACGCTCAACAAGATCGTTCGCAAAAATCTGGCGGCCTGCAGGGTTTCGGGCGAGAAATGCATCCTGTTGCCGACCGGAGATGGGCTCTGTATCGCCCTCTTAGACCCCGCCGACCAAGTGGATGTCCACTTACAAGTCTCCTTCTCGATACTGCGCCTGCTCGGCACCTACAACAGGAATCAGAAAGAATCCGACAGGAGGTTCGAAGTTCGCATCGGCATAAACGAGAGCTCCGACAACCTGGTCACCGCATTAACGGCCAGCGAAATCTAGCGGGGGCTGGCATCAATCTCGCGTCGAGAATCATGTCGTTGGCCGATTCGGGGCAGATCCTGATCGGTCAAATCGTATACGAAACGCTGAGTCAGCGCAGCGAGTACATGCGGACGTGGAAGGCGTTCTCGGCAACGGTGAAGCACGGGGTTTCGATACCTGTTTACCAGTACGTGGGGCCGGGTTTCGCGGGCCTCAACATAGACATCCCGAAATCATTCGAAGTGGCCCGTTACCTTCCGCAGGCAGTCTATACGGCGACCGACACTCCAACCCGAAGTTCCAGGAAAGGTTCGAGACACTGCTGAAAGCGTCCAATTTTTATTACTATTTTGGGGAGTCGGCCGGGTATGCGGCGTACAGAATCAGCAAGCGTTTCCCGGCGTCTATGCCGCCCCACTTCCGAAATAGTCATGCTCGTACTTGATCCCAGGAATGATTATCTGCTTGCCGCCCAAGCAGAGTTGCGGCTCAAGAACAGGACGGTTCCCTTTGCCAGGGGCAAAATTGAGGCTGAAGTGAGAGCGATTCGGAGGGACGTATATGCGGCCCTGGTGGCCTTGCACGCGGCCGCTCATCAGTTTCCTATCGAATTCGCGTTCAACAACAATTTCGTCTATCAACGGTCAGAAATTTTTGAGGGAGGGCTTCTCCTGACCAACTACGATGGCGACAAGCTCTTCCCAGGGAGCGTGCTCTACGAGAAGTCTTCAAGCGTCTATTTTTCACACCAGCGCCACTTCTTGCACCATCTGAACAACGCTACCTTTAAATGATCTCTGCGGGAAGCCAGTACCGACGACGTGCGCAAACTTCTGGAAAGGCTGAAGTGCGCATATCGTCTCAGTGATCTTGTCGCCCACAACAATAAGCGCTTCCGTAAGTACGCAAGATGGGACGCACCTCATGATTGAGTCGAACCTCTTCGAGGATTATCCGCTCCTGACGCGACTTTCAAGGCACTCGAGTACCCCAACGACCACCGAGGCCACTGACGTGCTGCGACGAGTTCGCGCCAGCTTCGAGATCCAGGCCCTCCTCGAGCAGATCCTCTCATCGCGTGAGCGCCTGCAGGAAGTAGCACAGCGCTCTTACCGGCATCCGAATGGCTTCGCGAGGATCGTGTTGTGGAAGGACGGCGATTTCGGCGCGAAAGTCCGCTTGCATGTCTGGACTGACAACGATGTGCCATCCTCCGGCAACAGAGGTAACATTCACAACCATTGAGCTTCTGTCAACTGGTGTGTAAATAAGTTCAGGCGGCATCCCTCAACAATTCCTCTTGCATTCGTACTCCATCGACGTATTTCGCTCTTTGGTAAACATCTTTCAATAAGTGCATGGCATTCAAACGGCGGAAGGTC
>JBIMKD010000148.1:0-4058 GCA_043673815.1 Chromatiales bacterium
TGAAACTCCACGAGCTCTTGCAAGGCCTTCCAATCGATGGGCACATCGGGACTGATTCCGGCCTCCATCGGCGTTACCATCGCCACCATGCTGCCTCGAAACATGAAACGAATGCCTTCCTCCTTTTAGGTGCCGGCCATAGTACGTTCCAATGACTACCTTGACAAGAACGGTCCGATCGTCCTGGGCGGTCCGAGCCGCGCTTGCCGGGGCATGGGTTTTCAATGCACAATCTCGGCTATACTTTCGCGATCCGCCAAACTCTTATCGATGACCACCGTGGTACAGAATCACCTTGTCATCTCCGCGATCGGGAGCAACCGTTCGGGGCTGGTGCACCAATTTTCCAAGGCGGTCAAGGACTGTGGCTGTAACATCCTGGATAGCCGGATGACCGTTCTGGGGGGCGAGTTCGCGATGGTTTTATTGCTTGCCGGAACCTGGGACGCGGTGGCGAAAATCGAGAGCATGGTGCCTCGGCTCGCGGACAGCTTGGGGCTCACGATCAGCTCCAAGCGTACCGACGCGCGTAAAAAGCTGGGCAATATGATGCCCTATGCCGTGGAGGTGGTATCGATCGATCACCCCGGCATCGTGCATGATATCGCCCAGTTTTTTTCCACCCGCGATATCAATATCGAAGAAATGTATACCGGAAGCTATTCCGCGGCGCATACCGGCACGCCGATGTTCTCTCTCCACGTCACCATCAGTGTGCCGACCAATACCTCCATCGCGGCCTTACGCGGCGAATTCATGGACTTTTGCGATCAACTCAACCTTGATGCCGTGATGGAGCCGGTCAAGTGAGCGCCGCCATGCCGAGCATTCGTGTCCGGGATCCTGTGCCCGATTTCGATCTGCCCTTGACCGGCGGCCGGCGGCTCCGCCTGTCGGATCTAAGGCATAAGAAGGTGGTGTTGTATTTTTATCCCAAGGACCATACGCCGGGGTGTACGCAAGAGAGCCAGGACTTTCGAGATCTCGCCAAGGAGTTCGAGAAGCACGCGGCGGTCATCATCGGGGTCTCACGCGATAGCCTCGGTTCCCACCAACGCTTCAAGGAGGCGCAATGCCTGCCCTTCGACCTCCTCTCCGACGCCGATGAGACCATGTGCCAGGCGTACGGGGTCATGAAGGAAAAAAACATGTACGGCAAGAAGGTTTTCGGCATCGAAAGGAGCACCTTCTTGATCGATGGCGAGGGCGTACTGCGCCGCGAATGGCGCAAGGTCAAGGTTGCCGGACACGCCGCCGAGGTTCTCGAGGCGCTAAAAACGCTCACCCCCTGAACAATCGCCGCGGGCTTGATGGTCACCGATTCTAAGCCCCGCCTGTTCGTGCTCGACACCAACGTGTTGATGCACGATCCCACCGCCATGTTCCGTTTCGATGAGCACGATGTTTACTTGCCCATGGTCGTGCTCGAAGAGCTCGACGCCGCTAAGAAGGGGGTTTCGGAGGTCGCCCGCAACGCGCGTCAGGTGAGCCGTATGCTCGACGATTTGATTGGTCCCGCCGACCGGGACCAGATCGAGCGCGGCCTGGCGCTGCCGCAGCCGAATCACAAATCCGCGCTCTCCTCGCCACGGGGCCGCTTGTTCTTGCAAACCCACACCCTGCCGCAGGATTTACCGATGCCGGTGCCCGGTATTAAGGCGAATCACTTTATCCTCGCCGCCGCGATCGAGTTGCAAAAAATGCATGCGCGGCGCACGGTAGTTCTAGTCTCGAAGGACATCAACCTTCGCATCAAGGCCCGCATGCTCGGTGTACAGGCCGAAGAGTATTACAGCGATCAGGTGATCGATGATGTCGATCTCCTCTACACGGGGGTGCTCGATTTACCCGCCGATTTTTGGGACCAGCACGGCAAGGACATATCTTGTTGGCAGGAGAACGGACGCACGCGCTATACCGTGCGCGGCCCGCTCGCCGGGCAGTGCTTTCCGAATCAGTTCGTGTGCCATCAAAATCATGGCAACCTCGAGGCTATCGTCCGGCGCATCGAGGGTCACGAAGCGGTGATCGAGCAAGTCATCGACTACCGGGTGACGCGCAACGCGGTCTGGGGAATCACCGCCCGCAACCGCGAGCAGAACTTCGCCTTGAACCTGTTACTGGATCCCAGCGTAGACTTCGTAACCCTGCTCGGTACGGCGGGTACGGGCAAGACCTTGCTAGCGCTGGCCGCGGGCCTGGCCCAGACCATGGAAACCCATGGCTACCGGGAGATCGTCATGACCCGCGTCACGGTGCCGGTGGGCGAGGACATCGGCTTTCTGCCCGGCACCGAAGAGGAAAAAATGACGCCTTGGATGGGCGCGCTCATGGACAATCTCGAAGTGCTCACCCAAACCGAATCGGGGGGCGAGTGGGGCCGGGCGGCGACGAATGATCTGATTCAGAAACGTATCAAGATCCGGTCGTTGAATTTCATGCGCGGCCGCACCTTTCTCAACCGCTACGTCATCATCGACGAAGCCCAAAACCTGACGCCGAAGCAAATGAAGACCTTGATTACGCGCGCGGGGCCCGGCACCAAGATGGTGTGCCTGGGCAACATCGGTCAGATCGATACGCCCTATCTCAGCGAGACCACCTCCGGCCTCACCTATGTCGTGGACCGCTTCAAGGATTGGCCCCACGGCGGGCATGTGATCCTGGTCCGAGGCGAGCGCTCGCGCCTTGCGGACTTCGCGGCTGAGGCCCTATAGAACGGGTCGGTCCATGTAGGCGTTTGGGGCTCGCCTGGATGGGTGCAGTTCCGACTCAAGCAGGAACAATTGGGACAGATCATCGATTCATATCGGCGGATCGAATTTCGAAACGATCTCTGTGGCCCATGCAAGGGTTTGCTGGGTAATTCCCGAAGTGCGAAAGGTAGGGCAATGCCGACATCGGCAAGTAGGTTCGCCAGTTCCTCCAAGTCGTGTGTGCGTCGGAAGTCGATATGCTTAATCGTCAGCACAGCTTTGAGTGCTTTTTCTACGGCTTGCTGGGCATGAAAACAGGTCGGCGCCAACTCCGCTTCGGGGTGGTTGCGCAATATCGTGAAGGCTTGGTAGTCCCGGCCGGCGATGCGCAGCAGGCGCTTCGCTTCGTCAGTGAAGGGAGTCATGCAATACCTTGCCTTCATTCCGGGCTCGGTATAGAACGTGGCCCGGTACCTGGCTTCGCTGAGCGTACTCGTACTCCTGATAAAGCAGCAGGTCGACGCCAACACCAGGGGCCAGCCGACCCAGGGCATCCCGCAGGCGCATGTATTCATCAGCCTTGTTGGGTATTTCTCGCTCGATGACGAGCAGATCGAGGTCTGAGCCCTCATCGGCCGTGCCCCTGGCGTATGCGCCGAACAGGATCACCTGACTGGGGGACGTTGCAGCAGCCACTAGGCGAGCTACCGCGGACTGGATTGTTTTGTCATCGAGCATGCTAACCTCTTTAGATTAAGTATCTGATTTTCGCCTTAACCCAGTCCTGTGGCAACCTGATTCACCTTGTACGGTGGGTTACGGCGCGCGGAAAGACGGAGGTGCCGGCAAGGTTCATGATGTGCGCACCCAACCCATCCTACCTAGGCCTTCCTCAAGGTTGCGATGGGCGGATCGCGCAGCGAAGATCGCGTGGCCAGGACGCCCACGACGGCGACAGATATCCCGCCCGCACGATCTGTCGCGCTTCAAAACCGCGAAGCACTTCGCCTCCTGGCTGGGGTTGTGTCCGGGAACGAAGATATCGGGCGGAAAGGTCTTGTCGGGTGCCTCTAAGCGGACCGCCAATCGGGCCGCGCAAGCCCTGAAGCTGGCGGCGGCATCCTTGCGTAGCAGCCGTTCGGCCTTGGGCGCCTATTACCGGCGCTTGGCTGCTCGCATGGACAAACCCCACGCGGTCACGGCCTGCGCCCATAAGTTGGCAAGACTGATCTATGCCCTGTTGACGAAAGGCGAAGCCTATGTCGATCAAGGGCAAGCCCACTATGAAGAACGCTACCGTCAGCGGGTCCTCAGACACCTGACCAAAACGGCCCAAAAGCTTGGCTTTCAATTGATTCCCAA
>JBIMKD010000149.1:0-4737 GCA_043673815.1 Chromatiales bacterium
CGGGCGAAGCGCTGGCCACGAGCAGAACCACCGGGGTTGTTCGTTTCTTGGGGTCGCGCTTGATCATCCGGCAGATTTCGTAACCGTCTATCCCCGGTAACATCACCTCAAGAAATATGATGTCGTAGCATTTGTTATTGATGAACTCGATCGCCTCTTCGCCGGTCTGTGCGAGATCGACATACGAGGCGATCGGTTTAAGTGCGTTCTTCAGCTGCGTCCTGACCGGGAAACTGGCATCCACGACAAGCGCCTTCACACCAGGCAAGCTTTGCACGCCTCGCGTCCCAGTATCGGTGCGTGTTATTGTGCCGTCCGCAGAGACCGACGCAGCGTCGCGCAGCGCACCATGCTCCTCAATGGCAACCTTTTCCATCATTGCTAGAAGCCGCGTTGCGCTCACCGGCCGCTGAATCAGATATTTCGGATTGTCCGCGGGCTTCTCGCGCGCCAACACAATGCCGGAGATCGTTTTTCCTTGTGCTTTAGCCTTGAGAAAACCGGCCCAACTCTGGAGAGCTTGTGGCGTATCGGAATCGATAAGCACTATGTCCGGTGCAGCCTCAGGACTCCCTACGTAAGGTACAAAGCGCAGCGCCTGCGATTGCGAAGTCTCCACGATCTGCTGCAACCATCGGAGCTCACCTTCACCTAGACCAATGGTCGCAACGGTAAATGTAGCGTTATTCATTACTCTATTGATAGTCCGAATTTTAGCATCGGCCTGTGTCATACCGGCAGCGGCCCCATCGACGATGCGGATCCGCCGCTGCATTTGTATTGCGCTATTCCCCGGCTCTGAACTGTCGCACGCTGTATCGGCGTCGCTATCCAGAACTTCAGCGGATCATGTATTTCCGACGGTATGTAATCGACGAGACACTCCTCGATCTTGCAACGCGTTTGGGGCTCGAGGCAGAGCGATTTCAAAGCGACCTGAACAGCGCCGAAACACAATCGCCACTTAGGGAGCAGATTTGTATGTCGCGGAAGCTCGGGGCGGACGGTTTGCCAAGCTTGATCCTGGAACACAATGGATTATATTGCCGGCTGCCTTACAATTATCGCGACGCTGGCGTGATTCTCGAACGTATCGGTTGATGTGTACGGGACCTCGACTGAGAGGTTATCCAAAAGTCAGTCGCGGATGCTGGGCGTGGCGCCATGGTTGGCGGGGCGGGATGGACATGTTAACGTAAATCCATGCGCGCCGGTCTTCAATCTTAATGTTTAAGGGAGTCGGTCTCATCGCCAAAACCGGCGACGCGCGCATCCCGGATACGCTGCGTACCCTCCTGTCTTTCCTCGAACGCCGGCGCCTGGAAGTTTTCTTGGACAAGAGCTGCGCGCAGCTCCTCACGGCGCCGCATTTGACCGTGACCGAGACGTTTGTTGGTTATCCGATCGATCTCGTGATCGCCGTCGGCGGCGATGGAACACTGCTGCGAGCCGCCCATCAGATCTCCAACCACAAGGTCAGGCTGTTGGGGATCAATGTCGGGCATCTCGGTTTTCTCGCGGACATCTCCCCCGAGGAGATCCCGGAGCGGCTGGACGCGATCTTCGACGGGCAGTTTGTCGAAGAGGAGCGCATGCTCCTCCAAAGCCGCGTCATCCGCGCCGGAGAAACCCTCTACGCACAAGAGGCCGTAAATGACGTGTTGGTGCAAAAATGGAACATCGGCCGCTTGATTACGCTCGACATTTACGTCAATGAACGGTTCGTCCATCGGCAACGCTCCGACGGCATCATCGTGTCCACCCCCACCGGGTCAACGGCCTATGCGTTGTCATGCGGCGGTCCCATACTGCACCCAGGGATCGATGCGCTGGCCTTGGTGCCGTTGTGCCCGCATACCTTAAGTAACCGTCCGATCGTACTGAACGGTAATAGTCGCGTTGAAATCGTGGTAGGCACCCTCGAGGCTGGACAGGCGCGTTTGACCTGTGACGGAGAAATCGGCTGTGAGCTCATCCCGACTGACAGCGTAGTCGTGGAGAAGGCGGAACGCGCCATCCGCCTAGTCCACCCGGAGGAACATGATCACTTCGCGACCCTACGCGCCAAGTTGCAGTGGGGTTGAGAGCTTGTGAATAAATCTACTGTGCAGTCCGCCCGCATTGTTGCGCGGTGCTCGGAATCTTCATGTATTTCCGCATACACTGCGGTTGCTCGCCTCGTCCTTGAGGCTCGCCCCTTCGGGGCAGATGCGCCGTTTCGCTCCCGGCGAAACGGTCCTGCGCGCCGCGAGTCTCGCGGGCGGGCGTGCTCGCTACGATTTCTTCACGAGCTCTGAGCAGCCGGTGTTAACGCACCTGCATATCGAAAATCTCGCGGTCATCGAACAATTAGACCTGGAGTTAGATCCCGGTTTCACGGTGTTCACCGGCGAGACCGGCGCCGGTAAATCGATCGTGATCGATGCGATCGGGCTGATCCTAGGCGAGCGTGCCGATCCAAGCCTGATCCGGGCCGGGCGCCCGCGGGCCTCGGTCACGGCGGTATTCGATCTGTCCGCGCAAGCCGGTGCTTTGCTGGCCGAACAGGATCTCGAAGCGAGTGATCACGAGTGCACCATCACGCGCCAATTGAGTGCCGACGGACGCACGCGCGCCTTCATAAACGGTATCGCGGTTCCCGCCCGCACCCTGCAAGAAATCGGGGAGATCCTGATCGACATTCACGGGCAGCACGCGCACCAGTCATTGCTGCGTCGCGAGATTCAACTCGCCATACTCGACGGCTTTTCCGGCGCCACGGCCGCGTCCGCGAAAACGGCGCGTGCGTTCCGAGAGTGGCAACAGATCAACGATGAATTACTACGCCTTCAGGAGGCGCATGAACTCGATCGCGAGGCCGAGAGAGCGCTATTGGACTATCAGATCCATGAGATCGAGATACTTGGCTTTACTGCCCCGGAACTGCCGGAGCTGGAGCGGGAACATTCGCGGCTAGCAAACCTCTCGAAGATCATCGAAGGCTGCCAGCATGCCTCGCAGGCGCTACGGGAGGGCCACGATAACGCTAATGCCTTGATAAGCCGATCCGTGCGCGAGATCCGTGCGGCCGCCGCGCTCGACGAGCGTCTCGAGCCGGTCGTCGATCTGCTGGATACCGCGGCGATTCACGTCGAGGAGGCGTGCGCGACGCTCAATCGCTACCTCGGAGCGCTCGACCAAGATCCCCGGCGGCTGCAAGACGTCGAAGCGCGTATAGCCACACTTGCGGAGGTGGCGCGTAAGCATCGGATCCTAATCGCCCAACTCCCCGCGCAGCTCGCAGAGCTTAGGGCACGCTTAGCCGTCATCCAAGGGAGCGAGGCGCGCTTGAATGAGCTCAAAGAGGCGCAAAACACGCTGCGGAGCGCCTACCAGTGCGCTGCCGACGGGTTGCGGGAGCTGAGAACCCAGTGCGCGCCGCGCTTGGCGCGGCAGATCGCGGCCACGATGCGCACACTCGGCATGCCGCGCGGCGAGTTCGTCGTCCGCCTGGACGCCTTGGAGGATGCGGCCGCCAGCGGGCAAGATCGCGTGGAATTCCAGGTCACGACCAACCCCGGCCAACCCCCGCGCCCGCTGGAGAAGGTCGCATCGGGTGGGGAGCTGTCCAGAATCAGTTTGGCCATCCAAGTCCTGGACGCCACCGCAAAGGGAGTCCCGACGCTGATTTTCGACGAAGTCGATGCCGGAATCGGCGGCGCGGTAGCTGAGATCGTCGGTCGTCAATTGCGGCAATTAGCGCAGCATCGGCAAATCCTGTGTGTAACGCATCTGCCCCAAGTAGCGTCCCTCGGGCATCACCATTACTCGATCACAAAACATAGCGGCCAAAAAACCACCACCGTCGTGGTCGGCAAACTTCACGGTCAAGGGCGGATACAGGAGCTCGCGCGCATGTTGGGGGGCATCAACATCTCCGCACAGACGCTAAGACATGCGGAGGAAATGTTGACGCATGGAAACGAAGTTGAGGGCGTGCAGTAAGGTACAGGGGTCCCTTTAGAACGTTCTAAAGGGACCCCTCATTGAGCAGGCGCGTTCGGGAGCTTAGCCCCTGTCCGGTTATTACACATAATATTGGGTTGCAAAGCTTATTAAAACGCAATATATTGTGTTCATAGTCGGATGAGCCCGATACACCACCAACGAGGGGGGGGCATGAATAACGCGTCGATCAAGCTAATTTCCGAGGCGGCCGTGGAGGTTCCTTTCCAAGCCGCTTCGCTGGACATCTGGGACCGGAAATACCGCTTAAAAAAGAAAGATGGTACCGCCATTGATGCGACCATGGACGATAGCTACCAGCGGATCGCGCTGGCGCTCGCGGAGGTCGAGGCGACGCCGTCGATCCGCGAGCACTGGTACGGCGAGTTTCTGTGGGCGCTGCGCCACGGGGCCATCCCGGCGGGCCGCATCGTCTCGAACGCGGGCGCCCGCGCGTATAAACCCGCCACCTCCACCATCAACTGCACGGTGTCAGGCACAATCCGCGATTCCATGGACGACATCCTCGGCAAAGTCCACGAAGCCGGTATGACCCTCAAGTCCGGCTGCGGTATCGGCTACGAGTTCTCCACCTTGCGTCCGAAGGGCGCCTATGTCTCGGGCGCCGGCGCGTATACCTCGGGACCGCTCTCGTTCATGGATATCTACGACAAGATGTGCTTTACGGTCTCGTCCGCCGGGGGCCGGCGCGGCGCCCAGATGGCGACTTTCGATGTCGGGCACCCGGACGTC
>JBIMKD010000150.1:0-4740 GCA_043673815.1 Chromatiales bacterium
CGGCTTGTGGTAATGCCGCGCAATAAATTCATACGGCGCGGTCCCGATCACCATGCTCACGTGCCCGGGTCCCAGGAAACCGTCGAGCGTCAACTCAGGCGAATCGAGAATTGCCTTGATGGTCGGAATGATGGTGATGTGATTGCAGAACAATGAAAAGTTTTTGACCCCCTCGCGCTCCGCCTGTAACACGGTCAACGCGGTGCTCGGCATGGTGGTTTCGAAGCCCAATGCGAAAAAGACCACCTCTTTGTCGGGATGCTCCCGGGCAATTTTCAAGGCATCCATCGGCGAGTACACCATGCGCACATCAGCGCCGTCAGCCCTGGCCTGAAGCAGACTTTTTCTTGAGCCAGGCACACGCATGGCATCGCCGAAAGTGGTGAAAATGACCTGCGGATGTTCGGCCAGCGCCACGCAGTCGTCTACCCTTCCCATCGGCAGGACGCATACCGGGCAGCCGGGACCGTGCACGAACTCGATCGCCTTGGGCAGCATCGGCTCGATGCCGTACTTGAAAATCGAGTGAGTGTGGCCGCCGCAGACCTCCATCAGTTGCAACGGCCTTTGCCGGCATAGAGCGATGCGCTCAACCAACGCTTCGATCTCTTTGAGTAAGACCTTGGCTTTTACCGGGTCGCGGAATTCGTCTACGTATTTCACAGCGCGGGCTCCTTGATCAGGCCGCCGCGCCGATCGGCAAGCAAGGTGTGCACCAGGTCCCAGAGAATGTGATAAATCGCAACATGCGTTTCCTGGATGCGGTGGATGCTGTCGGTGCGCACCGTGAGGCAACGATCGAGATCGCGGCTCTGCGCCATCTTGCCGCCGTCCATTCCGGCCAGCCCGATCGTGGTCATGCCTAGTTCCTTCGCCTTGGCGAACGCCGCCAGCAGGTTTTCGGAATTACCGCTGGTTGAAATGCCGATCAGGCCGTCGCCGCGCCGGCACTGGGCGATGAGCTGGCGCACGAAGACATGGGCGAAACCCACGTCATTTCCGACCGCAGTCATCATTGCCGTGTCGGTGACCAGGTTGATCACGCTGAGCGCCGGGCGGCCCGCGGTTATAGGGTGAAGGAATTCCACCGCAATGTGCGCGGCATCACAACTCGAGCCGCCGTTTCCCATCGTAAACAGCCGTCCGTTGCGCAGGTAGACTTCCGCGATCGCGCGCGCGGTGTCCACCACTTGCTGCGCATTTGTTTCAAAAAACTCTCGCTTGGTGTCAACGCTGTGGCGGGCCTTCTGAGCGACCGATTCCAGCAGCGCGGTATTCTCGAGTTTGGCGTCCTTCCTACCGCCATGCAGGAAAGGGTAGAGCGCCTGCAGATGAGGATTGACGTCAGCCATCGGTTTGCATCGCTTGCAGCTCGGCCTGCATCTCGCCCAGTTCGGTCAGCAACTGCAGCGTCTTTATCGCCTCGTCCTCGTCGATACGGCTCATGGCGAATCCCACGTGGACCAGCACCCATTGGCCCACGCATGACAGAACAGGGTGGTCTTCATTGACCACGCACGAGATGTTGATTTCCCGCTTGACTCCGGCGACGTTCACCACGGCGAGCTGGTCTTTCGCATCGGTGATCTGAACGATCTGGCCCGGAATCCCTAAACACATCGCACACCTCCAGTTGTCAAAGCTTGCGCTGCGGCGACGGCGGCCTGCCCAAGGGATAAGCCGCCATCGTTGGCCGGCACCTGGCGCTGCGTGAGCACGGTAAGACCGTTGCTGCGTAGGCGCTGTGCGACTTCTTCAAGCAGGATCTTGTTCTGAAACACACCGCCCGACAGAGCTATCGTTGGCTCGCGTACGGCGCGCTGGCTCAAGCGCGACACCATCGCGACGACGCCCCGCGCCAAGCCCTTATGGAAACGCGCGGCCATAACAGCCGCCGGGGTGTTTGTCAGCAAATCACGAAGCAGTGCCTGCCACATGGGTTCCGGCTCCAAGCAGGGCGCACCTTTCGACTCAACGACTGTGAACGGATACACCTCTTCCTCGGCAACTTCCCCCAGCGTCCTTGCAGACACCAAAGCTTCCATTTCAATCGCTGCCTGACCCTCGTAACTCACTTGCTCGCGGCACACCCCAACGGTTGCCGCGACCGCGTCAAACAAGCGCCCGCATGAGCTCGCAAGCGGGCAGTTTATACCGTCCTTGAGCATGGCCTCGAAAGTTGCCAGGGGCTTGCTCTCAAGGAACCGGGTCAGCTCCAGCGCGCCGTAATCCTTCTGGTAGCCCGCCCAACCGAGAGTAGCCACAAGATGCGCGTAAGTATTGCGCCAGGGTTCGCGCATCGCTTGCGCCCCGCCGATCATTGCTACCGGCTTGAAACTCGCCAGACGTTCGAAACTGCAATAGTTAGCAAGCAAGAACTCGCCCCCCCAGAAGGTGCCATCGTCGCCGAACCCCAACCCGTCGAGCGCTACACCGAGCACCGGAGGCGCATCCAACGGCACGTCATTGTCGGCGAGGCAACCGGCGATATGCGCGTGATGATGTTGCACTTCGACGAGCGGCAACGCGTCGCGCGCGGACCATTCCCTGGCGAGTTTGCTCGACAGGTATTCGGGATGTCTGTCGGCGGCGAGTGTCTGCGGTTCGTGCTCGAAAAGTCCCCGGTATAACTCGAGATTGCGCTGATAATCGCGGTACGTCGCGGCGTCGTCCAGGTCACCCTGGTGCTGCGAGATGATGGCCTGCCCATCCTTGATCAGACAGAAGGTGTTCTTGAGCTCTCCGCCGAGCGCGAGAATGGAAGTGGCGTGCTCAAATCCGGGCGGCAAGGGCATGGACGCAGGCGCGTAACCGCGGCTGCGGCGCAGGATTTGCGGCGTACCGTCCATGATGCGTAGCACAGAGTCATCAACGCGGTTGACGATATCCCGGTCATGTAACAGCAGGTAGTCCGCGATTCCGCGCAGCCGCTCTCGCGCCTGCTGATTGCCTATACACTGGGGCTCGTCGGAAATATTCCCGCTGGTCAGCACGATGGGCCGATCTAAGCCTTCGACCAGTAAATGGTGCAAAGGCGTGTAAGGCAGCATGAAACCCAAGGTGTTAAGCCCGGATGCGACAGCGTCGGGGAGCCGTTCCGGCCCATTCGCGGAGCACAGCACAATGGGAGCCGTCGGGCTTTGCAGGAGCGCGACTTCTTCAGGCCAAAGCGCGCAGTAACGCTGAATCACTCGAACGTCGCGCGCCATCAGCGCGAACGGCTTGTGATAACGCCGCTTGCGAGCACGCAACCGCGTCACGGCGTCCGGATTAGCAGCGTCGCAGGCGAGATGGAAACCCCCCAGGCCCTTGATCGCGATGATGTTGCCCTCCAGTAAGAAGCGCCGAGCAGCCTCAATGGGATCGCTGCCCTCCAGGTTCAACGGCGTTCCGTCCGCATGCTCAAGTGACACCTTCGGCCCGCAGACCGGACAGGCTATGGGCTGGGCATGGAAACGACGGTCGGTGGGATCGTTGTATTCAGCCTGGCAGTCGTCGCATAACCGAAACGCCGCCATGCTGCTATTAACCCTGTCATAGGGAACTGCGTTCACGATGGATAGGCGTGGGCCGCAGTGAGTGCAGTTAGTGAAAGGATAATGGTACCGGCGGCTCAGCGGCTGCAATGTCTCCTCCGCGCAGGCGGGGCAGGTGGCGGAGTCGGGAACAACTCCGGTGTGAACCTCGCCGTATGTGCTTGCCGCGATGCGGAAGCCGGCCGCGCTGCAACGGCCGCGCAGCGGGCCGCGCTCGACAGTGTCAATCCGGGCTAGCGGGGGCGCCTCGGCTTTCAGGCGCCGGATAAAGACGTCTATTGCGCCCGAATTGCCCCAGGCACGTATCAGCACCCCATCACTGTCGTTCAGCACCTCTCCGCTGAGACCACAGTCGGTGGCAAGGCGCCATACCGCGGGGCGGAACCCCACTCCCTGCACGAGGCCACGCACCCGGATTTGGCTACCTTGGTGTTTGTGCCGCGCGAAGACCGAAACGCTGCTCATAGTCTGTTTCTCATCAAAGCGGATCGCAGAGGTGCGCGAATCCCCTCCGGCGATCACATCGAGCGGATCCTCCAGTAGCGGATAATGTCAGGCAGATTTTTTTTCACTGCGTAGAGGACCAACAACAGCACGATTATCCAAAATATAGTCCACGCGCTCATCTCAAGTCTCCGGTGTAATTACCGTCGTTGCTTCCTGTTGCGAACAACGCCGGTCGTTGGTAAAAAACGCTAGCCAAACATATTTGAAATTTACGCACTTTAACTAATAGCTCCCTCTCCCTCTGGGAGAGGGTTAGGGTGAGGGGATCGAAATCTACGCAACTGTTTGATTATATCCCCTCATCCTAACCTTCTCCCGAAGGGAGAAGGGACTTCTCTGCCTGCTTCGACAGTTAAGTTGTTAAAGTGGTTTTGTTCAACATTTGACGCAAGTATCTAATGGAATGCTTCGCCTTTGCCTCCATTCATCAACTGGGTTACCAGTGATTCGATCAAAACCACGGCCTTGTCCACGGCCGCGGCCACGGGCTCGCTCAATCCCATCCTGCCCTGCTCGTCGGTATCTTCGCCAAAGCTTTCCGGCTCGCAACCCACAAGCACGATGCGTTCACAATGACTGCCCATCGCCCTGACCGTGCGCAGCACCTTGGTGGCATCCATGTCGTGCGGTGAGATGAGCGCGTCTTGCTGGGGGTCTGCATCCTCTAGCATTTCGGGTTCGATCACGTAGAGCGTGC
>JBIMKD010000151.1:0-12709 GCA_043673815.1 Chromatiales bacterium
AAAGAACCCCGGTTGCCCCATGATCATCTCCCCTTGCTGCTCTTATAGATGAAGGCCCATATTCTAACACGAGTTATATATCCGATCAGCTACTAAAAGCTCTAATAAGGCCCGAGTCGAGGAATTAATCGAAGTGCCCTAAAGATAATTGAAGCCTTGAGTTGTTAAGCTGCCAGTAGCAGCGTTCGGTTGCCAAAGTAGACTTCATCGGGTGTTTTGCCGTCAAGGCTTTGATGAGGTCTTGCTTGGTTGTAGAACTTGAAGTAAGAAGCTAGTCCAGCCGTGGCCTCGCGAATGGTGCCGTAGGCGTTCAGATAGACATTCTCGTACTTAACGCTTGCCCAGACTGGGTTAGGCCGTTCAATGCAGGCCCTGCTAAAACAACCCGCTGAGATCAATGCCGCATGCGGGTGCTCCCGGCGCGGACACGCCTGGGGTTGAGCGCCGAAGAATCATTGCTTACGATGCACTCATGGCCAGAGGACATTCACCGGCGCGGTAATGACTGATCGCCGCGCCGCCCTGACCGCGCTGAGCGTCAGCACGATCGCGTTTGGGGTTTGTTTCGCGGCCTGGGTAATCAACTCGGTGCTCGTGACCCATCTCGTGAGCGCGGGGATTTTTCGCTTCAGTAAGACCGAGATCGGCTGGCTGTTTGCCGCGCCTATCCTCACGGGCGCCTTGAGCCGCGTGCCCCTCGGTATGCTGGCGGATCGTTACGGCGGCCGCGGCGTTTTCGCGCTCCTCATGGCTGGCGTTTCCGTGCCCTTGTACTTCCTCTCGCTCGCGGACTCGTTCGCCGAGTTTTTTCTGCTGAGCCTCGCATTCGGTTTCGCGGGCGGCAGCTTCGCAGCCGGTTTCGCTTACGTATCGGCGTGGTTTCCAAAGGGCTCGCAGGGAACCGCGCTCGGGATCTTCGGCATCGGAACCGCTGGCGCCGCCGCGACAACGGTCCTCGCCCCGCAACTCCTGCAGTGGGTCACCGGCCACGGATCGGATCTCGATGGTTGGCGTTTGCTCCCTCGCATCTACGCGGGCTTATTGCTCTTGTCAGCGGCGTTCTTTTATCTCGCCGCTCCGCCCCGTGTTTCCCCTAGCGCGCGCTCGTTACCGGAGCTATTCGCGCCCCTTCGGGACATCGTGGTCTGGCGGCTTGGATTCTATTTCTTTTTGGTTGCCGGGTCCTTCGTCGCGCTCGCGCAATGGCTCGTTCCCTACGCCGTCAATGTTTACGAGCTATCCCTCGCCCAAGCGGGCCTGCTCGCAGCCGCATTCAGCCTGCCCTCGGGGATCATTTCCGTCGCGGGCGGCTGGCTGTCGGACCGTTGCGGAGCCCGGACGGTCATGAATTGGGTGTTTTGGACCTCTGCCATTGTCTGCCTGTTCCTCGCTATCCCCAAAATGGATAGCCGCCTGCCCGGCCCGGGGGTCACCGCTACCGAAGCCGGAACGATTACCTCGGTCGCCAAGGACCGCATCGTGGTGGGCGAGAAAACCTACGCGCTACTCCCCCCGCCCACGCGAAGTCTCGCCGATAGCGACGACGGTAGCATGTTGTTGGCGCAAAAGATGACCTGGCAGGAGCCGGTCGTCCAGATCGGCGAATCGGTGCAGAAAAATACACTCTTGGCGCGCGGCGTGACGAATATCTACTACCCGGCGAACCTCTGGATCTTTACGCTACTGGTATGCATTTTCGGTCTCGCGACGGGCGTCGGCGAGGGCAGTGACTACCGAATGATTCCGGAGCAATTTCCCACCGCCGTCGGGACGGTCGGCGGCATGGTGGGGCTGATCGGCGCCCTGGGTGGCTTTGTCCTACCCATGGCGTTTGCCTATCTGCTCGATTGGACGGGTGTGTGGGCGAGCTGTTGGTTAGTGCTCACTGTGATTTCGGCCATCTGCTTGATCTGGATGCATGGGATCTTTCGCCGAGCCATGCGCGCCGAAGCACCTGATCTCCTGACGCTGCTCGAACGTAGACCCCTGCTGGGGGGCGTGGCGCCCGCCGGCCAGCATCGGAGCTACCACCCGCGGTTAACCGCTAGACTCCATCACAGCGTTCCGCTGTTCCGCGATCTCAACGAACAAGCGTTTGAGAGGCTCGCCGAGATCGGGGAGGAGCGCCCGGTGCCCGCCGGGGCCGAGCTATTCCGCGAGGGCGATCCGGGGGACGCGCTCTACTGCATCTTGGAAGGCAAGGTTTCTTTGCGCGTTAAAGATGGGACCGGCCATGCCGCCGAGATCGGCGTCCGGCAGGCGGGCGACGCTGTGGGCGAGCTTGCGCTTATCGATGGCGGGCCACGATTAGCCACCGCCACGACCACCGAAGCGTGCCGATTGTTCGTGATCGAACGCCGCGCGTTCCTGGACCTTCTCGGGAAATCGCCCAATCTGCTTGCAAATCTGTTGGTCGTCCTGACCACGAAGATCCGGAATGACACGACGCTCGGTTCGAGGTAGGTGCGGGACTGTAGACGGGACTATATGGATACCCACTTAGGTGGCGGTGCGAATCGCCCGTCATTCATCTTTGCCATGCAGTTTTGGAAGCCCCTCCGAGTCCCTGTCCCATTCGACGAGTTTCTCGGACGTGTAAGCATATCCCCGTTCCGCGAGCTCTTTGACTCGATTAAAATCGAGCAACCCGAACTCTTGCACGGGAAACCGCAGGTAAAAGTCGGCCAGGTTCCGCATGGTCTCCTTCGCTTCATCGCTCTTGATCAACCACGACGCCATCAGCGTTTTGGTCAGGCTCGGCAGGGCGAGGGACCGGGCGGCCGGGTTGAGCATGCGCTTCAACGCCTGCCAACCCGAAAAGCTTCCCTCGATTCGCGTTTCCGTTTCCAGCCGCACCGGAGCACCGACGTCGAACGCGATCAGGGGGCCGATATCGTCCAGCCTCCGCATCACATCGACGGGCATGTTGTTGAACACCGCCCCGTCAACCAGGAAACTCTGCCCTTCGATGATCGGTGGAAAAAGGCCGGGGACCGACATGCTCGCGCGCACGTATTTCCACATCAGGCCTCGATCGTGGACCCCCTGACGGGAGGAATTCAGATCGGTGCTCACGCAAAAGAAACTGATCCATAGATCCTCGATCTTCTGCTCGCCGAAGCCTTTCTTTAGCTGGCGGGTGATGTTGTTTCCGGTGGTCAAGGCCACCGCGGGATAGGTGTAGTCCATGCGGTAGTTGAACGCGCACGCCTGCTCGATCATCGTCCGGTAATCCCAGCGCAATGCCGTCATGCCGGCCACGATGGAACCGATGCTGCTGCCGCCTACCTTGTCGACGGGGATCCCGGCTTCCCTAAGCGCGCGGATAGCGCCGATGTGAGCGAACCCGCGCGCGCCGCCGCCGCTCAGCACCAGGCCGACGCCATTGCCGCTCGCAAGCCGCCCCAAGCGCGCCATATCGTGCGCGTCGGACGGGCAGACATGGTAGTGGTAACGCACCTCTCTTTCGCGCAGCCAAGCCTCGGTCCTCGCACAGGCAACGTTTCCCTGGTGCAAGATCACGAGGCTCTTGGGTAATGGCCGGTAGCGGGGATCGCTCAAGAGAGTCTCTTCGATCTCCCCCTTGCGCGCTGAGGAGGCGGCATCGCCCACGAGCAGCACGCGGTCGGCTTGACGCAGGCAGCGCTTGGTCCATTCAGAGGGTGCGCTATCGGTCTGATAGAGAATATAACGATACGCTGACTCCTGATGGTTTAGCCAGCGGGTTATGCTAATATTATCCGGATCATCGAGCGGCGTATGGGCGATGTCCTTCGAGCTTAGATACTCACCGAGCAAGGCGCTGTTCAAGAGCAAGGTCGGCCCGTGCCCCGACATAGCTTCGGCCAACCGGCGACTGAAATCCGTGAGTGGAACATTCTTGCCGGCCGGGATGAGCGCGATAGTGACCACGCTATTTTTATCCCGCGCTTTCCCTAAGGTTTGCGTCCAAAGCCGGTTGATCACGGCGCCGGCGAAGTGTTTGACCAATTCGTGAGGATGTTTCCGTAGTAGGCCCTCGAAGGCTTCGACCGATAGCTTGGCCATCAGGGTGTCACGAATAGCGCATACGGTCGCCGTGCGCTTGCCTCCCGTCAGGATCCCCATCTCGCCGACCGTCTGGCCACGCCCGAGCTCGGTGGCGACGCGCGGCTCGCCGCCCGCATGTTGGTGGGTGACACGCAAGCGGCCGCTCACGACGATGTAGCTGCCATCGCAATCGTCTCCCTCGCGCATGAGGCAGGCGCCGCTCGGACAAAGCATCAATTCCATCTCCGCTTCCAGATCCTTGAGCACGGCTTGGCTCATGCCCTTGAACTGATCGCCGAAGAAAAGCAAGCTTCGCAGCTCCGCCCTTTGCAAGCGCTCGACGATGATCCGCGCCAGCCTGGCCGCTACTTGCGGAGCCCTCCGGCATGCGTGCTCGACGGCGTCCTTGCCGAGTCTAGCAACGATCGAGTCGCGGTCGGCACGAACCGATGCGCTCCGCCGCTCGCCGGTCACCAGCGCGATCTCGCCGACACAGGCGCCCGGGTCGACACGATTGAGAGGAACCTCCTCGCCCCGATCGTTTTTCCGGGTAACCAGGAATTGACCTTCGAGAATCACGTAAAGGCTATCGCCGGGATCCTCCTGGCGAATGAGAAACTGACCCTGGGATAAGGAGATAAGCTCCATCTCCCCGGCGACGAGCTCCAGGTCCGATGGCGATAGATCAGAAAATAGATCCATACCCGCCAAAACGGGTAGCCACTCGAGGGTCGTCTGCTTCACTCGATCCGCTTGATCCGCTTCCACACTGCCACGCCCCTTTCCGCACTCTGTTGACGGAGATTTCGCCGCGGCCACCACGCGGCCGTTAATAGCCAATATCTTACACCGGGCCGTGCGTACCCTGCGTTTTCATATCATCTAACCTGTCCAGCCGAGGCCCGAGGCGATGCAGTTGATCGAAAGCAACAAGGGCACAAGCTCCCGGCGACGCTCTCTCTCGGACTTCTTGGCGCCGCGGAACCGCTGAATCAACCGCACTTGTTCGTGGCCGACCTGGTCGATGATCGCGAGCCTTCGCGCGAGCCGCCGGCGAAAGCGGGGAAAGCGGACACAGAGATCCCGCGCACCGCTCACGCGATGTACCATCGCGACGGTGCGCTCGTATTCCTCCTTGACCATGGCATAGATCTCCTCGCGCACCTCCGCGCTCGGGACCAGCTCGGCGTATTCACGGGCGATGGTCAAGCTCACTTGCGGGAGAGTCTTTTCAACCTCGTCGATGATGAGCCGGAACAAACGTGAGTGATGGAACATGCGTTTGAGAAGCGCTTGACCTTCGGCGCCTCGCACCTCGAGAAAATTCTTGATGCCGCTTCCGACCCCGTACCATCCGGGGATCATATGGCGATTCTGCGTCCACGCGAATACCCACGGAATGGCGCGCAGATCATTCAAGGTCTTGGCGCCGAAGCGCCGCGCGGGACGCGAGCCGATGTTTAAGAGCACCAACTCATCGACCGGGCTTGCGGCCTGGTAGTAGTCCACGAGACCCGGATGCTCGGCCAGGCACCGGTAGGCAGCGTAGGCGGCCCCGGACAGCGCCTCCATAGCCTCATCGGCCTCGGCATCGGGTTGCAGCTCCCGCTCGTGCTCGGATTTCAGCGTATGTTCCAGGACGCTCGATGCGAGCAGCTCCATTTGATATAAGGCCGTGCCGCGGTTCGCGTACTTGAAGGAAACCACCTCACCCTGTTCGGTCATCCGCATGCGTCCGTCGATGGAGCCGGGGGGTTGCGCCGCGATGGCATGCCCGGTCGGGACACCCCCCCGGCTCACCGAACCCCCGCGGCCGTGGAAGAACGAGATCGCGATCCCCGCCTCGGCGCCGACACGGGGCAGCCGCGATTGGGCCCGGCTCAGCTCCCAGTTGGAGGTGAAAAAACCGCCGTCCTTATTGGAATCGGAATACCCGATCATCACCTCTTGCGCGCCCCCTTGTGTCCGGACCGAGCGCCGCACCACCGGCGCCGCCAGCAGCTCTTTCATGATCCCTGGCGCGCGCTTGAGATCCTCGACGGTCTCGAACAAGGGCACGATGGGCAGCGTGCAGTGCTCCACGCCCTCGGGATCGGCAAACAATCCGGCGTATTTCGCAAGCAGATACACGCCCAGGATATCCGCCACCGAGCGCGTCATGCTTAAGATCATATGACCGAAAGCATCGCGATCCACTTGCCGCCGCATCAACGGAACCATCCGCAGCATGCCGAGCGTCGCTTCCGTTTGTGGGTCTAGGCCTTGGAACTCGACCGGATGGTCGAGCGGTCGGACCAGCTCATCGTGTAGCCACTGATTCCAGCGCGCCGACCCGATCTCGGGCGGCTCTGGGCCGCCGTGCCGAGCTTGCCACAGCGCTGACAGGGTCTTTGTGGTGACCGTCGAGTTCTCGCGCAGATCCAAACGCACCGTCCGGAACCGAAACACCTCGACCTCCCGCCTGAGTGGACGCACGAGGCTCTTCGCCAAGCTCTCGCAATGAGCATCCACGAGCGCGCGTTCCACTGTGTTGAGATCGTCGATGAGCTCGTCCGCGCTGCCGTAACGAGGATCGGTGTTCCCGGCGCTGGGCGCCGCTTGCGTGCCTTCTAGCTTGCGCAGCAGGCAGACGGCGAATTGCCGGAACACCTCGCCCGGATTACGGCGCGTGATGACGGCTTGGTCTTCAAACTGCGCCAACATCGTCTTCAAGTCGGCTTCGAAATAGGGCGGAACCGGGACCGCATGAGCGGCGATGCTCAGCATCCGCACCAATTGACTCAGCCGGTTCCGGTAACGCTGGAGACTCGCCCGGCGGTTGCTGAGCAAGGTATCGCGCATCACTTCGTTGGTGACGAAGGGATTGCCGTCGCGGTCACCGCCGATCCATGATCCGAATTTAAGAAACGCTGGGAGCCTCAAGCCCGCGCCTCGGTAGTGTTGATCGAGCGCCCGTTCCAGTTTCTCCATGAGCTCCGGCACGCGTTCAAACAGCACCTCATCGAAAAAGTGCAAGCCCCACGCGACTTCCTGATCCACCGTCGGTTTTTCGAGCCGCAGCTCGCCGGTCAACCAAAGAAGCTCGATTTCGTTGCGCAGTTTTTCAATCCGATTCTCGCGCTCCCGAGGGGTCCAGCGCGGCGTTTCCAACTCCACCAGCAAGAGATAAATCCGCCGATGGATCTCGAGCACGGTGACCCGTTTCGCCTCCGTGGGATGGGCGGTGAGCACGGGCTGAATACGCGCCCGCTCCAGGACCCTCTGAATGACATCCGGCGCGATCCCGGCGCGTTGTGCTTCGGCGAGCACAAACGCGAAGGTACCCGGAACATGCTCCGCCCCGCGCTCGGCCTCGGTCTGACGCAAGCGGCGCATCGTGGCGTTCTGTTCCACGAGCGTGACGAGTTGGAACCAGATCCCCCAGGCCTGTAGCGTTCGCAGCAGAAGCTCGGGCGCGCTGTGCAGTAGCGCCGCGCGCCCCCGCAACACGGCTTCCACCTCCGGGTGGTGCCTGCGCACGACCTCGCACAAGAGGCCGAAAAGAAGATCGAGGAGGTCTTGGGCGTAGGCGGCCCCTGTCCCCTCGCCGGTGGCCTTACGCGCCGGGCGCTGTTTCTCGCTCACACCACGCGGTCACGCGGTGGCTTCCCGGCAAAGAAGGCCTCGACGTTTTCCAGCACCCGCATCCCCATGGCGACGCGGGTCTCACGGGTCGCGCTCCCGAGGTGTGGAACCAGGACGACGTTTTCCATGGTGAGCAATTCTTCGGTGACGCGCGGTTCGCTTTCGTATACGTCGAGACCGGCCCCGGCGATGGTCCCGCTTTTTAGTCCCGCGGCCAACGCCTGTTCGTCGACCACGTCACCGCGTGCGGTGTTGATCAAGAACGCCGTGGGTTTCATCCGTTTCAAGCGCTCGGAATTGATAAGGTGACGTGTCTCCTGTCCACCCGGACAGTGAAGCGAGACGAAATCCGCCTGCGCGAGGACCTCCTCGACGTTGTCGCATTGAGTCGCTCTTACCGCGTCCGCAACCTCCTTGGGCGGCGGGTAGGGATCATGGAAAAGGATCTTCATCCCGAAACCGTGATGCGCGCGCACGGCGACCGCCCGGGCGATGCGACCGAAACCGATTAATCCGAGTGTCTTCCCGGTGATCTTGCTGGCGATCATGTGGGTCGGCCGCCAGCCGGTCCAGGCTTTCGTCCGCACGCGGCGCTCGCCCTCTCCGGCACGGCGCGCGACCATGCAGAGCAAGGTCATCGCGAGATCGGCGGTGCAATCGGTCAGCACCTCCGGCGTGTTGGTCACCACCAGACCCCGCCCCTTGGCGGCCGCGATATCGATATGGTTAAACCCCACGCCGAAGTTACCGAGGATCTTGGTTTTGAGCGGCTCGGCGCTTAGTACCTCGGCCGTGATTCTATCCGACACCGTGGGCAGTAGCGCGTCCGCGCCGCGCAGCGCGTCTTGAAGCTCGGCGGCCGTCATGGGCCTGTCGTCGGTATTCAATTTGACGTCGTAAAGTGCCTTGAGCCGCGCTTCGACCTCCGCCGGCCAGCGGCGCGTCACAATGACTTTTTGTTTGCTCATGTCTAAACCTAGCCAAACATATTTGAAATTCGAAATACCTCTCCAAGGTCTCTGTCCCTCCGGCAGAGGCACCCTCTTGTCTCCCTCTCCCACAGGGAGGGTTGGGGTGAGGGGATCAGAATAATCGACGCATGTGTTTGATTTGATTCCCCTCATCCTAACCTTCTCCCGGAGGGAGAAGGGACTTGCAGATTTGTCTAAGTCATTCTCTATAACGCCTAGGTTTATAACGCCTAGGTTTCGGGCCAACGCCGCGAAGCGGCGGCGGGATCTTCCCCCGATTTTGTAGGCGTTGTAACTCCTCAAGCGGCCATCGTCTCATACTGGACGGCTGATAGGTACCCTAATGATGAGTGAAGCCGCCTCTGATTGTAAAACGGGACGTAACTACGCACTATCTTCTGCAGTTCCTTCTCCTGCTCAAAAGTAATACCGTGAACGACATCCGACTTCATGGAGTGAAAAAATGACTCCAGATGCGTCGGTTAACTTGCCCGGACGGTTCATGCTCTGCACGAAGCCGAGCTGCGCGAGTCGCTCTCGGACCCGTAGCCGGCATATTCAATGCCCCGGTCCGTATGGAAGATGACCCCACGTTACCCCATAGAGCCGGCACATCACGCTCACCCGATGCTGCCCTTGGTGTCGGTCCATGAACTCGAAGACTTCCGCCTTCGTTCGGAACAGAACCGGATGGCTTTTTTTAAAAGCATATGCTCCTCTTTCAACAGCGCATACGCACGCTCCACTTGCCGCGTCGCGCGCTCGGAATCAATGCCACCCTTTCTCGACTTGGCCACAATCTTTCCCTCCCGTACTTCCTTTCGCCAGCGCGACAACATAAAGGGATGAATGTCCAGCCCCCTCGCCACATCCTGAATCAACGCCCCGGTAAGGAACTCAGCCTTAGCGCCGTGGCCTTGAATTCGCCACTGTACCGACTGATCTTCCTCAGCCCCGCTCTCGGCATCTGACACCCCCTCTTTCGTTAGATCAAGGTGTCTACCTTTTCGCGGGAGGTTCAGCGTCCCTCTCGAAGCGGTCGTTAGGCATAGATGAGATACCGAATAGATTGAAAACATGCTCCTTGCCGTGCCTAACTCGCTTCCCGAAAACTAACTCCTTGTCCGAATGGGATATCATGACTAATACCCGTCAAAGGATTCCGCATCCTAAGGGCAGAGACTTTCGCGAAATCATTATCGGAGTCATAGAAATACACCTTAACCGTGGTCTCGGAACTGGTCGGTAAAATGGTTTCCTTCCAGTAGTGGGAAACAATTTCCTGAATCTGCTCGGCTTTATCTTCTTGTGAAGGGCCGAAAAACGTTTGCTGAATTCCAAGTACTGGCACCGCGATAGGGGCAACGATGACGCCCATGAGAATACGAAGTGGAAGTAGCACTGTATTCATTACAGGATATTCTTGTGCGGGAGGACCACTCGCCGGAGTAAGGATGTTTCCCTCGGAGGTTACAAGCGTAATATCCGTTGGTGAGATGTTAAGTGTTCGTGCGCTGGTATTCTTTATTGAAAGGACAGCCTCAATCGTCCTGTAGTTGGGAGTGGTCATAGATCTGATCCGCACGATAAGTCCATTCGAATCGATGCTTGCTCCCGGCTGCAATAGATCAACAGGACGTGCAATTGTGCACCCGTTTAATAAGATCAGTATGCTTAAGAGAGTCCTGCGAATTTTATTGCCTTCGTGGCCAGTCGGTTGCTCTTCGTTGCCCCTAGATCCTGCCCCATTCTTACTTAGCGCAATCATTTTTGACAACCTTATGGTCTTGCCTGAGGGACGCGGCACTTTTTGCCGCGTCCCTCTTCACGCGGGCCAGCTATGACGGATATCGATCGAGGTTTACAGTATTTCTTGCAAGTCTACGGGACCGAAGGGCCAAAAATCTTTACCTGGAAAGACTTACCAGATTTAGCCTTGGCAAATTCATAGCAACCTCTAACGTCAGTGGTCGTGCTCTTTATTATTTCGTTTGGTTGTATTAAGTCAACTCTACGACCCTGTAGAGGAGAGCCCTTTAAATATATACAACCAGCGATGGCTGGTATGGGGACGATGATGCAATCCCCCGAAGTGCACTGGACTATTAGTGCATAATCCACTGTCTGGTTGTTACCGCTCTCGTTAACTAAGATGGTGTAGGGCCCAGTTTGGTCGAGTGTTCTCGTTAACCTTCCAAAGCCATCGGCTACTCCTATAACTGCCCCATCGGGAGCGTGGCCTACGAAAGTGGGAGTTCCCACCCCACTTCGTTTAAAAATTTGTACCGTAACAGTATCGCCCGCGCTGGCCTCGAAGAAAATCGGGTCAAAGTCCACCAAAGGGGTAATGCTATCGTTCAGGGTCTTGCCATATTGCGTTTCTCTAGCCGTAGGCGAAGGCGGAGCCACCCGCTCTACTATAAGGGCATAATCCACCGTCTGGTTGTTACCGCTCTCGTTAACCAAGATGGTGTAGGGTCCAGTTTGGTCGAGTGTTCTCGTTAACCTTCCAAAGCCATCGGCTACTCCTATAACTGCCCCATCGGGAGCGTGGCCCACGAAAGTGGGACTTCCCACCCCACTTCGTTTAGTAATTTGTGCGGTAATCGTCTCGCCGATATTTCCGGAAAACTGAACTACGTCAGAATTTCCCACAGATTCGATGGAGCAGTTTACGATGTCGCCATATTTGATAGCCGTATCCTGGTTCTGCTGGCAGGGAATGACATTCTCCGCGCCTCTGCTTGGAGGCGATAGGTAGAGCATGGCTCCCAAACAAAAGGCTGAAGCGCTGTAGAATCGGTGTCCCCTTCGAAATGGTATGTTCTGTTTCATAGGTACCTCCTCATTCTTCTTGCCCTTATCGGTGAGGGGCGCGCTGATCCAGGCGCGTCCCCTGTCAATGGTGGCTAACATTGGCCGCGTGAGAATCTAGCTCACCTTCTTGAGCACCTGCGCCATCGTCGTACCGAGATCGGCCGGACTCGGGGCGACGGTCACACCGCATTCCTGGAGGATCTCGACCTTCTCGGCGGCGCTCTCACCGAAGGCCGAGATGATGGCCCCCGCGTGCCCCATGCGGCGGCCTTTGGGTGCGGTCAGCCCGGCGATATAGCCAACGACGGGTTTCTTCATATTCTCCTTCACGAAATGAGCGGCTTCGGCTTCTTGCGGACCGCCGATCTCGCCGATCATCATGATGGCCTTCGTCTCGGGGTCGTCCTGGAAGAGCTCCAAGATGTCCTTGAATGAGCTGCCGTTAATGGGATCCCCGCCGATTCCAACGCTCGTGGTGACACCGATCCCGAGCGCCTTCATCTGCGAGGCGGCCTCATAACCGAGCGTTCCCGAGCGCCCCACGATACCCACATTGCCCTGCATGTAAATATGCCCCGGCATGATCCCCATCATGGCCTTCCCCGGGCTAATGGTCCCGGCGCAATTCGGACCCGTTAGACGCATGCGGTTCTCCGCCTTGTAGCGGCGCATGTAACGCTTCACCCGGATCATGTCTTGGGCCGGGATCCCATCGGTGATGGCGACGCAATAACGGATCCCCGCATCGGCCGCTTCCATGATCGAATCGGCGGCAAAAGGCGCCGGCACGAAGATGATGCTCGCCTGCGCGCCGGTAGCGTCCACCGCTTCCTTGACCGTGTTGAATACCGGTCTGCCGAGGTGCGTGCCGCCACCCTTACCGGGCGTCACCCCACCGACCACGTTAGTGCCGTATTCCATCATTTCCTTGGCATGGAAGGTCCCGATCTGGCCCGTGAATCCCTGGACGATGACCGGTGTTCTAGCGTCGATTAGAATGCTCATGTAAATCTCCAGCGTTACGCCTTCCCGATTGCTTGCTTCCAGGCGGCGACAGCTTTGTCGGCCGCATCCGCTAAGGTCTCTGCCATGATGAGCGGGAGACCGCTGGCTTTCAAAATCTTGCGGCCCTCCTCGACATTGGTGCCCGATAGGCGCACCACGAGCGGGATCGTCAATTCGGTCTTCTTGACCGCCTGGACCACGCCCTCGGCCACCCAGTCACAGCGATTGATGCCGGCGAAAATATTCACGAGGATCGCCTGCAC
>JBIMKD010000152.1:0-5978 GCA_043673815.1 Chromatiales bacterium
AGAACTTCGTCAGCGTGGCGTGTATAAAAGCGTAGCGTCCCTCGGTGGATTCGATCGAAAACTCAACGATCTCGGTGCCCGCTAAAAACTCCCCGACCTGCTTAACCGTCTCTAATTGTCTGTCGTTCATGATGGTCTTCAGCCTCTCATCATGAACAGTCGCCGGCTTACTTCAGACTCATCTTGTGTTAGAAATAAGCCCTCCCTTAAGACTCATCTAGCATTGGAATAGACTGAACCTTGACCGTCCCTGGTTCGCTCCGTACACTGGCTTCGGCCGTGGCTTTTTGGGGGGGGCTGGGGGGTCTGATAGTTGGCCTTATCCACGACGCCACATAGAAGCCGTTGGCGGTCACGCTCTAATCAAGTCAGTACGTCGAACAATAAGGAGAAGAGTTGCATGAACACGCTAATCGTCGTCGGATATGAGGACCCGTATAAGGCCGAAGAGGTTCATCTCAAATTGCGGAAGATGCACAAGGACTATCTCGTCGACCTGGAGGATGCCGCTTTTGCCGTGAAGCATAAGGCGGGGGATGTTCACGTGCACCAGGCCGTCCAGCTGAAGGCCCCGGGTGCGATCAGCGGTGGTTTTTGGGGGGCACTCGTCGGTTTGATCTTCCTCAATCCGCTAGTCGGCATGGCGGTCGGTGCGGCCGCAGGCGGGGTTACCGGCGCCCTCATCGAAGTGGGCCTCGATGACAAGTTCATGAAGGAACTGGCGTCGACCCTGAAGCCTGACAGTTCCATGCTCTTCGTGCTCGTGAAAAGCGTAACGCCCGACAAGGTGCTCGCGGAGCTCGCGGGAACGGGTGGCAAGGTTCTCAAGTCCTCTCTCTCGCACGAGGACGAAAGCAAGCTGCAGGCAGCCCTCGCCGCGGCCAAAGCGTAGCCGGATTTTCCTGCCTCGCGCTTGATGGGATCTATCGCACCGCCGAGGGCGTGCCGGTATTCCAGAACAACGCTGTGTCAGCGAGCAGGGCTCTAGCCTGCTGGCCGAGGTGCGGGCGCCATCAATCAGCGCACGAAGCTCGCAGGAATCAATATCGGACGTTGCGAGAAACGCAGCTCGAAGTACCTATGATCGACCCTGGTCGTGCCCTACCCTTGGACTACAAACCGGGCCGCGACTGCCCCGCCCGACGGATAACGAAAATCTAGCGCGGCCGCAGCGGGAACTGCTCGAAGATCTCTGCAACCACCTGATCGAGCACCGGCCCCAGGTTCTGCTCCGTTCTCTCCGTGACGCGGCCCACTGCCAGGCCCTCCCACACCAGCTGCCGCCGGGCTGCATCGACGACATCGACCACCAGCGTGCCTTGGGTGTACTGGTGGATCTGTGTTTGCTGGTACATGGGCCAGGTGCGGTAGAACCTTCCCCGGTGGCCATAGAAGCCGCCGATGCTGGTGCTGACCGGCGTCTGTGTGACGCGCAGGCGTTGATCGAGATTGGCGTTGAAGTTCACGAGCAAGTCCGGGTCGGAGTCCGCGCGCTGCAGTCCTCGCGCCTGCAGCTCCCGCTGCGTCGCGGACATGAGCCGCTGCGAAACGAGCGACCGAAAGCCGGCTCTGTCGGTTCCCAGCGGTTGAAAGAAGCCAAAAGTGCGAAAGCGCGTGAAATCGACGCCTTGGTCGTAGCTCGTGCGCACCGATGGGCCGGAGGCGCAACCCGCGACCGCGAGAAAACCGAGCAATGAGAAACCAAGGACAAGGCGTCGACAGTCTCGCTGAGACACGGGGCTCTCCTTTCCGGGGCTAAGGGTCGGGCGCCTGTTGGCGAGTAGCATGTCAGGCTTCGGCTTCGATGGATATCAGAAGAACCTTCGGTGGCCTTCCATCGTTCGGGCGAGCTGCGGCGACTCGATGCCGCGCCGGCGCCCCGGGCCACACGGAGACAGTAGCTGTATAGATGATATCCGGACTACGTTCCAATCGTCAAGCGTATGTTAGGAGCAAATATCCGGGTTTGTAGCACATGATCTGTCCAGAGTCGGCCAGCACGCCTTATCAACACTCTCACAGGTCAAGGCGGCGGTTGCCGGGGGCAGAGAGTGGCCCCGGCCGTAGCTTCGGGAGCTCGAAGCCGTGTCTGGCGATCTTGTGGTGTTTCTGCTTGGCCTGTTTCCTTCCGACGGTGCGGCGTTTGACGACTCGTGGGCAAGGCCGTGTGTCTCCTACCGCCGGCGCGGCGCGTGCCCTGTCAGCCGCTTCCGCCTGCGCCTGCCTTGACTGCCTTGTATTCGATCATCTCTCGCAGCAGGGCCCGACGTATCCGGGGCTGATGGGTCAGGCTGACGGCCACAACTGTCAGCAGCAGGTAGGTCACGAACGCGCTCGTTACGAGCGAGAGCACCGGCACCCACACGCCGCCGAGCTCTGCGATCATCGATTGCTTCGCCCACACCTTCCAGGTCAGCATGAGGTTGACCCCGAGGCCGACGACGTAGGAGATCCCGAACGAGAGCAGGAACGGTTTGAGAGTGCCGTCGTGGAGACGCTCCTTTAGCGGTTCCACACGCAATGGCGAGAGCACCGACAACACGTTTCCAACGCCGAGCCAGACCAGCATCATCGTTACCAGCTCGCCGAGCGCCTTGACGAGTGTCGCGAAGTCGCCGGCCAGCCAGGCCAGCAGCACGCTGAGCACCACGCCGGCGGCGCCGACCAGCAGAAACATCGTCGCATTCTTGCTCATCAACAGGTGCCACAGACGCCTTCCGCCGGTTAACTCCGTCCGGACCCGGCTGGCGTCCCAACTCAGCGCGTTGGTGCAGACCACGCCGCCGATCACGCCGGACAACGCGTATATGGCGAGATACGGCAGCATCTCGGCCTTAGTGTCCCAATGGAAGAGCCGAAGGAACCCGAGGTAGGCCAGACCGATGCCCAGGCCGACGGCCAATCTGATCAGGATCGACCGCGGGCGGCGATGCAGGACATGGGCGAGCTCGGTATTCACACCGGTGCCGAGCGCCTGAACGTGTCGCAGCGCAGGGTGGCCCGGCGGCAGAATCCGGTACCCGTGGACTGCGGCCGCTACGGCCTCTGAATCGCCCGCTCGCAACGCCGAGCTCCGAGCTTCGAGGACAGCGCGGTGGGCCTCTATCAGGGACAGCCGCGCCACGGCGACCGCGGCGTCCGCGTTGGCCTCGGCCTGAGCCGCTGCCACGGCCGGATCCGCCGGAGGCGGGTCGCCCCGTTCATCCCGGTCCGGGTCGACCATTGCGGCCAGCCGCCGGCGCCAGATGTCTGAAGGTTCCACGGCGGAGAGGCCCGGCCTGCTAAGAGCAACGCGGTCCTCTGCCAGGGATCGGGCCACCTTGGTCGTTGCCGCATCGATCGCCGACTGGTCCTGCCAGGTGACGGATCTCGCCGTGCTCTCTGCTTGGGCGGCCCAACCCGCCACCTCAGTCAGACCATCGATGGCCGCCATGTGTCACCTCCGGCATGCTTGATACCTATTGTCCGCGATCGACGCTAAAGATCGTGCACGTGGCTACGCGTTCGACAACTTGCTGTGCGCCGGGCGTATGGCCAGGCTCTCGCACCGGGCCAGCTCCCCCTGAAGGTCACCGCCATTGCTATCCGAGTGCAAAAGGGGCCAGGGTCACTATAATCTTGTCTCACAATTCAATCTGCACTTGAGACACCGTTTCGCCGACAATTGCAAGCAAAATAAGGCCGTAGTATAAAACAGTTCTGTCGCCCTCAGAAGCCCTTGCGGGCCGGCCTCCGGGATGCAGGTTTCAAACCCTGCGGGTCGCCGCAAACTCAGCTCAGTGCAAATTTGCGATGCGCCGCCTCATGTTCCAGCAGCCATTTCTTGCGGGGCAGGCCGCCGCCGTAACCGGTCAAGGCACCGTTCGCACCAATCACGCGATGACAGGGAACGATGATGGAAATCGGGTTCTGGCCGTTCGCAGTTCCCACGGCACGCGCGCCATTGGGTTGTCCGATGCGCCGTGCCTGCTCACCGTAACTGATGGTCTCGCCGTAGGGAACGTCGCAAAGCGCTTTCCAGACCTGCTTCTGAAAGGCCGTGCCTTCACCGGCGAGGGGGAGGTCAAACCCGGTCAGCTCACCGGCGAAGTAGGCTGCCAGTTGCTGGCGGGCGGATTTTAACCGGGCGTCGTCGCGCACCCAGCCCTCCTGCGGCCGTGACGATTGCCGTTCGGCATCCAGGTAGAGCCGGGTCAGGGCCAGGCCGTCCGAGGTCAGCAGGATCTCACCGATGGGGCTCGGCAGCAGGCTGAAAAAAGTTTTCATTTCATCCTCCGGCTTTCAAGTGGTTCCACAAGTGCAGAGCGGCGTAGGCGCGCCAGGGCCGCCAGGCTTCGGCGACGGCGAGCAGTTCTTTCGGCTGGGTGAGCTTCAGCACCTTCATCAATCCCAGATCGCCCTGCGGAAACGCATCGGGGTCGCGCAGCGCGCGCATCGCGATGTAGCTCGCCGTCCAATCTCCGATACCGGGCAGTTCCCTGAGTCGAGCCATGCTCGCCTCCACATTCGCGGCAGGTTCCAGGCGTAATTGACCGCTCGCGAGGGCGCTCGCCAGACCCTGAAGGGTTTGCGCGCGCTTGCTGGGCAGGCCGAGGTCAATCAGCCCTTGCAGCGGTGCTTCGGCCACGCGCTCCGCGCTGGGTGAGAGATGGGTCAAGCCAGGCTGCGGCGTGGTGATCGTCTCGCCGAACGCCGCGACAAAACGGTTGAACAAGGTGCTCGCCCCCTTCACGCTGACCTGCTCGCCGAGAATGGCGCGGGCCGCAAGCTCGAACGTATCCATCGCTCCCGGCACGCGCAGGCCCGGCAAACGCCGGACAAGATGGCCGAGTTGCGCGGTCTGCGCGAGTTGCGACTCGATGACCTGCGGATTTGCGTCGAGATCGAACAGGCGCCGCATTTGAGCCAGCACTTGCGGCAGCACCGGCATCAATCCCGGCGAGATTTCAGCGCGTATCTGGTTCTGATGATGGATCGGCGTCGCCGTGAGCCAGCCGCAGTAGCGCCCCATCCTGACCGTGCGCTGGTAGCGCGCACCGTGCACCGCTTCCACCGCGGATGCGCCACGGCTGCCGAGAAACCCGGCCAGATGCGTCCATGCCAACGATGGACGAAACGCCAGCTTGAGCACGATGGAATCCGCGGATGCGCTAGCCTGTCCATGGCGGCGCACGCTCGTTGGATTGAGTCCATAACGCGAACCGAACAGGTGATTGAATCGGCGCACGCTGCTGAAGCCGCTGGCGAACGCGACATCCGCCATGCGCAACGTCGTATCCGTGAGCAGTTGCTTGGCCAGCAACAGCCGACGGGTCTGCGCCAGCTCGATCGGCGAAACCCCGTATTCCTGCTCGATCACGCGCCGCAGTTGCCGCGAGCTCAAGCCATACTCGGCCGCGAGCGCTTCCAGGCCAGCGCCGTTCAGCGCGCCCGCCTCGATGCGCATCGCCACCCAACGTGCGGTCGCAGGCACCGCATCGACCGGTGCCGCGCCGGGCGCGAGCTCTGGGCGGCAGCGCAGACACGGGCGATAGCCTGCACCTTCCGCGGAGGCGGCGTTGCTGTAAAAGGAACAACGATCCCGGCGCGGCAGGCGCGCGGTACAAACCGGCCGGCAGTAGATGCCGGTGGATGAAACCGCCACGAAAAAAGCTCCGTCGAAGCGCGCATCGCGTGCCCGGAGCGCTTCATAGCAGTGTTGGGGATCCAGTTGCATGACGCCAAGTATAGGCCCGGCGCTTGCCGATGTCTGGCCGTTTTCGGACATCGATACCGAGGATGCTGCGGTTGATAATCGCCTGTGGTCCGACCGCGGATTTGACGACCCGAAGCGATGAGATGCCCTGCACTTGTATCGCATCAGGTTCGTCATTCGCGGCAAACTTTGGTAGGCTGTAAGTCCACTTTTTTCTAGGAAACAAGATGCCTTCTCAATCGATTCTCTGCGGGGGTTTGCTAATCCTGATCGGAATTTTAGG
>JBIMKD010000153.1:0-3729 GCA_043673815.1 Chromatiales bacterium
CGGCTCGCGGGCGCAACCCCGCTGCTCACCGGCCTCGCGCTAGGCGCCTACGGTCTAACTCAGACCCTGTTTCAGATCCCGTTCGGAAGCCTCTCCGACCGGCTCGGGCGCAAGCCCGTCATCGCGGTGGGGCTGGTGTTATTCGCGATCGGCAGCGCCACTGCCGCCCTCTCCGATCACATCCTCGGCGTCATCCTCGGCCGCGGACTGCAAGGCACCGGAGCCATCTCCGCCGCCGTGATGGCCTTGGCAGCCGATCTCACCCGCGAAGAACAACGCACCAAGATCATGGCTTTCATCGGCATCACCATCGGCCTCGCCTTCGCCAGCGCCTTTGTCATGGGGCCCGTGCTCGATGCGCGGGTAGGTTTGCAGGGTTTGTTTTGGATCTCGGCCGCCTTGGCGCTGGCTGCCCTCGCGGTCTTATTCCTCGCAGTGCCCGAGCCCGAGCGCAGCACGTTTCACCGCGAATGCGAGCCCCAGTTGAGCCACCTTCGCGCGACCCTAGCGCATCCTGAGCTGCTGCGTCTCGACGTCGGAATCATGCTGTTGCATATGAGCTTGACGGCTAGCTTCGTCGCGCTACCGATCGCCTTGCGCGACCATGCAAACCTCGCGAGCGCCGATCACTGGCGGGTGTATTTGCCCGCCCTCCTGATCTCGTTCCTCGTCATCGTGCCTTTTCTGCGCCTGGCCGATCGAGGCGCGCAGGGGAAAGCCATCTTCCTCGGCGCCATCGCCCTCCTCGGATGCGCGGAGCTGGGGCTTTTCCTGACGCATAGCGCCTACCCGCCGCTGTTGCTGCTGGTGGCTCTGTTCTTCAGCGGTTTCAACTTCCTGGAGGCACACCTCCCCGCCTTGGTGTCGCGCGTGGCGCCCGCGGACCGGCGCGGCACGGCCTTCGGGATCTATGCTATGTCGCAGTTCCTCGGGATCTTTATCGGTGGAGCGCTGGGCGGCTGGCTGCTCGGGAAACTCGGGATCACCGGTGTATTCGCGTTCTGTACCATGGTCACCGCGCTCTGGCTCCTGATCGCGAGCCGGACTACCTTGCCGCCGCACCTCAGCAATCACATGGTCAAGATCGGTCAACTTTCGAGCACCGACGCCGGAACGCTCGCCGGAAAGCTCGGCGGCCTGGCGGGCGTCGCCGAAGCGGTCGTGGTCAGCGAGGATGGGATCGCGTATCTAAAAATCGATCGCGATCGCTTAGACTGGGACGCGCTCCGGGCGCTACTTCCCGCAAGGGACTAAGGAAGCTCTGCAAAAGTGTCGCGAGCGCGCAGTAACTTTTGCAGCGCTTCCCTACGCGGCGTAAGCTTGACCTTTAACCCGGCGATGAAATCACCCGGGATCACTAGCCGCGCGGCGGCCACAACCTACGAACCGGACCACGGCCGAGCCGCGGAGGGAGGTACTGGAGATGGATTCCACCGATGCGATTGCGGCCCTGATGAGTTGGGCCGTGACGTTGTCCCATTATCCCAGCCCAAGTCACCTCCCCGTCATCGAATATGCCCCGCAGCGGTTTTTCGTCGAGCACGCCTGTGGCGGAAAGAAGTGCGGCGCCATCGGCTGGTACGACAACCAGGGCACGATTTACATTGACGAGCGTCTAAAAGCGCAAGATACCGTATCGACCCGCGGGATCATCGTGCATGAAATGGTACACTATCTCCAAGACCTGAGCGGAAAATTCGATCCGACCGGCTGCCGGGATTCACGTTTCCGCGAACAAGAAGCCTATGCCATCCAGCGCGAGTTTATCGCCCGCGCCGCCGGCCAAGCCGCATTTCTTACCATGACGTTCCGGGACTGTTGAGCTATCGTCTACACGGAGCCTTGCATGAAAATCACAAAGACAGAGGCCGAATGGCGCTCGCTGCTCCTAGAGAGCAGTACGCCATTTGCCGTGCCCACGGGACCGAGGCGCCGTTTTCAGGCGAATACCATGCTTGCAAAGCCGGCATGTATCGCTGCGTATGCTGTGGCGCGCCGCTCTTCGATTCCAAGACCAAATTTGATTCGGGCACCGGTTGGCCGAGCTTTTCGTCGCCCGCCCAGGACGACAGCGTGAGCACCGTAGCCGACACTAGCCACGGCATGCGGCGCACCGAGGTCGTGTGCAGCGCCTGCGACGCCCACCTCGGCCATGTCTTTACCGATGGCCCAGCGCCGACGGGAATGCGTTACTGCATTAACTCCGCGGCCCTGCGGCTCGACCAGGACTCGGAGCAATAAGCCGAGCTAGCGCAACTGCGTCTGTTGCCGAGCGCCGCGCCCTCCCTTAGCCGGGGATAAGCGCGGTCTTACCGGAACATCTCCAACGGTCAACCGGATTTCCGGGTGCAGGCGCTCGCGCAGCGCGGCGAGATGTTCGGGTTTGGGTCCGTACTGAATATGTACTTTCACGGGTGCTACCAACATTACATACTAGATCAGGATCTGGAATTCGGGGATGTTGTTGAGCATAATGTGCGTCGATCGCCGGTGCAGGTGGTTACAGACCTACCGCGCGCGAGACGATTCGCGGGAAATCGAAACCTGAGAGCTTATGAACACATCGTCGCGAGCAGCGCCGGGAGCCGCGGAGCGAGCAGCGAGACATATCACACGATAGGCGAGGAGGGATTTAGCAAATCATGGCCGTTGCGATTGTGTTGGTGTTGCTTGTCGTTGGCTCCATCCTGTTTCACTTTCTGAGTCCGTGGTATTTCACACCGATTGCTTCCAACTGGGGCATGATCGATGACACGGTTACGATCACGTTCTGGGTCACGGGGTTTGTCTTCGTCGCGATCAATTGTTTTATGGCCTATGCCGTGGTCCGCTACCGTTACCGGAAGGGAAGGCGGGCGGCCTATGAACCCGAGAACAAGAAGCTGGAGTGGTGGCTTACCGGATTGACCACCTTAGGCGTCGTCGCCATGTTAGCACCCGGCTTGTTTGTGTGGGCGAGATTCGTCGATGTGCCAAAAGAAGCGTCGGTGATTGAGGCGATTGGCCAGCAGTGGAACTGGAGCTTTCGCTTTCCCGGGAAGGATGGCGTGTTGGGCACAGTCGATTCCAAATACGTTAGCATCGAAAACCCGTTTGGTATAAATACGGACGACCGCAATGCACAGGACGATGTGCTGATAGCCGGCAACGAGGTACACCTCCCTGTCGACAAGCCGGTCAAGGTGTTGCTCCGCTCCAAGGACGTTCTGCATAACTTTACAGTGCCACAGTTCCGGGTCAAAATGGATTTGGTGCCGGGCATGGTCCCCTATATCTGGTTCACGCCCACCCGGACCGGGAAATTTGAGATCCTCTGTGAAGAATTATGTGGCATTGGGCATTTCGCCATGCGCGGCAGCGTCGTGGTAGAGGACCAGGCCGCGTTTCATACGTGGTTAAGCAGCCACCCGACGTTCGCGCAATCCTCCTCTCGAGCCGCCGGCGATGCGGTCGCGGGCATGCCACTCTATGCTATGTGTGCGGCCTGTCATGGCCCGCAAGGAGAGGGTAATCTTGGGCTGAATGCGCCGAAATTGAGCGGACTGGAAGACTGGTACATGAAACGGCAATTGAAATATTTCAAGCAAGGTGTGCGGGGTACACACGCCGAGGATGTGTTTGGTAAACTGATGGCGCCGATGGCGGCGACGCTGGTCGATGACGTCGCCATAGAGAATGTCGTCGCTTATATCAAGACGCTGCCCGATAATCCCGCCCCCGCCACGGTAA
>JBIMKD010000154.1:0-16331 GCA_043673815.1 Chromatiales bacterium
AGCTTGCATCTCGACGAAGGCTATGCCGGCGCGCTAGCCGTCGAAGGCAGCGATTGGCAATTGCGATGCTTCGACTGATCGTAGCTGTCGGCCTATATGATGCCGACGGTTGTGCTCGAGCGACTGCCGCTCACGCCAAACAGTAACCGAATCCGGCCGTAAGGCGTTACGCAACCTCCGGTTAAGAGTATAGAACGATCATTCTCATCTCACGTTGGGTCGATTGGAAAGAACGAAAGGATTCGATACCACCGGCTCTACAAGCCTTAATAGCTACGACTGAAGCTGGTGTTTTATGACAATGACTCTTTTCGTGGCCCACGGAAAAGGAGCGCAATGGCCTCTGTAATTAGCGCCCTTTGGAAGACGAAGGATAATACTATATACCCAACCAGTCCAACTATCGCGGCCAGCGCACAAGTCACGATGTTGCTATCTATTGCAACGAAACGTGTCACCGAAGACATTAGGGCACCCATACACAGCGCTAAGACAATAGGTTTTGCTATTACTGCGGCGTATTCGGTAAAGCACGGACCGATGAGTTTGCGTATAAGGACTCTGTAGTGTATGAAAGCAAGAAAAAACTGGAGTAAGACGAGCGAGTAACAAACATTAACCAAATCGCCCGTCTTGGCTGCGGCAAAGATAGTCGGCGGAATTAACAAAGTTAATGACAAATTCCAGTAAAGCATCCAGTTTGCCTTTCCTTTTGCGATAATGAGACTGCCCGCAGCGCTTCCGAACGATCGAAATAATGAATAGAACGCGAGGATCTGAACCAGCGGTATTGCAGGACGCCATTTTTCGCCCAAGAGCATGGGGACAAGCAGCGGCGCTAACGCTGCCATGCCAACAAGAACGGGCGCATTTACTGATGTAACAAGACCAATCATTTTCATAAAGCCTCTTTTTAGCAACGCGTGGTCGTCTTGAACCAACGAAAACGCAGGGAAAGCCACGGTTGTCAAAATGCTGTTTATCCTTATAAAGGGAGCGATCGCTAAACGAAAAGCCATGTTGTAATAGCCCAATGAAATGGGGCCTAAGAGATAGCCGACCAGTAACTGGTCGATGCGAAAGTTAATATAATTGACAAACCCCTGTCCTGTAAGATAAATACCAAAACTCAAATATCTCCTCCCCTCGTTCCAGTCGAAGTGCAGGAACGGTAACACTTTCTCCGCTTTCGCCCATGCAATCCTCATAATGGTGATGGAAAACGTGGCGCTAAGGCTTCCCCAGATTAAAGCCCACACGCCAAGTCCGTACAACGCTAGCGCCACAGAGACAGCCATGCCAATCAGGGAACTAGCGATATTGAATTTTGTAAGGATATCAAAACGTAGCTCCTTATGGATTTGTGCTGAAAACTGCGCTCCAATAGTGTAAATAACAAAGGAAAATGCGGCCACAGACAACGCCGCTCTGAGCTGTGTCGCGCCGAAGGCAGTGGCCACTAGGGGAGCGACAAGAACAAACAAGATGAATATCGCAAAACCGGCAACGACGTTTATCCAATATAAAGTGGATAACTCTTCACGCGTCGGGGACAGTCTTTGTATCACAGCCCCCGATAGCCCTAGATTTGAGAAGGCACTCCCGAAACCCGTTATCACACTGACGATGGCCATTAGTCCATAAGCCTCTGCCCCGAGCAGACGAGCTAAGACAGCGAGCTCAATGAAATGTATCGCGGTAGTGCTTAGCGTGTTAATGCCGCTCCATCGGACACCATGGGTGACCTTGCGCTTGAAATCTGCCATAAAAACCTTTGTGTCTTGGCTCCGAAATTAAGTGGACACGGCCGACTCGATTTTGTGTGGAGTCTTTCACCGGGCTCGGTCACGGCTTAATCTACCACACCGCCCCATGCAACGGGCTTAGACCTCCATTCTCAGGGCCTCCGTCGCCGGGCGGATCATTGGTTTTGTTCGCTTCGAACATCCACAAGGCCCACTCATTATCCCGTCTAGCAGGCTGCACGAGGTCGCCTAAGAAAAGGCACGTCCTACCGTTTGGCTCGTCCCTACTGGCCTTTCGGCGGAGTGCGCACTACGAGGAGGCGAATCTCGGTCATGTCTTCCATGGCGAAACGCACGCCCTCCCTGCCTAGTCCGCTGTCTTTCACGCCGCCATAGGGCATGTGATCCACGCGCCACGAGGGAATGTCACCGATGATCACGCCACCGACATCGAGCCGGTCCCAGGCGCGGTGGGCTTTGTAGAGATCGCGAGTGAAGAGTCCGGCCTGCAGTCCGAATTCACTATCGTTGATTTCGTCCAGGGCCGCCTCGAACGATCGAAAAGGAGCCAGCACCGCCACGGGCCCGAATGCCTCCTGCGTGCACACGTCCTCGGTCTTGGGGACGTTTTCCAGCAGGGTGGGCTCCAGCATCGCCCCCCGCCGTTGGCCTCCGCACAAAAGACGTGCGCCCGCTTTCACTGCATTTTGAATCCAGCCGTCCAAACGCGTGGCTTCCGCCTCCGAAATCAACGGGCCGATGAACGTCGATTCATCCTTGGGATCACCGCATTTCAATTTCTGGGTGGCGCTCAGAAGCTTGGATCGAAAAGCCTCGTATATTTTTTCGTGGATCAGGATTCGTTGTACGCTGATGCAACTCTGACCGGATTGGTAGAACGCACCGAAAATAATGCGCTCGACGGCGTCCTCGAGATCGGCGTCCTCGTCGACGAGGCAAGCGGCGTTGCCTCCCAGCTCGAGCGTGACCTTTTTCTTGCCTGCCTTTGCCTTGAGGCCCCAGCCGACGGCCGGAGAGCCCGTGAAGCTCAGAAACTTGAGCCTTGGATCCTCTGTGAACAGGCCGGCTCCGTCTCGGTGGCAGGGCAAGATCGAAAAGGCCCCTTCGGGCAAGTCGGTCTCGGCGAGCACCTCTCCAATGATGAGAGCGCCCAGGGGGGTTCGGCTCGCCGGCTTTAGAACGAAAGGGCAACCCACGGCAATGGCGGGCGCTACTTTATGGGCGGCTAGATTGAGCGGAAAGTTGAAGGGGGATATGAACGAGCAGGGCCCGATGGGCACCCGCTTCCACATCCCTACATAACCTTTGGCGCGCGGTGTAATGTCCAAGGGAAGCACCTCCCCCGTCATTCGAGTGGCTTCCTCGGCGGCAATCCGAAACGTATCGATGAGGCGCATGACTTCGCCCCGGCTATCCTTAATGGGCTTTCCGGCCTCGACACAAAGGAGCAGCGCAAGCTCCTCGGCTCGCTCTTCGAACCGCTTTACGCAGTGGTGGAGCACTTTGGCCCGCGCATAAGCGGGCAGGCGGGTCATGGGGCCGGTGGCCTCGACCGCTTTCTGAATGGCGCGGTCGATGGCTTCCGCGTCGGCCAGCGCCACGCGGGTCGCTACCTCGCCGCTGTATTTGTCGGTGACCTCGAGGTCCCGGTTGGGCTGTTCGGGTCGGTTCGCCACATAACACGGGTAGACGTCCCGCATCGTCATCGCCGGCTCCTTTTAGAGGTTCGTCAAAGCGGCTGCGGTTACCAGCCTAGGCTCCCGGGCGTCATAAACCAAGACGAGATCGCGGTCATACCAATCACCAATTACAATACGGCGGGCGCTCTGGCCTTGGACCTCAAGGAGATGAATCGCCGGGCGGTGGGTGTGGCCGTGGATAAGCTGGCGCACTCCGTAGTCGATCATCGTTTGTGAAACCGCTGCGGGCTCGACATCCATGATCACGGCCTCTTTTTGGCGGGTCGCCGCACGGCTGCCCTCCCGTAGGTTACTCGCGATGGCCGCCCGTTCCGCGAGCGGTTTTTGCAAAAACCCTTGGATCCAACGCGGATCGCGCACTTGCTTCCGGAATGCTTGGTAGTCGCTATCTTGCGTACACAACGTATCCCCATGCATTAATAAGGTTTTCTCGCCGTAGAGGTCCACGATAAAGGGATCGGGGAGGAGTCGTCCGCCGCTGCGGGCCTCGAACTCGGGCCCCATGAGAAAATCGCGGTTGCCGTGCATCAGGTACAGCGGCTTTCCCGCCGCAGCGTAGTGGGCGAGCGCTTCTACGATTTCATGATGGGGCGAGGTCGTATCGTCATCGCCGATCCACGCCTCAAAAAGATCGCCGAGGATATAGAGCGCTTCGGCGTCACGGGCAGGTCCGCCCAAAAGATGGTAAAACAGCGCCAACTTTTCCGGGCGCTCGGGGCTGAGATGTAGATCGGAAATGAAGAGCGTCGCCATGATGCTCCGCGTGGTGAAAACGCCGGTTTCGCTGCTTGGTTAGTATACCTTTTTTCGGGTACCATCCAACGCAATGACCGGGGAAAAGATCTCTACCCGCTTTGCGCCGAGCCCTACCGGTCTCTTGCATTTAGGAAACGCGCGCACGGCGCTGTTTAATTGGCTTTTCGCGCGCAAGGTGCAAGGCGCCTTTCTCCTGCGCATCGAGGACACCGATCGGGCACGCGAGAATGATTCGGCCCTCGACACCCTGATCGAGGATCTGATCTGGTTGGGGCTACAGTGGGATGAGGGCTTCGGCGCCGGGGGGGCAACGGGGCCTTATCGGCAGTCGGAACGCACGGCTCTCTATGCCAAATACTACGAGCAACTCCAAGAGCACGGCCTGGCCTATCCCTGTTTTTGCTCGCCGGGCGAGCTTTCGCTCGCGCGCAAGGGCCAGCTCGCCGCGGGTCGAGCGCCCCGTTACCCCGGGACCTGCGCCCGCTTGACGGCTGAAGCCGTTACGCGCTTTAAGGCGCAAGGGCAGCAGCCTTCGTTGCGGTTTCGGGTGCCGGCGGGCGCGACGATCGCGTTCGACGACTCGGTGAGGGGTGCTCAGTCCTTTCGCACGGACGACATCGGTGATTTCGTGATCCGGCGATCTGATGGCAGCGCCGCGTTCTTTTTTTGCAACGCCATCGATGACGCCTTGATGGGCATTACCGATGTCGTACGGGGGGAGGACCACTTGAGCAACACGCCGCGGCAGATCCTGATCCTCGACGCCCTGGCACTCCGGATCCCGCGTTATGGCCATATCGCTTTGGTCCTTGATGAGGCCGGCCAGCCCTTATCGAAACGTGCCGGGAGCCTGTCGGTGCATGCGCTCCGGGAGCGCGGTTATCTTCCGGACGCCGTCAACAATGCTTTAGCGCGCCTCGGCCACACCTATGAAGATCCGGGTTTCTTGGAGACCGAGGACCTGATCGGTGGCTTCTCCTTGTCGCGGCTGAGCCGCGCGCCGGCGCGTTTCAGCCCCGCGCAGTTGGATTTTTGGCAGCGCGAAGCCCTGCATCGAACGGGCGCGGACGATCTTTGGAATTGGATGGGAGAGCCGGCGCGGGATCTCGTTCCCGAGGCGGCTCGACAGATTTTTATTGAGGCGATCCGGGCGAATGTCCTCCTGCCCGAGGATGCGCTCGCCTGGGCTAACATTATTTATCGAGGTCCGGCCGAGCTCTCGCAGCCGGCGTCCCAGGCGATCGCTGAGGCGAAGCCGGGGTATTTTCGCGCCGCATCGGAAGCCTTGGCGTGCCATCCGGACGACTTTCAGAGGTTTATAGCCACGCTCAAGGCGAACGTCGCGGAGAGCGGAAAACGGCTGTTCATGCCGTTGCGAGCGGCGCTGACGGGGCGCGTCGATGGGCCGGAGCTGGCGGCACTTTATGGGCTGCTCGGGGCGGAACGGCTGCGCGCCAGGTTTCAGAGTCATCTGCGCTAAAAAGATCATATGCTGGTAATCTATAACACGCTTGCCGGCCGGAAGGAGGAATTCCGGCCTCTGGTCCCGGGAAAGGTCGGTATGTACGTGTGCGGGATGACCGTCTACGACTATTGCCATCTGGGCCACGCGCGCATGATAGTGGTATTCGATATCGTTGTGCGGTACCTGCGCGCGCGCGGATTTGAAGTGACTTACGTGCGCAATATCACCGATGTGGACGACAAGATCATCAAACGCGCGCGCGAACAGAATGAACCGATCGATGCCGTTACCGCGCGCTTTATCGCGTTCATGAACGAGGACGCGGCCGCCTTGGGCGTCATCAAGCCCGATGTCGAGCCGCGTGCGACCCAACACATCGACGAGATGTTGCAGATGATCGAGCGCTTACTGGTGCGCGGGCACGCCTACCAGTCAGCCAACGGCGACACCTACTATGACGTGAGTAGTTTTAAGAGTTACGGTCGGCTCTCCGGAAGGCGGGTAGAGGACCTACGCGCCGGCGCGCGGGTGGAAGTGGACGAGGCCAAGGACGATCCCCTGGATTTCGTGCTTTGGAAGCGCGCCAAGGACGGCGAACCGTCCTGGGGATCCCCGTGGGGACCTGGACGTCCGGGCTGGCATATCGAGTGCTCGGCGATGTCCACCGAGTGTTTAGGCGCGCATTTCGATATCCACGGCGGCGGCCAGGATCTACAGTTTCCCCATCACGAAAACGAAATCGCGCAGTCGGAAGGCGCCACGGGACAGCCCTTCGTCAACGTGTGGATGCATAATGGCTTCGTACGCGTCGATGAGGCGAAAATGTCGAAATCCCTCGGAAATTTCTTTACGGTGCGCGAGGTATTGGCCAGGTATCACCCGGAAGAGGTGCGGTACTTTTTTTTAGCCAGCCATTATCGAAGTCCCTTGAATTACTCCGAAGAGAACCTCGACCATGCCCGTACCGCGCTCACCCGCTTGTACTTGGCGCTGCGCGATCTCCCGGCCGCCGAGTACCGCCCCGCCAATCCCTACGAGGAGCGCTTCCATGCGGCCATGGACGATGATTTCAATACGCCCGAGGCCATGGCTGTCTTATTCGACGTAGTGCGTGATATCAACAAGTACCGGGATACGGCCCCCGGTCAAGCGGCCGATGCCGGGGCGGCGTTGCGTCATTTGGCCGGAGTAATCGGACTCCTGGGCTCGGATCCCGAGCATTATTTAAAGTGGGGTCCGGCCGGGGCGAAGGCTCCAAAGGCGGAACAGGCCACACTCGCGGACGGAGACGTCGAGCGCTTGTTGGAGCAACGGGCGGCGGCGCGAAGCCGCCGGGACTGGAAGGAGTCCGATCGGATTCGGGCTTGCCTCATCGATAGGGGTGTAATTCTGGAGGATAGTGCCGCGGGAACCCGGTGGCGGCGGATATGATTTCCTGCCCTCAAGCGGTCGGATTTTCAGCACCGCTACGAACGGTGAATTTACGCGCGGATTGACGTGATTACGGGCCGTGCGTATTATCGCCGTCGCTTTCGCGGGATCTGTCTAGCGGGGCATAGCGCAGCCTGGTAGCGCACCTGCTTTGGGAGCAGGGAGTCGGGGGTTCAAATCCCTCTGCCCCGACCAACCTCGGCGCGCATGAGTTTACATGGGCAAGAGACTCGTCTTGGGATACGCGCCTGTAGCTCAGCCGGATAGAGCATCAGCCTTCTAAGCTGAGGGTCGCAGGTTCGAGTCCTGCCAGGCGCGCCAATGTGGACTTGGGAAAGGCTTGGTCTGCCGCGGAAACCTTCACCAAGTTGCGAACTAAGACACCAAGGTCATGGTGGGCGTAGCTCAATGGTAGAGCCCCGGATTGTGGATCCGGCTGTTGTGGGTTCGAGTCCCATCGCTCACCCCATCGCTCGGGCGTGTTGGTGTATATATGGGCCGTTAGCTCAGTTGGTAGAGCAGCTGACTCTTAATCAGTAGGTCGTAGGTTCGAGCCCTACACGGCCCACCAGCTAAATCAATAATTTATATAATGTAGTTGCAAGTTGCATAGGCCGTTCGGTACACTTGCGGTACAGTCCCGGATTATTTCGCCGGGTACAGTACTGAAAAGAGAACGGTCTATGGCGACAATCGTTAAGACCCCCTCCGATAGCTGGAAGGCCGTCGTCAGAAAAACCGGCTGGCCCCAGGTCATCAAAACCTTTCGTACCAAGCGCGACGCCGAAGACTGGGCGCGGCGTGTCGAGGACGAGATGGTGCGCGGCGTCTACATCGACCACGCGCCTTCAGAGAGGATCACGCTTGCTCAGGCACTTGACCGCTATTTGGCGGAAATTACTCCGACCAAGGCAAAGGGTACGCAGCGCTGCGAGCGAACGAGCGCCGCGATGCTGAAATCCCACCTTGGCGGATATTCACTGGCTGCTCTGGCCTCTGACATCATCGCACGTTACCGGGATGGCCGGCGGGCTACCATCAGCGAACGTACAGGACGGTCCATTACCCCCGCCACCGTAAGGCTCGAGCTGGCGCTACTCGGGCATTTGTACACCATCGCGATCAAGGAATGGGGACTTGGGTTGGTCTACAACCCTGTCCGCAATGTCCGCCGACCGTCCGCCGGTGAAGGGCGCGACCGGCGGCTATCATGGTCCGAAACCAGGGGGCTTCTTAAGTCTGTGAACTCGCACTCCAATCCCATGTTGGGATGGATCACGAGGATCGCGCTTTTCACCGCCATGCGGCAAGGCGAAATACTAGGCTTACGGTGCCGGCAAGTGGATGTGGCTCGCCGGGTGGTGCGCCTCTCGGACACGAAAAACAATACTGCCCGTACAGTGCCTCTATCTCGCAGGGCAGCGCGGGCGTTCGAGCAGGCCCTGGGCAATCCGTGCCGTCCGAAAGATACCGACTTGATCTTCCCCGGGGAGCCCGGTCGCGATGGCAAGCGGCGACCTTATGTGATCAACAAACTGTGGGCAGCCGCCTGCATCAAAGCAGGTATCCAAGAATTGCATTTTCATGACCTGAGGCACGAGGCTGTCAGCCGGTTGGTTGAAATGGGCCTTAGCGATCAGGAAGTAGCGGCCATTAGCGGCCACAAGACTATGCAAATGCTTCGTCGGTACACACAGCTGCGCGCCGAAGACTTGGTTGAAAAGCTGGAGGTGGTACGCAAACGTGGCAGCCATTGATGTGATGGAACCCCGGCCTTTGGGCAACCACCACAATAATATCCCCAGTGGCTTAAACGCTATACTGATGCGATCTGGTCTATGTCTTTACCCCTTGGTTTCAGCCCCAAAGTGTTTGGCACGATGACGAAAGATCTCGATGAGGTGCGTGACTGGCTGCAAGCCCAAGGGGGTGCGTTCGGTGGCGGTGGAGGCCACGGGCGTGTACTGGCTGTGTTTGTACGAGGTGCTGGAGGGGGCCGGCATTGAGGTCTTGGTGGTCAATGGCCGGCACGTGAAGAATCTTCCCGGCCGCAAGACAGACATGGCCGACTGCCAGTGGCTCGCGACGCTGCATGCGCACGGTCTGTTGCGGTCGGGGTTTGTGCCACCCGCGGACATTCGCCGCTTGCAGGACTATCTGCGCCTGCGCCAAGACCATATCACCATGGGGGCATCCCATGTGCAGCACATGCAGAAGGCGCTCGAGCGGATGAACGTCAAGCTGCAGACGTGATCAGCTCCCTGACCGGCACGAGCGGCTTGGCGGTGATTCGGGAGCTCCTCTCGGGCGAGCGCGATCCCGGGCGTTTGCTCTTGCTCTGTGATGTGCAGATCCAGAAAAGGAAAGCCGAGCGGGTGCGCGAATCGCTGCGCGGCACCTGGCGAGCCGAGCATCTGTTTGCCCTGCGCCAAGCCCTGGCCGGCTGGGAGTTCTATCAGGCGCGCCTCCAGGAGTGCGATGAGGCTATCGAGGAGGTTTTGCGTGCGATGGCCGGGCCAGAAGATCCCAACGCCCCCGCCTCTTCTTCGCCCAAGCCGGGCGGGCAGAACACCCCGCGCATCGACGGGTTGCACCGGATGTTGGTTGGGCTCTGCGGGGGACGAGATGCGACCCGCCTTCCGGGCCTGGCGGACTACTCGCTCTTGCAACTGATCGGCGAAGTCGGTACCGATCTGACCCGTTGGCCTACCGAGAAGCACTTCACCGCCTGGACCGGCCTCGCCCCCGGCAGCCGGCAAAGCGGCAAGCGCCGCGGCCATGAAGCGCGCCACTGCAATCGGGTCGGGCGGCTCTTCTGTACGATGGCCCGCAGCTTGGCCAAGACCCTGGACAAGGCGCTCGGTGGGTTCTACCGTCGGCTCAAGGCCCGGCGCGGTGGCCTGGTGGCGAATAAAGCGCTGGCACGCAAACTCGCCGCGCTGCTCTGGCAGATCATGGTTCACGGCGTCGCCTACGTCGAGCACGGCCTCAAGAAATACGAACCCCGCGTCCGTGAAAACGCATCTTGCACAAACTCGCTCGCAAACATGGCTTTAAACTCATCCTCGCATTACCGAGCCCAATGGTAGGGGTGGGTGAGGGGATAAGAATAAGGATAACTCATTGTTTTATATCCCCTCATCCTAACCTTCTCCCGGAGGGAGAAGGGACTTATCACTTTGTCGTAGTGGTTTTGTTCAACATTTGGGCGGTAAGAATCTAGAGCGCGTCGACAAGCGCATTCCGCAGTGATGCGGCATTATGTCGCATACCGGGGGTCGCAATCCAATTACACTAGAGCACCGTAGTTGTACCTGAGCAAAAAAAACGGAGCGAAGCATGATGAGAGACAGTTTCCGATGGCTTTACCCAACCCGCTACCCCGCGAGCCGCGGTATTTCACTCACCCAGCGGGCTTTCTGGTGTGCGCTGGCCCTGGCGGCCGGGCCTGGTATTGCCGCACCCCTCGATACCGCCCGCCAAACCCATGTGGACGCCCAGCAACAAGGAGCCCGTTCGCAAGAGCAGGTGGAAAAACTCGACGACGCCACCCAGGCGATGCTCAATGAATACCGCAGTGGGCTGCGCGAGCTCGACAACCTCAAGGTCTACCATCAGCGACTGGCGCGTGAGGTCAAGAGTCAGGACGCCGAGCGTACTGCCATGGAAAAGCAACTGGCCGACATCGAGGTGACCCAGCGCACCATCACGCCCCTCATGCTGCGCATGCTGGAGGTGCTGACCCAGTTCGTCGCGCTCGATACACCGTTTCTCGAGAAGGAGCGCAAGAAGCGCGTTGAGGAGCTCCAGGCCCTGACGGACCGTTCGGACATCACCCTGGCCGAGAAATACCGGCGGCTGATGGAGGCCTACCAAGTGGAGGCCGAGTATGGGCGCAGCATCGAGGCCTACCGCGGCGATCTTAAGGACGGCGAACAGACCCGGGTGGTGGAGTTCCTGCGCTTCGGCCGTCTCGGGTTGTATTACCTGACGCTTGACCGCCAGGAAACCGGCTATTGGGACCCCGAGGCCCACCGGTGGGTGCGCCTAGCGAGCCAATACCGCAACGACATCGATCGGGGGCTGCGCATCGCCCGCAAGCAGGCCGCCCCCGATCTCCTAAAACTGCCCATCACCGCCCCGGAGGTGGGTTCATGAGAGCCACGACACTCCTGATAGCGCTCTCTGTGGCCGGTGCGGCGGCCGGCGCCGAGGAGTCTGCCCCGCAAACCATCGAGCAACTGGTGAAGCAGGCGCGCGAGGAGCGTCTCCTGGAGAATCAGGCACTCGAGGCGCGCGAGCGCGAGTTCCGAGAGGCGAAGGATCGGCAGCAGGCCTTGCTGGAGCAACTGCGGGCGGATCTCACCGCCGAACGGAATCACGGCGAGGAATTGAAGCTCCGTTACGAGGACAACGACACCACGCTGAGCGCCCTGGAGACGGCGCTGCGCGAGAAGACCGGGACGCTCGGTGAGCTTTTCGGGGTGGCGCGCCAGGTAGCGAAGGATACCCAGAGCCTGCTCGGCACGTCGCTCGTCTCCGTGCAGCGGCCCAAGCGGAAACAGCCGCTCGCGCAGCTCGCCGAGCGCAAGGACAACCCCTCCATCGAGGAGTTGGAGCAGTTGTGGCTGACGCTCCTCGGGGAAATGGAGGAGTCGGGCAAGGTGGTGCGGTTCAAGACCGCCGTGACCCTGGCGAGCGGGGAGGAGAAGACCCAGGAGGTGGTCCGAGCCGGGACCTTCAATATGGTGTCGAACGGCCGGTATTTGCACTACCTGCCTGAGACGGGGCGTCTGATGGAACTGAGCCGGCAACCGCCGGGGCGTTATTTGTCGTTGGCGGAAGACCTGCAAGCCGCCAAGGAGGGCGTGGTGTCGGTCGCACTCGACCCCTCGCGCGGATCGATACTCTCTCTCAGGGTGGAATCGCCGAGCTTCATCGAGCATATCCAGCGCGCCGGGATCATCGGCTATGTGATCCTCGCCCTCGGGGGCATTGCGCTAGTGATCGTGGGCGAGCGCTTTGCCCTCCTGACCTCGACCCGGCGCAGAGTCGAGCAGCAGCGTTCCGGGCAAGACGCTGGCGCCGACAACCCGCTCGGGCGGTTGCGCCAGGTGTTCCATTCCCATGCGGGCTTGGACGCCGAGAGCCTGGCCCTCAAGCTCGACGAGGCGATGGCCGTGGAGGTGCCGCGCTACAAGCGCTGGCTTCCGATCTTGGCGGTGTTCGCGACCGCCGCCCCGCTCTTGGGACTGCTCGGGACGGTGGCGGGCATGATCGACACCTTCGAGTCGATGGCGCTCTTCGGCGCCGGCGATCCCAAGCTGGTCTCGGGGGGCATCTCCCTCGCCCTGGTGGCGACCGAGCTCGGGCTCCTGGTGGCCATCCCCATCTTGCTCTTGCATAGCTGGCTGCACAGCTCGAGCAACCGCCTCATCCAGGTGCTGGAGGAAGAGGTGGCCTCTCTTGTCGCAAGCCGGGAGGCACGCTGACATGGGCATGCTGGATGAGTTGCTGGATCGGCTCTGGATCCTGTTGGACCGTGGGGGGCTGGTCATGCCCTACATCCTGAGCCTGTCGGTATGCATGTGGATCTTGATCCTCGAACGTTACTGGTTCCTGTGGTTCAGCTATCCGGCCGAGCTCGCGCGGGTGAAAGTGATCTGGTCGCAACGGCGCGAGCGCCACTCGCGCACCGCCAAGCGTTTCAGGGCCCACCTCGGTGCCAGCTTGGCGGCTTCGGCCCGCCGCACCCTGCCGGTCATCAACACCCTGGTCCAGGTGCTGCCGCTCCTCGGGCTCTTGGGGACGGTCACCGGCATGATCCAGACGTTCGAGGTCATCACTGTTTATGGCGCCAGCAACCGCAGCGCTGTCGCCGGGGGGATCTCCGAGGCCCTGCTGTGCACGCTCGGGGGGCTGGTCACGGCCCTCTCGGGGCTTTATTTTAGCGTCCATCTGGAACAACGCGCCCGCGCCGCGGCCGAGGAGGCCTTGCGGCTCATGCGCGAAGATTTAGAAATCAATTTTACTTCGCGGGCGGGGTATGAACCCCGCCCTTGACAGGGGGAGAGTTGCACTCCCCTTTAGAAACCCCAATGCTAACTAAAATGCCCGCCGTAAACGGCGGGGTATTCAGAATTAAAGGAGTGAAGCATGCGCCGCAGTTATACCGATAGCGACTACCAGCCGATCTACATCAACGTCATTCCGCTCATCGATGTGATGTTCTTCCTGGTGCTGTTCTTCGTAGCGACCTCGTCCTTCATCCGCGAGACCGGGGTGGAAGTGAACCGCCCCGCGGCCAAGAGCGCTCAAATGCAGGAGAAGGGCAACATCATCGTCTCGGTGACCAAGAACGGCGAGATCTGGATCGACCGGCGCAAGGTCGACATCCGTGCCCTGCGCGCCAATGTGGAGCGTATGTACGCCGAGAACCCCGGCAGCGCCGTCATCATCGCCGCCGATGAGGAGGCCCGGACGGGTCTCCTGGTGGCGGCCCTGGACGAGGCGAGGCTCGCCGGAGTCGAGAACGTGGCGATCGCGGCCTACGTGCAGTAGCGGCGACATGCTACGACGCTCCCCGCAACCGGCCCACTCGATAAAGCCCTTGAGCTTTACTCGCCGGGCAGGGCGGCAGGGGACCGGCGAGGGCCGCGACCTTACGCACGAGCCCGAACCCTCGGCCCGGGATGGACAGGGCCTCACCGCCCCCCGCCCGCCCTTGCGTCTGCGGCTCTACCGGTCTCTCTTCCTCGTTTGCGGGGCCCTGGCCATCAACCTCGGTCTCTTTCTGGTGATGGAGCAACTCGCCACCCGCATGCCCTCCGAACCGCTCATGCGGGTGTTCTCCATGGTGGACTTCGTGCGGCTCAAGCGTGAGACGGCCCCGCCGGAGATCAAGGAGCGGGTCGAGCCGCCCGAGCCGCCTCCCGAGGAGCTGCCGCGCCCCGATGTCCCGGCGCCCTCTGCCGAGCGCGTCGTGATCAACGAGTTGAGCACGCCGATCCCGCGCATGGATATTCCCCTGAACATCACCGGGGGGCCCTATATCGGGGAGATGGCCATGGGGGGCGGCATGGGCGAGTTCCGCGAGCCGGTGCCCTTGGTGCGCATCCCGCCACTGTATCCACCCCTTGCCCGATCCCGCCGCCTCGAAGGCGTGGTGAAGGTGGAGTTCACCGTCGGTGAGGACGGCTCGGTGAATCAACCTGTGGTGGTCTACTCCCAACCACCAGGCGTCTTCGATCGCGCGGTGCTGAGCGCCATCCGCCACTGGAAGTTCGAGAGCAAGGTGGTCGATGGCAGCGCCGTCCCCTGGCGTACCTTGCAAACGGTCACTTTCAGGATGGTGAACTGAGTGTCTTCTTGGGTGGTCGGAGCGCTCGTGGCGAGCACGTTGCTCCTGGGGGTGACCCCCGGGAGCCCTGCCAAGGCGGCCGACGCTGCTAACGCCGAGCAGAAGGAGGAAAAGCGCACGGTCTCCCAAGTGACCTACGAGCGCCTCACCGAGGCCAAAAAGCGCATGGAGCAGGGGCAGTACAGCGAGGCGGCGCGCCTGCTCCAGGCGTTGTTGCCCGAAGTCAAGGACAACGACTATGAGACCGCGTTGACCCAACAATCCCTGGCCTACGTGTATCTTGACGAGAAGCGCTATCGCGAGGCCATCGGGGCCATGAAGGCGACGCTCGCCCGGCAGGGCCTACCCCGGGAGGTGACCCACGCGCTGCGCTATAACCTGGCCCAGGTCTATATCCAGACCGAGGATTACGCTAACGGCCTCGCCGTGCTGAAGCGGTGGCTCAAGGACGAGAAGAACCCCTCGTCCGAGGTTCATTTCCTGGCCGCGGTGGCGCACCATCACCTCAAGCAGGATGAGGCCGCCATCGAGCGTATCCAAGAGGCCATCGCCAAGACCCCGAAACCGCGCGAAGACTGGCATCTGTTTCTGCTGTCGCTATACTTCGAGCACAAGCGCTATCAGGAGGCGGTCCCGATCCTGACGGGGTTGGTCACGCGCTATCCGCGCAAGCCGAGCTACTGGCGTTATCTCACCGATGTCTATCTGAACCTCAAGCGCGAGCCCGAAGCCCTCGCCAGCTTGAAATCCGCCTATCACGCCGGGGTGCTAGAGGAGGCCGATCGGGTGCGCCTCGCGCAACTCTATCTGCACCAGAATATCCCCTACAGCGCCTCGCGCCTGCTGGAGCAGGAGATGGCCCGCGGCCGCATCTCGCGCACCGCCGCTCACCTGGAGCTGCTCGGCAACAGTTGGGCGATGGCGCGCGATCCCAAGCGCGCGATTGAGTCGCTAAAGCAGGCGGCCGCCATGAGGAAGCACGGCGATCTGTATGTGAACGTGGCGCAGTTGCAGATGAACCTCGAGCACTGGGAGGAGGCCTCGAAGAGCCTCAGCCAGGCCCTGGAGAAGGGCGGACTCAAGGCGCCCGAGGAGGCCCAGTTCCTCTTGGGCGTGGCCTGCTACCACCACGGCGATCAGAGTCGCGCCGTGACCGCGCTGAAGGAGGCGAGCAAGAGTCCCCGCTATCGGACCCAGGCACGGCGGTGGCTCGATAACATCGACAGAGCGAACCGCATGGCATCGACACGGCCGTAAATGAAGCCGGCGATAGAGGAGGCGTCGGAGACGCGCTCGCGCGTGTCGGCCAGCACCTTCCCCCCGCCGTCCCGCCAGACATACCGCAGGTCCATGCGCGGGACATAGGCCTCGCGCACGAGGCGGGTATGGGTGAGGTTGGGCGTCCGCCAGGGCTCGTACTCTCCACCCATATCGATGTCGAGGAAGGTGACGTCGACCTGATGCTTCGGCGGCAGGTAGTTATCGCCGAGGTACTTCAGGTAGTTCATTAGCTCATCGGTGATGTGGCGTTGGATACCGGCGGTTGTGCTGCCGCTCAGGCTCAGGTCCGTGAACTCCCGCGGTTCGATGAACTGAACCGTGACCTCCGCATCGCTGACAACGCGCCTCGGCCCTGCGCTTTGCCGACACCCGCGTGCAAGCTTTGCTGCACGCCTTGGTGTTGTTCGTCTTCCTGGCCCGCGGCTTTTCCCACCACGACCTCCGCAAGCACCTCGCGCCGCTGCTGGGATTGTCGCCCAACGAGCTGACGCCCGCTCGGATGACCTACGACCTGCGGCGATTGCGGCTGCACGCCCTGATTGAGCGTCTGTCCGGTACCTACCGCTACCGAC
>JBIMKD010000155.1:0-9113 GCA_043673815.1 Chromatiales bacterium
GAGTTACTCTCCCATGCCGTCGCTAATCTCATCGACAACGCGATTAAGTATACGCCGCAAGGCGGCGCTATCGGCCTGACAGTTTCGGCCGTGGGGCTACGCGCCACGGTCACCGTAGCGGACACTGGGCCGGGCGTCTCCCCCGAGGATCGTGAGCGCGTTCTACAGCGTTTCGTACGCCTCGAAGCCAGCCGAACGAGCCCTGGCAGCGGCTTAGGTTTGAGTCTCGTCGCGGCGGTCGCACAACTGCACGAGGCGGAATTGAGGCTCAGCGATAACGCGCCGGGCCTGCGCGTCGACGTGATTTTCCGCACGGCCGCCGGAGTCTGAAGGTGCTTTTCAGACGGCCAATCAGAATAACATGAGATCCTTCCTCGCAAAGTTCACCGTATTGGGCGGCGCTGTCCCGGAGCTATGGGTTATCTTCGCAAGCAAGGTGCTGGCAATCCTCGCCTACAGCGTGATGAACATGACCTTGGTGCTCTGGCTCTCGGCGGACCTAGGCTATAGTGATACGGAGGCAGGCTTTCTCATCGCGGCCTGGTCGTCGCTCATGACGCTTTTCACCGTGCTGGTTGGATCCTTTGTCGATGCCGTCGGTCTGCGCCGCGCCCTGCTGCTTGGTTTCGCCATTAGCATGCTCTCACGAACGATCATGACGTCTACCACGGTAGGGTGGCTCGCGCTCTCGCTCGGGCTCATGCCGCTGGCACTGGGTGAGGCCTTATTGACACCGGTCATGGTCGCCGCGGTTAAGCGCTTCTCCACGGCGCGCCAGCGCTCGATGGCTTTTTCGATATTCTATACGGCGATGAACATTGGATTCGCGGGCGCCGGCTGGATCTTCGACGCGGTACGCGAGCAACTCGGCGAATACGGCAACTACAAACTCCCACTGCTCGAGGCCACGCTGAGCACCTATCGCACGCTGTTCCTCATAAGCGTGGTCTTGTCCGGCATCGGCTTAATCGCGGTATATCTTAGTCTTCGAGATGAGGTCGAGGTCACCGATGCGGGCGCCGGGAGCAGCGCTCTTGAGACTCGCCCCGTCTTCGCCTACCGCGACGCGCTACCACGAGCAATGGGCCTCTTTACCGGGCTCTGGCAGCAACCCGCGTTCTATCGTTTTCTGGTCTTTTTAACGCTGGTCGTGGGCGTGCGCCTCATCTTCTACCACATGTATTACACCTTTCCCAAATACGGTATCCGCGAGCTCGGTCCGGCCGCCCCGATCGGCCAGTTATTCGGGGTTCTGAACGCCGTGATCATCATCGCCCTCGTGCCGGTGGTCGGGGCGCTCACGCAGGGGATACCGGCCTACCGCATGGTCAGCTTCGGCAGCCTCATCGCGGCGCTTTCGGTATTTTTCATCGCCGTACCGCCCGCGATCTTCGAGCCGCTCGCCACCAGCCGGGTGGGCGATCTCATCGTTCACACCTGGCTGGAGATCCCTGGAATTGTGGATCCCCTCTACATGGGTATTTTTCTGTTCGTCTGTTTCCTCTCCCTCGGGGAGGCGCTGTGGTCACCGAAGCTCTACGAGTATACGGCCGCGATCGCTCCGCAAGGCCAAGAGGCCTCCTACATGTCGCTCTCCTTCCTGCCGTTTTTCATCGCAAAGTTCTTCGTCGGGATGCTCTCCGGGTTTCTGCTCGGGAACTATTGTCCCGAGACAGGCCCGCGCGATTGCGAAACGTTATGGTTGCTCGTCGGACTCATGGCGCTTATCACGCCCCTCGGCCTGTTCGCGTTACGGCGATATCTTCAGGGCGACGAGCCGGAACGCGTCGGGATCAAGCCCGCCGCTTGATGCCTCGAGCGTAGGACACGCACGGGCGGTTCATCGGCGCACCGTTGGGGGTGGTTTGGTTGAATTAATCAACGCCTTCGCCGATAACACGGCAAAACCTCAATCTAAGCTCCCCACGGCGTTTTTTTGACTCAAGATAGTCTTCCTCGATGCCAAGCTTCTTGATTGTTTCCGATACGGAGGATTTCCGCGTGCTGCTCGCGCAGTTGCTCGCAATCGAGTGGCCAGACGTGGAGGTAGAGGATTGGGAGCTTCGCTCGGAGGACAAAACCCCCGTACCTTGGCCGAGGGTCGATCTCGTGCTGTTCGACTTTGGCGCGAGCCATAGCGAGGGTCTGGAATGGTTGCATGGGGCGCCTGTCTCCCTCGAGCGCCCGCCGATCATTGCTTTGACCGACCTCGAGGACAGCGGGGCGGCGGCACAGGCCGTGGCCCTGGGCGCCGCGGCGTGCCTGTCGCGGAGAGACGTGTCGAGGGTGCGACTGACCGCGGCGATTAACGCTGTGCTGCAGCGACAGATCGCGGGCACAGTCTCGGCCGAAGCCGCCCTGGACTCAGAGAAAACCCTGCTGCTGTCCGAGTTCGGGGTCGAGCACCTTCCAAGCGCGACGCTCGCGGATCCGTCCCGTTCCGGCGATCACGCGCGCATCAAGATCGCCGGCTACCGGGTAATAAGGGAACTCGCTAGAGGCGGCATGTCCATTATCTTCCTGGCGAATCACTTGCAGGATGGGACAACGGTGGCCTTGAAGGTGCTGGACGAAAAACTGCTTGAAGATGAACAGTTTATCACGCTATTTATACGCGAGTATGGTCTGATCGCCAGCATCCAAAGCCGCTACGTGGTCAAGATTTACGATCAGGGTTTCACCGATTTGAACGCCTACATCGTGATGGAGTACTTCTGCCACGGCGCGCTCAAGGAGCGTCTCAAGAGCAGGCCGTTTGCGCGCCACGAGGCGATAGCCGTATTTTACGAGATCCTGATGTCCCTGCGGGACATACACGCACACGGTATCGTGCACCACGATCTAAAACCGCAGAACATCATGTTCCGGAGCGACGGCGGCTTGGCGCTGATCGACTTTGGGATCTCAACACGGCTCCATACAGACCCCAAGCAGCCCGTCTTGGGTACGGAGAGCATAGTCGGCACGCCGCACTACATGAGCCCCGAGCAATGCGAGGGGGAGCAGGGCGATCACCGCAGCGATCTCTATAGCACCGGCGCTATCCTCTACGAAATGCTAACCGGCGCCAAGCCGTTCACGGCGCGGGATTGGGCCACCTTGCTGCTCCATCACAGCAACGCGCCGATCCCGCGTTTACCGCTCCAACTATCGGCTTATCAGCCCTTAATCGACCGCTTGCTCGCCAAGCGGCCCGAGGATCGCTACCAATCCGCAAGCGAAGCGCTCGAGGCGGTCGACCGAAGCTTCGTGCCCCACGCAACTTAAACCGCGCGAACCTGCGCCGCCCGCCGTCATGCCGCGGGACGTTGTACGAAACCGGCGATTTGATCAAGTAACTGTTGCTCTCCGTAGGGCTTTCCGAGGAAGGCATTCACCCCTAAACCCAAGGCGTGCCGGCAATGCTTTTCCGCCGCGCGCGAAGTGATCATGATGATCGGTATATGCGCCGTTCTTGGGCTCTGCTTGAGCTTGCGGGTGAGATCGAATCCGTCCATGCGCGGCATTTCTATGTCGAGCAGGATCACATCGGGCAGCCTGATAGCCATTTGCTCCATAGCATCCATTCCATCGCGGGCGGTCGTGACCTCGTAACCGTGTCGTGACAGCAAGCGTTCCGTGAACCTTCGGACGGTCAGAGAATCGTCCGCGACCATAACAAGCGGCGCCACCCGTGCCCGGGCACTGGGGAAATCGGCCGCGCGCGGCGCTGCGATCCCCGCCTCGCCCCGATGCGCCAGCTGGACCGGATTGAGGATTAGAACGCTGCGCCCATCACCCAGCGCTGTCGCACCGAGAATCCCCGGGACCCCGCTGAGCTGCGGACCCACGCCCTTGATAATGACCTCGCGGGTGCCAATGACCTCATCGACTAAAACCGCGGCGCGCCCGCCGCCCTCGCGGAGCAGCAAGACCTTCGGTTGGTCTATGGCACTCACCACGGACGCCGAATCCCCGAGGAGTTGGGGCAGATAATAGACCCCTGGGTACTCGCGGCTAGCATGAACAAAAGGGCGGCGATGCTCATTCCCTTCCCGGTGCTCGCCCTTCGCTTCAAGAATTTGCTCGAACATGGCCGAGGGGATGGCGTAAAGGGCGCTCCCGGCACGCACAAGGACCGCATGCACCATGCTGTGGGTGATCGGCAGAAACAAGGAAAAGCAGGCGCCGGCGCCTGCTTCAGAGCGTACCTCGATACGGCCTCCCGCGGCGGCGACGGCATTCAGCACCGCATCCATGCCCACACCACGGCCGGCGAGCCCGGTCACCACTTCGGCGGTCGAAAGCCCAGGAGAGAAGATGAGACGCATCGCTTCCTCATCGCTGAGTAGCGGGCCCTGTCCAATCAACCCCTTCTCCTCGGCCTTGGCGCGTAACCGCGCCGGATCGACCCCCGCGCCATCATCGGCTACCGTGATCACGATGCCGGGCGACGCCTGGCGGACGGTTAAAACCACCTTGCCACGTTCTGGTTTGCCCGCCCGCACGCGGACGGCGGGGCTCTCGATGCCATGCACAACGGCGTTTCGCAAGAGGTGCTCGAGCGGCGCCACGAGCTGGTCTAAGACCGCACGATCGAATTCAAGGTGCTCGCCATGGATCACAAGACCCGCGCCCTTACCGACGTCGCGGGCAGCTTGCCGCACGACGCGGTAGAGGCGGTCCGCCACGCTTCGCAATGCCGGCGCGCGAATGCACATGAGGTCCTGATGGTGTTGCCGGGTGATTCGCCCCTGTTCGGCAAGGGCGGCGCCGATGCGTTCGATAGCCTGGTCCAACTGCTGTTGCAGGATGCGGCTGTCGCTGATGCTTTCGGCCATCATGCGCGTGATCTCCTGGATGCGCGTATAGCGGTCCAGCTCCAGCGGATCGAATCCATCGGTGCTCGCTTGGCGCTCGGGAAGGCGCGAATGAATCTGACTTTCGGTTTGGATTTCAATGTCGTGCTGCTGTTCCCGTAAACGCGTAAAAACGCCCGAAAGGTCCTCAAGCCCGCGCTTGAGCTGCGCCATTTCGGCCTCGACCAGCGAACGCCCGATGCTGATTTCGCCCGCCTGATTCAGCAATCGCTCAACCATGTGTACGCGTACCCTCAATAGGGAATCACCGAAAGCGCTCGGCGGCGCCGTCCCGAGTAGGCTCGTGGCGTTCGCTGGCATGGCTGTCGGCGAGACAACGGCATGCGCCGCGAGATCGCGCAGGCAGTCGAGATCGACCCGACGACGTTCGATGGCAACCGCCACCACATCTAAGAGATGCTCAAGATCGTCAAATTCGCTCGCCGGCGGAGCACCCGTGCCGGTCAAGGTCTCCACTCGCCCCTCGAGGTGGTGGACGAGATCGCCGATGTCCGTGACACCGGCCGTATGTGCGCTGCCTTTGAAATTGTGCAGGACCCTGAGTAGAGCCTGCGGAGCCTCGCGCTCCGACGGATCGGCTTTCCATGCGCGCAACCCGGCGCCTATGGCGGCAATGCATTCCCCGCCTTCCTCGACGAACACCGACAACAGTTCTGCGTCCGCGCGCTCATTCTCATGCATTGCCGCGACGGGCGACGCGACCGGTTGGCCCGGCATGAGCGGCGCCGGATCGATCGCTGCGTTGCAGACCACCGAGTCTCCTGCTGCTGTTGCGCTCTTGACAGTCATTGCTTCTACCAAGGAAACGATTGCGCCGCTCACCACCGCACCCTGAGAGATCATTTCGCCGGAGGGCGCTTGCCGCTGCCGGAGCGCATCCAGGATGTCGCCGACCAGCGCCAGCGCCTTGTGCATGAGAACGCGGGCCGGTTCCTCGAGATGCTTCGATTGCCGGATTAGCGTATCCAGCCACTGCTCCAGTGCATGCGCCAGATCCGCGAGGTACGGCAGGCCGACGGCGCGGCTGATGCTCGCGAGGGTATGCGCGTGCCGTACGAATTCAGCATCGAGCGCCGCCTCGGAGTGCTTACTGAGCTTATCGACTTGGCCTATTAACCGGCGGTGATGTTCCGCGGCCTCGCGTTGGAAAATCGCAAATAGGGCGGCCGGAATGGCCACGCTACCGATGACGATATCCGGCTCCACGATGTCCGAAACTGTCGCTGGGATAGCAGTTGCAGCCGCCAGCGCGCATAGATCGCTGGCTTTTATATGCGCGGCGCCGGCCAGTAACTCCGCGTTGTCCGCATCAACACAGCCATCCCGTTTGAGTGCCCCCGTCCACTTCGCGAACCGCCGCTGGGCCAGGACTAGGAGATCGAGCAGCGCCGGCGTTGCCGGTCTATGCAGTTCCAGCCACGAATTCAGCAGATCCTCCAAGGCCCACGCCGATGCGCTTAGCGCAGTGAGCCCGATCATGCGGCTACTACCCTTGAGAGTGTGAAAGCTGCGCCGGATCTCGGTCAAGGCAGCATGATTGTATGAGTTCTGGCGGCAGCGCTCCAGGTCCTGGGAAAGCGCCGTCACGATCTCCTCCGACTCCTCGATGAATACGGCCAAGAGCTCACCGGCCTCGTCCAATACGGGTACGCTCCCCGCGGGTGGCGCTTGAGAGTCGCCTTCCGATGGCGCATCGGCGAATGGAAGCTCCTTGAGCTTTGGGACGCCGGCGTCGGTGATTGGCAGCTCGGTGTCCCGTAAACCAAAGAGATCGGCATTGCCCCGTCGCTCTACGAGCGTTTGACAATAGAGTTCTAGGCTGCAGATAGCCTCCGCGACACGCCACGTCCGCTCCTCCGTTAGGGGGAGGTCGGGTTGCGCAAGCTCGGTAACCTGGCCGTGGATCTTGATCGCCAGATCCGCAGACCGGTCTAGTCCGATCATGCGCAAGACCGCGCTGCACGCGGAAAGTGACAGACCGAGAGCGTGAAGCTCACCGGCTCTCGATCGATCGACAAGAAACGCTGCCAGCACTTGCTCGGCATGTTTGATCCGTGCGAGCACCTCATGCGCGGCTGGCGCGGTCGAGTCCGCAAGCCAAAACATCGGGGAAACCAGTATGCCATCGGCCGCATGGGGTTCCGCGTGCAGACGGGCGGTTAAAGCTTCGATCTCCGAGGCGATCGACGGGCCGATGCGAGAAAGCTCGCTTGCGTTCTCCGCCGCGAGCAGCGCAGCGGCGATCTCGACCGTCCATCCGGTCATGGCAGGCGGCCGCGAGGTCGAGGCGCGGGCGCCGATGGATCGCAAAAGCCCCTGCACGTTGCCGAGCGCGTGAGCGTTCTGCGCCGCCCGTGCGATCTGCTCACGGAACCCCGCGAGTGTCTCGCTTCGACCTTCACAGAACTGCTCCCAGGCGCTTTTTGCGGCCCGCAACGCCTCGCGAAGCTCACCTCTCCAGGGTGCCGCGATTGCCCCATCGACAAGCTGCTCCGCGGTAATAGACAGCAGCGAACCTAAACCGAATGGAGCGATGGCCTCGCGTAAGGAGCCGCCGCCCGTTGGGGGCACCGCGATCAGGGCCAGAATATCGCAGAGCAACAGGGCGTCGCCCGCTAAGGACCCTGAGCGCAGGCGTCTTAGCTGCTGTTCAATGCGTGCGCAAAGTTTCTTGGTGCTTGCGTCTCCCGGGATAATGCCCAGGCGCAGGCATTCAATGAAAATCGTCGCCAAGCGCCACAAACTTCGATGGGGCGCAGGCCACAGGCGCGCGACACGGGCGAGCCCCTGATGCATCGCTTCGATGCCCGTGGAATCGTCGCGCAGCCAGCCTAGCAGCCCACGTTGATACGCCTCGTGGCCGCGCCTGAGCAATGTCTCGGCGTCGCTATCGGGCTGCTCCTCTTGGAACTCTTGCAGCAGCGGGTGCAGCGTGGTCGCGGTACCGGTTCCCAGCTCGCTGGCCACGGCACCGAGGCATCCCACTGCGACGGCTACGGCCTTCGTGTCCGACGATGCACCGCTCAAGGCGATCTCGGCGAGCTCGAGGAAAAAACGCGTCTGCACCGGCGCCCCGACCATCTCAAGGACCCCGTCCAGCCGGCGTAGCCTCATCCCCACTTGCCGCGACGCCGTGTCATCGGGCAAGCCGGTTGAACACCGTTCGATGACCTCCGTGGCCTGGGCGAATTCAGCGCTTAGCGTACTCGTCACAATTCCGAGCCGCCCGGGTGCTAAAAAATCTGCACTGTTCATCGGATTCGCCTCCGCGCCATCGAACTACAGCCGGAATCTGGCCACCGATCCGCGGAGTGTGCGGGCGGTTTCCCCGAGCTTGATGACAGAGGTTACGATTTGCGCGGCGCCGGCCGTCGTCTTATCCGTAACCTCGAGAATCTGGGTCATCCCCAACGAGACTTGTTCGGCGATTTCGGTCTGCTTTTGCGTAGCTACCGAGATCGACTGGACCAGGTTCGCGAGCCGCGGCGTCACGTTCTGAATATCTAAGAGTGCTTGATTGGCGGCCACGGAGAGTTTGGTTCCTTCTACTACCTGGTGGGTGCTTTGTTCCATGGCCACCACGGCATCGGTGGTATCGGCCTGAATGCTCTTGACACGTGCGGCGATCTCCTTGGTGGCTTTCGTTGAGCGCTCGGCCAGGCGTTGCACCTCTTCGGCCACGATCGTGAAGCCGCGGCCGGCTTCGCCCGCGGCCGCCGCCTGGATCGCCGCGTTCAAGGCGAGCACATTAGTTTGCTCGGTAATGTTATCGATGAGGGAGACGATGTCGCCGATCTCCTGTGAGCTCTCCCCGAGACGCTTGATGCGCTTGGCCGTCTCCTGGATGTGCGCGCGGATCTCATCCATGTTGGCGATGGTGGAACGCACGGCCTCGGCCCCGCCGTTGGCGGCGTCGAGCGACAGCATGGCCACGTCCGCGCAACGCGAGGCGTTTTCCGATACCTCCGTGATCGACTGAGCCATCGTCTGTACCGAGGCGGCGGTTTGTTTGATCTGCTCCGACTGATCCGTCGTGGAGACGGCTAGCACGTTGGCGATGGCACGGCCACGTTCCGTGGACGCCTTGACTTGCGCCGATGCCTTGTCGATGCTCTGGACTAGGTCACGAAGCGCCTCAATCGTCACGTTGATGGAGTCCGCGATGGCCCCGGTGATCTCCGCGCTTACCGTGGCCCGCGCCGCCAAGTTGCCGCTGGCGACCTCGCCGAGCTCATTCATGAGCAGCAGGATCGC
>JBIMKD010000156.1:0-8821 GCA_043673815.1 Chromatiales bacterium
AGTTTATTGCTCGGAGGATCGACTACTCGTCGGTTTCCTCAAAGGTGTCCTCGATGGTCACCACATTGACTGCTTGGTCAAGAATGAATATCTCATCGGCGGCATCGGGGAGCTGCCGCCGGGCGCCTGTTGGCCCGAGCTTTGGGTGATCGAAGAGAGTGATCTGCCACAGGCCCGCACTCTCATCGCTTCGGTTTTAAAAGGCGGATCCGGCACGGAGCTGTGGTCCTGCCCTGCGTGCGGCGAATGGATCGAGCCACAGTTCACAGAATGCTGGCAATGCGCACAGTTTGAGGACGACGTACTCTGATACCTTTAAAACGCTTCATCGGCTTCGGCGCCCGGGATCGTTCCGTATCCACCACCGCCAGGCGTTTCAATGACCAAGACGTCGCCGGGCCGCATCATAGTTTCCGCGCAGCCGCCCAAGGATTCCACCGTACCGTCGGCCCGCTCCACCGAGTTGCGGCCGACCTGACCCGGCTCGCCGCCCGCGAGGCCATAGGGCGGTATGCGCCGATGGCTCGATAGGATCGCCGCATTCATCGTTTCCAGGAACCGCACCCGGCGCACCGCGCCGTCGCGGTATCGACCCCGGCCGCCGCTGCCGTGGCGAATGTGAAAGCTCTCGAGCAACACCGGGAAGCGCCACTCCAAGACCTCGGGATCGGTCAGCCGTGTGTTAGTCATGTGTGTCTGCACGCAGTCGGTGCCGTCGAAGCCCCGAGCACCTGTGCAGGCATTCGCTCTCCTCCGCAGGGCCTGATCCTAAACGAACACCCCACCCGGTTCAGATCCCTGAGCCGACAACCCTCCCCTTGGCCCTAGTTCGCCCAAGACACCAAAACCTCTCGAAACCTGGCGCTTCGAGCCCGAACTATAGCCCGATAATTCTCCGGACCGCGATAGCGCGTGTTTGACGCCTGACAGATTCAGTTGTATCTTCGCTCCGGAGGAAAAAGGTCTTTTAAAATTCTTATTCTGACGCCTCCCCTGTTCGGACTGCTGGCCACCGCGGCGATGCTCGTGCAGGCGCCGGTCCTCGCGGCGGACAAGCCCAACATCCTGGTCGTCATGGCCGACGACATCGGCTGGATGAATATCTCCGCTTACGGCGGCGACATCATGGGCGTACCGACGCCCAACATCGACCGCATCGGGCGTGAGGGCCTGCGCTTGACGTCCTACTACGCGCAACCGAGTTGTACGGCGGGACGGGCGGCCTTCATCACCGGCCAGCTTCCGGTGCGGACCGGTCTGACCACGGTCGGCACGCCGGGCTCGCCCGCCGGCCTGCAGAAGGAAGACCCCACGCTGGCCGAGATCCTCAAGACCAAGGGTTATTCGACGGCGCAGTTCGGCAAGAACCACCTGGGCGATCGGGATGAACATCTGCCCTGCAATCACGGCTTCGATGAATATTTCGGCAACCTTTACCACCTGAATGCGAACGAGGATCTGGAGGATCCGGATCGTCCGAAGGACCCGGCATTTCGCAAGAAGTTCGATCCGCGCGGCGTGCTGTCCTGCACCGCGGGCGGTTCGACCAAGGACGAGGGCGTCTTGTCCACGAAGCGCATGGAGACCTTCGACGAGGAGATACTCGCCAGGTCCCTGCAGTACCTCAAGGATCGCGCCAAGGACAAGAAACCGTTTTTCCTCTGGCACAACTCGACCCGCAACCACGTCTTCATTCACCTGAAAGAGTCGCAGGCCAATTCGCGCGGGGGCAACGAGGACAGCTTCGGCGGCGGCCTGAGGGAGCACGACGAGCAGGTCGGCCGGCTTCTGGCCACACTCGACGAAACCGGTCTGGCCAAGAACACCATCGTCGTCTGGACTACCGACAACGGCGCGTATCAATACATGTGGCCCCAGGGCGGCACCTCCCCATTTCGCGGCGACAAGGGAACGACCTGGGAAGGCGGGGTGCGCGTCCCGATCATGATCCGCTGGCCCGGTGCTCCCGCCGGCCGCGTGAGCTGCGAGATCGTGGACTCACTCGACCTCTTCCCCACCCTTGCCGCCGCCGCGGGCGAGCCGGATGTCGTGGACAAATTGAAGAATGGGACCGACTACGACGGCAGGAATTTCAAGGTCCACCTCGACGGTTTCGATCAGACCGGCCTGTTCACCGGCAAGACCGAGCAATCGAACCGCAGGTTCGTGCTCTACTACGACGAAACCGTGCTCACGGCGTTCCGCTACGATGCCTTCAAGATCACCTTCTCCCTGAAGGAAGGCGGCCATTGGGACGATCCGCTGATCGGACTAGGCCGACCGCTCATCACCAACCTGCGCATGGACCCCTTCGAGCGGCAGACCGGCGACGTGGCCCGCCAGTATGCGGAGCACAAGACCTGGGTGCTGACGCCCATCGTCGGCATCGCCGAAAAACACCTGATGAGCTTCCAGGAATTTCCCATCCGCCAGCTCGGCCTCAGTGCCCAGATGGGCAAGACCATCGAGGGCATCCAATCGCAGATTCTGAAGATCAAGAAAGCCGACTAACGGTCATGAAGACAAAGCTCATCTGCCTCGCGCTGGGCACAATGCTCGCGATAACGGCAATCGCGCAGGAAGTTCTCCCGTTTCCGCCCACGCCGTCCGCCTCCACGCCGGGGCTGACCATGCAGGACTCCACCTACAAGAAGCGCGTCGAGCCCCGCCGGCTGGACGCCGATGCGCCGAACATCCTCATCATCCTCATGGACGACTTGGGGCCGGCCACGCCCTCCACCTACGGCGGCGAGATCAACACCCCGACGCTGGACCGCGTGGCGAAGCGGGGCATCTCCTACAATCGCTTCCACTCGACGGCGATGTGCTCGCCGACCCGCGCGGCGCTGCTCACCGGCCGCAACCACACCCGCGTCGGCAACGGCCAGATCGCCGCCATCGCGAACGACTTCGACGGCTTCAGCGGCATCATCCCGAAATCGTCCGCCACCGTCGCCGAGGTGCTGAGGAACTACGGCTACAACACCGCCGCGTTCGGCAAGTGGCACAACACGCCCGAGGAGCAGATCACCACGATGGGGCCGTTCGACTACTGGCCGACGGGTTACGGCTTCGAGTATTTCTACGGCTTCCTCGCCGGCGAAGCCTCGCAGTATGAGCCGACACTGGTGCGGAACACGACCCCGGTGAACCCGCACGAGATCCACCGCAAGGGTTACCACGTCACCGAGGACCTCGCCGAGGACGCCATCAAGTGGCTGCGCCAGCAGCAAGCCTACGCGCCCGGCAAGCCGTTCCTGATGTATTGGGCGCCGGGCGCCTCACACGGGCCGCATCAGGTGATGAAGGAGTGGGCGGACAAATACAAAGGCAAGTTCGATGACGGCTGGGACAAGTATCGCGAGCGCACATTCGCCCGGCAGAAGCAGCTCGGCTGGATTCCGCAAAGCGCAAAGCTTACGCCGCGTCCGGCCTCGATGGCTTCTTGGGATTCCATTCCTGAGGAGGAAAAACCGTTCCAGCGCCGGCTTATGGAGGTGTTCGCCGGTTTCACCGAGCACGCCGACCACAACGCGGGCCGGGTCATCGACGAGATCGAGCGACTGGGCGAGCTCGACGACACCCTCATCTTCTACATCTGGGGCGACAACGGCTCCTCCGCCGAGGGACTGAACGGCACGATCAGCGAACAGCTCGCGCAGAACGGCATCCCGACGAAGATTTCCCAACACCTCGAAGCGCTCAAGGAACTGGGCGGACTCGATGCCCTCGGCGGCCCGAAGACGGACAACATGTACCACGCCGCCTGGGCGTGGGCGGGCAGCACGCCCTACCGTTCCACCAAGCTCGCCGCCGCGCACTTCGGCGGCACGCGCCAGCCGATGGCCGTGGCGTGGCCCAGGGGTATCAAGGCCAACGCGACGCCACGCGCGCAGTTCCACCACGTTGTGGACATCGCGCCGACCATCTACGAGGTGACGAAGATCACCCCGCCGCGCGTGGTGAACGGCGTGCCGCAGGACTCGATGGACGGGGTGAGCCTCGCCTACACCTTCGCCGACCCGAAGGCTGCGGGACGACGCACAACGCAGTTCTTCGACATCATGGCCAGCCGCGGCATTTATCACGACGGCTGGTATGCCTGTGCCTTCGGCCCCCGCGAGCCGTGGGTCGGCGGCATCCCGAAGGGCGCACGCGAGTGGTCGCCCGAGAAGGACACCTGGGAACTCTACAACCTGAACGAAGACTGGAGCCAGGCCAACGATCTCGCCGCGACCATGCCGGAGAAAGTCGCGCAGATGAAAGACCTATTCCTGCTCGAATCCACGAAAAACAAAAACTTGCCCATTGGCGGCGGTTTGTGGGCGACGGCCCTGTTCCATCCCGAGGACGCGCCCGCCAGCCCTTACACCGAGTGGACCTTCGAGGGCGCGATGACCGGCATGCCCGAATCCGCCGCGCCCAAGCTCGGCAAGGTGGACAGCCTCGTGAGCATGGAAGTGGAGGTGCCCGCCGGCGCCAACGGCGTGCTCTACGCGCTCGCCGGCTTCTCCGGCGGCGTCACCTGCTACGTGAAGCACGGCATCCTCAGCTACGAGTTCAACCTGTTCGAGATCCAGCGCACGAAGATCCGCGCCACGGATAAGCTGCCGGCCGGCAAGACGAAGATCGAGGTCGAGTCGAAACTCGTGGACAAGATCGGTGGCCCGATGGATGTGACCCTGAAAGTGAACGGCAAGACGGTGGCCCAGGGCCGTGTGCCCGCCGCGATGTCGCTGCACTTCACCTCCAACGCCACCTTCGACCTCGGCAGCGACCTCGATTCCCCCGTGTCGCTCGACTACTACGACCAGGCCCCGTTCGCCTTCAACGGCACCATCGGCGCCACAAGGATCACATATCTCAAGAAATAGCCGCACGAACCATGAAAACCAAACTCATCATCCTCGCCACTGCGTGCGGCCTCTGTTCCCCGGCGTTCGCCGCTGCGCCCGACGACGGCTCGGTGCTGCCATTCCCGCCCACGCCCATGAGCGCGAGCGTCGCCAAGCCGCGCTTGCAGGACTCGACGATGAAATGGCCGGCAGAACCGAAACGAATCCCCGCCGACGCGCCGAACATTCTTATCGTGCTGATTGACGATGTCGGCTTCGGCGTCGCCGAGACCTTCGGCGGCGAGGTGCGCACACCGACCCTTACCCGGCTGGCGAAAGAGGGCATCCGCTACAATGCCTTCCACACCACCTCGATCTGCTCGCCGACGCGGGCGGCTTTGTTGACCGGACGCAACCACACCCGGGTCGGCTCCGGCACCATTGCCGAGCGCGCGGTGGCCTTCGACGGCTACACCGGCGTCATTCCCAAGACCGCCGCAACCGTCGCCGAGGTGCTGAAGGAATACGGCTACCATACCTCCGCCTTCGGCAAGTGGCACAACACGCCGGCCATCGAGACCACGGCCATGGGGCCGAAGGACCACTGGCCGAACGGCTACGGCTTCGAGTACTTCTACGGCTTCCTGGGTGGCGAGACCTCGCAATGGGAGCCGCGCCTGACGGAGAACTACAACCACATCGAGCCGCCGCACGACCCCAAGTACCACCTGACGCAGGACATGGCCGGCAAGGCCTTGAAGTGGCTGGACGATCAGCAGGCCTTTTCGCCCGACCAACCCTTCTTCATGTACTGGGCGCCGGGCGGCGCGCATGGACCGCATCACATCTTCAAGGAGTGGGCCGACAAGTACAAAGGCAAGTTTGACGGTGGCTGGGACGCGTACCGCGAGCGCGTTTACGAACGACAGCTCGAGATGGGCATCATCCCGCCGGACACGAAGCTCACGGAGCGGGATGCGACGATGCCCTCATGGAACAGCATCCCGAAGGAGCAGCGGGCCTTCCAAACGCGGTTGATGGAGATCTTCGCCGGTTTCGTGGAGCACACCGACCATCAGGTAGGCAAACTCGTTGAGGGCCTGGAGCAGCGCGGGCTCAGGGACAATACGCTCATCTTCTACATCTTCGGCGACAACGGCTCGAGCGCCGAGGGTCAGCAAGGCTCGATCAGCGAGCTGTTGGCGCAATACAACATTCCCAATACCGTCGAGCAGCAGATCGAAGCGCTGCACAAAATCGGCGGCTTGGAGGCGCTGGGCTCGCCGAAGACGGACAACATGTACCACGCCGGCTGGGCATGGGCCGGCGATACGCCGTTCAAGGGCACCAAGTTGCTGGGCGCCTACTTCGGTGGGATCCGCAACCCGATGGTGGTCTCCTGGCCGAAGCGGATCAAACCGGACAAGACCATGCGCACGCAGTTTCACCACGTGGTGGACATTGCGCCGACGATCTACCAGATCCTGAACATCCCGCATCCGAAGGTCGTACACGGTTATGAGCAGATACCCATGGACGGCGTGAGCCTGGCCTACACTTTCGACAACCCGGCCGCTGAGACGCGGAAGAAGATACAGTTTTTCGACAATAACGGCAGCCGCGCCATCTACCACGAGGGCTGGTTCGCGGGCACCTTCGGACCGTTCATTCCCTGGGACACGCCCGGCTCCGTCAAGCGAGTGGCGAACTGGGATTCCGCCAAGGACCAGTGGGAGCTTTACGATCTGCGTACCGACTTCTCGCAAGCAACAGACCTGACCGCAAAGAACCCGCAGAAGCTTGAGGAGATGAAGGAGGTCTTCCTAAAGGTGGCTGAGGACAACAAGGACTTTCCCATCGGTGCGGGCAACTGGCTGCGGCTTCATCCCGAAGACCGGGTGAAGACAGCCTACACGAGCTGGACGTTCAGCCAGAACACACGCCGGATGCCGGAGTTCGCGGCACCGGGAGTCGGACGGCAGAGCACGCGCGTCATCATCGACGCAGAGATAGGTGAAAACGCCAGTGGCGTGCTGTACGCAGTTGGCGGCGCCAGTGGCGGGCTCACCCTCTATATGGACAAGGGCCACCTCGTTTATCTCTACAACATGATGATCATCGAGCAATACACCGCCCGCAGCGAATCGCAAATTGCGGCCGGGAAACACAAGATCGAAGTCGTCACCACCATCGCCGGACCCGGCAAGGAAGGCTCGGCCACGCTGCTCGTGGACGGCAAGGAAGTCGGCAGGACCGACCTGAAACGAACGGTGCCGGCCGCCTTCACGGCCACCGAGACCTTTGATGTCGGCGTAGACTTGGGGTCACCCGTCTCGTTAAACTACTTCGACCGCCGTCCCTTTGAGTTCAACGGCACGATCGAAACCGTCAAGGTCGAGCTGAAGTAACACCCTTCCCCCGGCAAAACACCACGGTGACCGGGTTTTGGTCGCTGACGATGTACAACAAGCAGCACTTCTCTTGTGCCGAACAGCATCAAGCGCTATTCGACCGGCACCAAGAACAAGGCGCGACCTGAGTGCTGCCTGCTGGAGAATGTCGATAACGTGGCGGATGTCTTGGCATGGAGGAGGAAGGCGAATCGTTCCGGCGATTCAGCTCGACGCCCACTCAGCTACGCGCGCGTTGCTGCCGCAGTCCACGAAGGATCTGTTTCGGATCACGCGGCTCAAGCGGCGGGCGGCGCCTCTCGGGGTCCGCAAGATCGATCTCGGCGCGCATAGCGGGCGGGTGCTCTTCCACGCGCAGGCCGAGGTCGACCCGCTCGCCTTAGTGAAACTGATGCAGACTCAACTTCATACCTACAAGTTCGAGCAAGGGGGCAAGATCCGGATCACGGCCTCGTTGCCCGACGGCGATGCTCGTTGATCCATGCGCTAAGGTATCCGCGAGCACGCTACTCCACCCGCTAGGGCAAGCACCGCGACGAGAAAAGGGCAAGTCATCTATCCCGCAAATCCCATACCGCGCCGAGCCGCGCCATCGGCCAAAGGATCAGCCAGTAGGCGAGGTCCGGCTCCGGGCGGTGGGCCTTGCCGGGATAGGCATGGTGATCATCATGCCTCCATTCGCCGTTAAAGTAGGCAAGCTTGTACGTCGTTGCTGCGCATCCTTTCTCATCGGGCGGGCCTGCATGAGCACGGGCGTTAAACCAGAGCGTCAATATGGTGCAGATCCAGTTCGGCAACAGCCCGACTAAGGTGGCGAACGCCAGCGAACCGGATACATACCAAAGCAATCCCCATTCGAACCAAGGCACGAGGAATCCCCAGCGGTCGAACCAAAGCGTTTCGGGGTAGCGCAGGCGGATCGTCCGGCGCGCATGGCGTGGATCATAGGTCCAGCCGATGCAAGCGTACGCCAAGGAATGGACGACCGGCGAATGCGGATCGTCTTTCGTGTCGCAATTGTTGTGGTGATGACGATGATTGGCCGCCCACCAGGTGATAGCGCCTTGACCGGAGGCGGCGCAGGAATAGGCGATGAGAACCTCGAACCAACGCTTCGCTTTGAAGGCGGTGTGGGAATAATAACGGTGATATCCGATCGTCATTCCCAAGAAGGTATGCCGGAACACTAACAGTGTGACCAGGGCCCACATCCAGGGACGCGTGCTATAGCTCACGGCCGCATCAAAATCGACCCAGAGCAAGGCCAGAATATATAAGCCGAGCGTGACCGTACTAAACAGGCGATGAAGGATCCAATGCGACATGGGCAGCAACCGGAACTTAAGGAAACCGGCCCAGAATAACCAATCCATGGCCGTTGTGCCAGAAATCCGCCCCGCACCCGGAACCCGGTCCGAGCTTTGGGTGATCGACGAGAGGTGATCTGCTACAGGCCCGCACTCTCATCGACGAGGATCCGCCGCGGTACGTTTAAAACGCTTCATCGGCTTTGGCGCCGGAGATCCGCGCCGTTCCGTATCCGCCACCGCCAGGCGTTTCAATCACCAAGACATC
>JBIMKD010000157.1:0-5467 GCA_043673815.1 Chromatiales bacterium
AGATTTCGCCACCACGGGGTATGCAACCCCGTGGGGCGACCAAAGGGGAGAGCTGCGCCTCTCCCCTTTGGAAACCCCATCGCTAAGGTCCCCGCGGCAAGACCGCGGGGAATAATCTAAATCATTCCGATGACGGCAGGCCAGCGCGGTTTTGATGCGTGGCGAGCTCGATATCGTCTTTTTTCTTGACCTGGTCCGCGACACGGTCCGAGTCGTCCTCGCCAAAACCGATGCCCGCTAGCAAGCGCTCGAACAAGCTCCGTTTCCGCTCGTCGGGGACTTGAATGGTTACCTCTTGGGGCGGCGTATAGATAAGCGGGGCGCGCGCGGCCTTCACATCGCCGCCGATGCGAGCCAGGTGATCATTCGCGAAATATAAAGATACCCGTCGCTCGGCCCGAGTGTCGCCGCCGTTCTGTTGGGTGTAGACATAGTCCCAGCGGTTCTGATGGAAGACGTCCGCGAGCAGGGGTGTCCCCATAATATAGCGGACCTTGTTCTTATCCATGCCCGCCTCGAGTTGGGCCAGCATGTCCTGAGTGACAACATTTCCCTGCTGCACATCGATGCGATAAACGAACGGTACGCGAAGCGATTCCAGAGTCGGGGCACTAGAACAAGAAGCAAGTAAAAACGCTAAGCAGGGCGCGGCTAAGGTGCGAATAGTACGCATGGACAGACTCCCCCTCTTGTCGAGAATAGTTTTTAGCTATTTTATCCGGCATTGCGACACGCCGCCACCCTTATACAGTAATCCATCGATAATGGGTATACTGGAAGCCGGGCAGGGGTGCTCGCTATAGGTCAAGCGCGGCCCGTTGCGTGCCTGCGCCACTCAGCAACGATATGACTCTGGAAACCCAAGATCTCAAGAAAGCCGGGCTCAAAGCGACGCTACCGCGGCTACGCATACTGCATATCCTCGAGACGGGCGATCGTCGGCATTTCAGTGCCGAGGACGTGTACAAAGCCCTGCTCGATGCGGAGGAAGACGTGGGTCTGGCCACGGTGTACCGCGTGTTGACCCAATTCGAAGGGGCGGGCCTGGTCACGCGCCACCATTTCGAGGGTGGGCATTCGGTCTTCGAGTTGAATCAAGGAACGCATCACGACCATTTGGTATGCGTACGCTGCGGCAGAATCGAGGAATTCGTGGACAACGTTATCGAGGACCGGCAGGTCGATATCGCCCATCGTCATGGATTCTCGATTACCGATCACGCCTTGTATCTCTATGGAGTCTGCCAAAAATGTCAAGAGGGGCAATCCCGTGAACCGTGACTGGCATACCGGTATTTGATCCTTCGCGCTAGAATTTCTAGAATCGCCCTCACGCACTCGCTGGCGTAGCTCAGTCGGTAGAGCAGCTGATTTGTAATCAGCGGGTCGGGGGTTCGAATCCTCTCGCCAGCTCCACTAAGACCCCGGCCAGAAGGATTAACACGTTAGTCGATCAATTTCTCAGAAACTAACGAGCCATTATGGAACACAATAAGAAATACCGCTCGATTTTTTCCCCAACCACTGCCGAGGATCGGCGTCGCAATTTCGAGAATTACTGGAGGTTTACGACCCGCCACGGGGGCGATCTGTTGGAAGAGGATAAGGATCTCACGGAGAAACGGGCGCGCTTGGGGTATTTCAAGGACAATCCGGTGCGTTCTCGGCAACCATTATGTAAACCGTCGGCCTTTTATCGCAACTATAAGAAACTTACCGATCCCGTTGAAGCGCTCGACCGCAAAACGCTGTTGCTGACCTGTATCTATAAGTTCGCCCGCCATGAATGGGTTGGCATCCAAGCCGCGTGGGAGGTCATCCCCGCGATGGCAAAGACCAAGAATCTGACGCAACGTATCAGCCGCATGCATCTGGCGGAGGAATTCTGTCACGCGCGCCTATTTAATGAGATGTTTAGTACCTTTCATCTTGATGCTGTCGAATGGGAGCCGCTCGGTTGGGCCCAACGCTGGTTCTATCAGTTTTTTGCCCGGCTGCCCGGTGAGCTGATGAACGCGCCCGCCTTTGTCACCGAGCTGATGGGTTTGACGTTCTATCACCACTTGGAAAACGCATTCGACACAATTCTCGCCGACGAACCAGAGGCCCGCGACCGGCTGCGGGAATTGCTGCACGAGATCATGGTGGACGAGCTCGCGCACGTAGGCCAGCGGCGAAATTTTATCGGCCCCATCGGGATTAGGATCGCACGCTTGCTCGTGCGTCCGATGTACCGCCTGTTCTTTCGCGATCTCCCGGAAAGCAGGTTGCTTTTTGACCTCGAGGCGATGATCGCAGAGGGGTTGGCTTTCGACTACAACGCGGTCCGGCCGGCGCTCCTAGAGCGCAGTTGGGTACCAAGCTACTGCCGAGTCCGGTAGCTAAAGTATTTAACTCATCGGGAAATGCATCACCCAGGCAGTCTAACCCAGCGGATCTCGGCCCAGATCTCGGCGGTCCGCCAGGGCGAGAAACAGCGCGCGAGGCTGCGCAGTGTTTTGGAATGGCTGCATGACAAGGAAATAGCGATCGTACTGTGGCAGGTGGACGCCGCGCGCCGAGGCAGCCTGCGCGCCCTAGCGAGGGCGGTTAACCACCTCAGCAACGGTTGGCTGTTCGTTCTGTACGGGGTGGCTTTGTCGATCTATCAGGGGTGGAGCGCGGCTTTGATAATCTTTGCCGCGTTGTTATCGCTCGGGATAACGCATGTCATCTACCCGGTGCTGAAAGCGTATATCGCGAGGTTGCGCCCAATGGATCGCGTGCTGAACCTCACCTCCGAGGTCCGGCCGCTTGATCGGTATTCTTGTCCGAGCGGCCATTGCATGACGGCGATGGCGCTTTCGGTTCCGATCGTGTTCACGCTGCCCGACACCGCTAGCGTATTGTTTCCGATCGTGGCCTTGATCGGATGGGCGCGGATCGCCGTCGCGCATCATTATCCGAGCGATCTGATTCTCGGCGTATTGCTCGGTTATGTCGTGGCATGGCCCGTCAGTCATCTCTTGTTCTAAGGACCTAACGCGCTCGGCGTAGCTTCCGGCGAGGCCCGAGCTCGCTTTCGTAGAGGCGCTTCACGCCATCCCCCATCGATGTTTCGATATCCCTGATGTTTCTTACCAGGCGCTCGAACCCTCCGATCTCGACCGAGGCTGCTTGGTCCGTCCCCCACATGGCTCGATCCAGTGTGATGTGGCGTTCGATGAAGGTTGCGCCCAAGGCGACCGCAGCAAGCGAAGGAGCGAGGCCCACCTCGTGACCCGAGTAACCGATCGGCGCCTCGGGATACATGCCCTTGAGCGTCTGGATCATGCGCAGGTTAAGCTCGTCGAGCCCACAGGGATAGGTCGATGTGGAGTGGGCGATCAAGAGGTTTGCAACACTACCGATGGCGTCCACCGCCGCGGTGATCTCGTCCAGCGTGGACATGCCGGTGGAGAGCATCACCGGCCTTCCGGTGGCGCGGGCCTTTTGCAGCAACGGTAGATCGGTGAGCGACGCGCTTGCTATCTTGTAGAAGGGCGGATCGAAGTGCTCCATGAAATCCACCGACGCCTCGTCCCAGCACGAGGCGGTCCAGTCGAGCCCGAGCGTTCGGCAGTAGCGGTCGATGTGCGCATACTCCGGCCGGCCGAGCTCGATCTTGCGCCGGTAGTCGATGTAGCTCATGCGGCCCCAGGGCGTATCGCGCTCGATCTGCCACTGGTCTTGCGGCACACAGAGCTCGGGGGTGCGTTTTTGAAACTTGACCGCATCGGCTCCGGCGCGCTTGGCACCCTCGATGAGCCGCTTGGCGATCTCGACCGAGCCGTTATGGTTGATGCCTATTTCGGCGATGACGTAGACCGGCTCCCCGTCACCGATCGCGCGTCCTCGAATGTTGACCCTTGGGCGTGACATACGCTTCGTTCTCCTACTATTCCTATTCGGTAGGGTGCTACCAGACCGTAAACCCGCCGTCCACGACCAGGTTCGCGCCGGTCATATAGGCCGAGGCATCGCAGGCGAGAAAGACGAGCGCCCTAAGGGCGTGCGCCGCGAGTACTCGGCAATGAAATCATCGTCCTGCTCGTTCTCGACACCCCCGGGTGAAAGCGCGTTGACCCACACCCCGCGTGGTGCCCAATAGGCGGCCAAGAATCGGCTGAAAGCGAGCACCGCGCCTTTGGTCATCGGAGAGACCGCCGACTTACCAAAATCGCTGCTGGCCGTGACGATCCCGGTACAGGGACGAGTCCGGCGCCACGAGCCCATAGGTCGAGGCAATGTTAATGATACTGCCGTGGCCGCGCGCGGCCATCCGCGCGCCGTTGGTCCGGGAGCACAAGAATACCCCGGTGACATTAACGTCTAATGACAGTTTCCAGTGTTCCAAGGGATAGTTCTCGAACTGCGAACGCTCAAGCGTCTCCGCTGGGCTTTCGAAGCGGTCGTTGACGGCGGCGTTATTGACCAGAAATGTCGATGCATCAAAGGCATCACCTTTGAGCCAATAGGCTTTGCCCTCGGTGTGCTCGGTCCGGTGCACAGGGAATCGAGCACGCCCTCGAAGTCCTGTTCGGACAGGCTCCACGCGAGCAGGACCACGTGAGTGCCTGCGATCACTCGCAGCGTGATGCTGTTCTCGGCGGCGAACGGCTGCGACCCCCGCTCGCTGATCTGCTTTCAAAACGTCACATCCTGATAAATATCCCTTGCCGGAATCGCTGTTCTCGCGCTACTCAATTCGAGGTCCTCATCGCCTTCCAGGGTTGCCACCGTCCAACTGCCATCCGCTTCCAAGCGGTAGATCTCAATCCATCGCTGCTCGCTACCGATTAGGACGTATTCATGCAGGCTGGGCAGCTTGCGGTAATTCAAGAGTTTCTCCCGGCGGTCGACCGCCTCGGTCGACGGAGACAGCACTTCTATCACCAGGCTCGGGTAACGCTTGACATACGGATCGGTATCGCGTGCATCGCAGGTAACGAAGACATCCGGATAGTAGAAGGCATCCGCCTCTTCGACCCGCACCTTGACATCGGACATGAATACCCGGCATGGTCCGCCGCGGAGCGTGGAACGCAAGTGGCTCGCCACATTTAAGGCAATCGCATTATGCGTATCCCGTACGCCAACCATCGCATAGAGTTGCCCGGCGACGTACTCGTGCTTGGTGGGGCTGTCGTTTTCGGAGATCAGATACTCTTCCGACGTCAGATGAATCAGACGGGCGTGTTTCATGTCAGCGACCTCTGGAATGGATGGCGTTCTCTTCCGCCTAACCTCCTATCAACCCGTCGCGAAGCGGCGTTGGTTAGTCGCTTTGGGGACGAGACTCACTGCACAGTATTTGAACTCGGGGATCTTCCCGAAGGGATCCAAGGCCTCGCTGGTCAGGAGGTTTGCGGCTGCCTCATGGTAGGTGAAGGGCATGATGACGGTCCCGCGTTGAATGCCGTTGGCGGTACGCGCGGGGACTTCGATG
>JBIMKD010000158.1:0-6706 GCA_043673815.1 Chromatiales bacterium
ACTCGTTACTTCGACGCCATGGGTCTTCCACGTTTAGACCCTCGTTATTCTATTTAACTGTACCGAACCGCCATGGTACGGACCCGTATGCCTGGTGGTGTGGGAGGGGCGAAGCCGTGAGGCTTCCCCCTATCCCGATTCGAGCGTGTTGCCAATCAGACCGCAGATTATAGAGCAGATCGCAATTTGCGGAGCGTGCAATTGGATGCACAGTTTGATGGCAGCGCGCGGCGTTTTGGACTAAGCTAACTAAGGGCTCTCCATGGCGCGAACCGCGAGGCTCCGAGCTTGGCTCGGTCGCCGCGCCCGAACGCCGCCACGATCTCTTCCGCATCCGTGGGCTTGGTCAGGTAGTGCACCGCCCGAGCTTGATGATTCCGCGCCGGTGGCAATGCTCGCGTAACCCGTCAACACGGCATGGTAGGCGCCGTACTCTCGTGGTGATCCCGGCCGCGTCCCACTTGTGGAAGCAATACGTCCTGGTAATCGCCAAGGTGAACGTGCGGTTTGTGCCGAAAGGTGCGACGTTTCCGAAGACCCCGCAGAACGCGCCCGGCCATGGTACCGGGCGCGCTATCCGCCATCTACTCAATGCTGTAGATCAGCGGTCCCTTCGGGCCCAACGTCCTCCAGACATGTTTATCTTTCATCATGATCAGAGTTCCATCTTGCGCCTCCATTTCGACGCCCTCTGACATAGACGTCGGCCTACCGTGCTGATCAATCATCCGCATCGTGCCGTCCGGATCGACGAACAGGTGTGAGCCGTCTTTCAAGTGGATCTCCTGAGCCGCCGGTTCAGGTGTGGTAGCACACGCGGTAAGTGATAGTAGAAATACGATCACGCTTAAGGTTCTACGCATTATTCCTCCTTCATCATTTTGGTTCCGGGTACGTCGTTTGCGCTAAGGAAGCTCTGCAAAAGTTACTGCACAGCCCATCTGCTTTGTCGCGTGCTCGCTCGTCGCTCGCCTATCTACCTGATATGTCTCGCGACGCGCTCCGCGGCTTCGCGCATATGGGCTTGCTCGCGACACTTGTGCAGAGCTTCCCTAAGCTAGAAACAATGAATTATTGGTGTGAAAGTCCGCTTGGCACTAATTCAAACGAGTCTCACCGTAAACAGGGTACCAAAGTAGAGCGCCGATTGTAATACCAGGCAAACGTTAGATTCCCATGGCATTTTGTGGGCTGTCGATCACGCTGGTTCCGGTGCTGATGACCATCTTCATCCGCGGCAAGCGCCTGAAGCCCGAGTCGCAGAACCCCGTGTCGCGGTTCTTCACCTGGCTCTACGACCCGATCATCCGCCTCGCTCTGCGATGGAAGTGGACGGCGCTGCTCATCAACTTCGCCGTCGTGCCGCTGACGATTCCCTTGCTGTTCATATCGGCAGCGAGTTTATGCCGCCGCTCTACGAGGGGTCAATGCTCTGTAGGCGTCGCGCATCACTCAAAAAGCGGCCTCCTTGGTTGAGATGCTCCTATTGCGTTTGCGGTAGGCTTCCTCGATTGCGCGCTCCTTCGCGCGGCCTTCGCGATCACGCGGCTGCTCAAACGAGTGCTCGAGATCGATATGGAACACTGCCCCCAGTGCGGCGGCGCCTCGAAGATCATCGCCGCCATCGAACGTCCCCCGTGGAAGCCAGGCCCAGGGGCCTGCTTGGCGCGCCGAGGATGCATTACCAAGATCCTCACCCATCTCGTTTGCCCGCCCGAGCACCGCCCCGAGCAGCGACCAGGGCCTTCGAGAGCCAGCCACAGGGCGCCGTACGGCGGCACTGCGAAGCAGGGCGGGACCCGAAGGGTTGCCTGCTTGGCGCGCCGAGGATGCAGCGATTCCAACTGGCCTGATCCCCCACCCAGCCCCGATCCCATCCGGATCAGCCCCTGCGCTGACCCTCCCCCTGGCACCTCGCTCGCCCGAGACGCCAAAACGCTCCGAAACATAGCGCCTCGGGCCGAGAAGGGGCTCGAAAATTCCCCGATCCCAGCTCGAGGACTCGCGTGCTTGACAACTCACCCGCCCCGCAGTACTTTTCCCTGTCGATAAAAAAAAGAGTTTATTTTTCCCATGCTTATACTTACGCCACATCGCGGGACACTGCTCGTCGCCGTCTTGCTCGCGCTGGCCGCCCCCGCGCGGGGGCAGCCGTCGCCGCCGGACTTCAGCGGCGTGGACGACGTGCTCCTCGGCCGCCGGCTGATGCTGCCGGTCCAGGACCTCGTGCTCGGTATGAACGGCAAGGATATTGTCAACCTGTTTGGGAACGATAACGCCATCCTGCCGACGCAGAACGGCATGGTCTCGGGCGGCCTGTTCGACTGGCGCCGCTACGTCCCCGGCGGCATCCCGCTGGCGCTCGCCTCGGGGCGGATGTTCGAGCTCCCGAACGACGTCATCGCGACGCTGGCGCGGAACGCGAGCGCGCCGACCGAGGCCGTGCTCAACGTCTATGATCCGCTCGCCGATCGCACCCTGAACGTCGCGCTCGCCACCCCCGTCTGCGCGCCATCTTCCAGCGGGTGCGTCCCCGACCTCCTCGCGATGGGCGACCTCACGGGCGACGGTTACGCCGAGATCGTGATCGGCTTCTCGAGCGGTGGCATCCAGGTGGCGTCCGCCGTCGACCCCACGAACTTCGCCTCGGGGCTCCAGCTAGGTGACGTGTTCGCCGCCCGCGCGCAGGCACTCGCGGTGTTCGACGTGCAGGGCGACGGGCCGGGCGAGATCGCCGCCGTCGTGCTCGAGAACCTCCTCGAGAACCTCGCCATCTACACCCTCGATCCCAGCCTCGACATCCAGCTCGCCGGCAGTGCCAGCTTCGCGCCCGCGACCCAAAGCCCGGCGATCTTCGCGCTCCAAGGCGGCCAGTTCGACGACGACACCACGGACCGCGAGCTGGTGGTCGCCTACGACGGCGCCAACGAGATTGAGCTCAGCCTGGTGCAGGTCGGGTCCGACCTGACGCCGTCGATCGCCGACCCCCAGGGCCAGGGCAGCGAAGGTCCGACCTTCGCGATGGCCGTCGGACGGGTCGACTGGTTCGGCGACGCCGATCAGATCGTGCTGCTCATGCAGAATGGTACGGACCAGGCGGCCACGAATGCGACCCTGGCCGTCGTCGTGGAGTCGCAGGGCGTCTTCACGCAAGCCAACAGCGTCTCGTTCGCTGCCACCACCTGCGGCGGCCTCCCGATCGAGCTGAACGCGACGGCCATCGCCCTCGGCGACTTCGACTTCGACGAGCAGAATCCGGAGACCACGCCCCCGAACCTCGACATCGGGCTGCTGGTGGCCTGCATCGCGGGCGACGTGCGGCAGCACGAGCTGCGGCTCTACGCGGTCGACCCGGGCAACGGCTACGCCTTCACCCTGAACGAGACCACGATCGGCACGCTCACGATGTCGGACCCGGCCAACGCGAGCCTGATCGCGAGCGACACGCAGGGGCGGTCGCTGCTCCTCGGGCCGCCCCAGAAGGTCGTCATCACCCAGCACTCACAGCCGCGCATCGTCATGGGCGCGCCGCCCATGCACATCGACTACGTGCAGCAGCCGGTGGACGATCCGCTCACCTTCGACCTCGCGAACATGACCGCCTTCCCCGCGACCGACCAGACGAGCGTGCGCGGCATGGACGCGACGTTCTCGGTCGCGTCCAGCTCGACGGTCCAGAACCAGGTGACACAGAGCACAAGCTATACTTACTCGACGACCACGGGCTCCGGGGGCGGCGTGACCTTCGGTGTGCCAGACACCGGCTCGATCGGGGCCAACATGACGTCGACCGTCATGACGTCGCACGACAACCTGGTGGCGAACAAGTTCGGGACGTACGGGGCCTTCTCGTACAAGATCGACGTCATCACCGGCTTCGGCGACGTGCTGTGGTTCGACACCCAGCGCTTCAACATCTGGACCTACCCCGTGCTCGGACACTTGGCCTGTCCGGCGACGCAGCCCACCTGCGACACCAAGCTGCCCCTGAACATGACGTTCTCCGGGCCCGACCAGATCCAGCCGAACCCGCACACGCCGGGCACCACCGTCGAGTGGTACCAGCCCTTTCACGAGGTCGGGAACATCCTGTCGTATCCGCAGAGCCTGCTGCAGCTCGAGGAGGCCCTCGGGGCGCCCATGGGCTTCCAGCAGTTCTTCGACGAACAGTTCACGACCGGCAGCGCCGACGCCAGCGAGACGCTCAACTGGATGGAGGGCAACAGCAGCGACATGTCGACCGGGACCGTGACGACGCACTCCCAGTCGCAGTCGCAGTCGGTCTCGGTCTCGGGCCTGATCGAGGGGAGCGGCATCACCGGTAGCGCGTCGTTCACCGAGAACTCCTCCGATACGATCACGACGCTCAACACGGCCGTTCAGACGACCGCCTCGACCAGCGGCTTCAACGTGTCGGTGCCGGGCTTCGACCTCGGCGAGGCCTACAGCTACCCCTTCGACGGCTTCATCCTCGGCGACGCGGCCAATCCCGACGTGCTTCAGACGGAGCTCAAGCAGGAGCTCGAGGGGCAGGTCGACCTGACGATCAACGGCACGCTGCGCCTCGCCTTCACGGCGCAGCCCGACGCCGGCGCCGGCAACTGGTGGCAGAACGGCACGGCGCCGTACCTGAGCGCCCCCGACGTCGCGCTGAACCATCCCTTCCGCTGGTCGCTGCTCTCCGTGGGCTCGGGCCCGCTCTCGTCGGTCTACTGTTTCAACATCCTTGACAGCGACGACGTGCAGTCGACCGGCGGCTACGAGATGAAGGGCCTCTTCATCCTGCCGAACGGCGCCGTCACCGGTCCGCAGCTCACGCTCGTCAACGAGGGCGACACGATCCAGCTCTCGGCCCGGGTCTACAACTATAGCCGCCTCGACATGGCCCAGGCGACGCCGCCCGTCGCGCACGTCAAGGTGCAGTTCTACGGCCAGCAGTGGGACACGACGACCCAGCAGTTCGTCGGCGACGCTTTCCTGATCAACAACAACACCGTCTCGCTCGATCCCATCGCGGGCAACAACGTGAACAACACCGGCCTCAACGCCGCGATCGCGACCACGACGTTCGACACCGCGACCTGCCCGCTCCCGGGGGGCTGCGGCGGTGTGTCGCTCAAGTTCTGGATCGTCGTGTGGATGGAGGACGCCTCCGGCAACCTCGTGCCCGAGTACCAGGACCACGGGCTCAACACGATTCCGACGGTGCCCTTCACGAGCCTCGGCCAAGTCGACGTCGAGCCGATCAGCAACAACGTCGGCTACTACGATCAGGACGTCCACATCTGCCCGCAAGGCAGCCAATGCACGGTGCCACCCGGCGGGCTGTCGCCGGAGGCCCTCGCGATCGAGGAGGTGACGGTCTCGTGCGGTGTTCACCGACGAGCAGTTGGCCGAGATCGTCCGGTGAAGTGCGCGAAGCTCAGGCGCCACCAGACGGCCGAGGTCGGCGTGCGGCTCACGAGCGGCCCGCAGCCGATCGGTGCGGTGCTCGTGATCTTCTACGACGGCGACCCGGCGAACGGTGGCGAGGTCTTCGAGGTCGAGCACGTGCCGTTCATTGCGGCGAACAAGACCCACCTCGTGAAGGTGCGCTATCAGCCCCGGACCCCCGGCACGCACGACATCGTCGCGGTGGTGCACGCGGCCAGCGGCACGCTGACCGGCACTCATCGGGTGAAGGTCGCCGGCGTGGCGGCCGCTCCCGTGTGCCAGAACCCGCTGACGCCGGCGACGAGGCTCCGCGGGCTCGTCGACCGCATCGGCGACAAGCACCGACTGCGCCCATGAGAAGCTCGTCGCCTTCTCCTGTGTAAGCTGCCCGGCGCATGGCAGAGACGGCTGCCCACCTGGTCGATTATGTCATCCCCGGGTAAAGGTAGCGCCAATGGGTGCTCTCGTTTCCGATCCCGCTTCGCTTTCTGTTCGCTTCACATCCCCATCTGCTCTCGCCCGTGTTGCAGATCATCCACCGGGTCATCTCGTAATTTCTGATCAAACAAGCGGGACTCAGACGCAGCCAAGCCGACACCGGCGATGTGGAAATCGGAACTACGTTGAGCTTAGAGGGGGATGCCATGAGTTTAGATCCCGTTATTCTTTCGCGTCTCCAATTCGCCTTCGTCATCGCCTTTCACTTCCTGCTGCCGGCGTTCACGATCGGGTTAGCGTCCTACATCGCGGTGCTGGAAGGGCTGCTCCTGGCGACTAAGAAGCAGGTCTATCTACGGATCTCAACCTTCTGGATTAGGATCTTCGCCGTGGCGTTCGGCATGGGGGTGGTATCGGGGATCGTCTTGCCCTACCAGCTCGGCACCAACTGGAGCCGCTACTCGGACGCCACCGCGAACATCGTCGGCCCGCTCATGGCCTACGAAGCCCTGATGGCGTTTTTCCTCGAGGCGGGGTTCCTCGGCGTGCTGTTCTTCGGGCGCAAGCTCGTCCCGCAGTGGGTGCACGTCTTCTCGGCGCTCATGGTCGCGATCGGGACGCTCCTCAGCGCGTTCTGGATCCTGGCGGCGAACAGTTGGATGCAGACGCCCGCCGGGTTCGACATCATCGACGGGCGGTTCGTGCCGACCGACTGGCTGGCGGTCATCTTCAACCCGTCGTTCCCGTATCGGTTGCTGCATACGGTGACTGCCGCCTATCTCACCACCGCGTTCACGGTCATCGGAGTCGCGGCCTGGTATCTGCGCCACGGCCG
>JBIMKD010000159.1:0-5456 GCA_043673815.1 Chromatiales bacterium
GCGTGGCCGCGGGCAGTGATGCGGAACTGCGTGCGGCGCTCGAAGCTCATAAGATGGAAGCATGGAATCGGCTGCTACCACCGGTCCGGGTAGTACAGGAGACCCAAGCACTGATCGAAGTTGTTATCACCGTTCCTAGCCCTCAGATAGACAAGCCGATACGCTGGGTGTTGACGCCTGAGAATGGCGAGTGCTTGGACGGCAGTTTTTTCCCCGGTACATTGGATGTGATCGAGCGCAAGGAAGTCGCTGGCGTGAGCTTTATCCGCTTGGTCCTGCAGCTATCAGCGAGGTTGGTTCCCGGCTATCACCGCGTCGAGATCGAGGGCCATCAAGGCGCTGCCAGCATGGCCCTCATCATTGCGCCCGAGCGCTGCTATCAACCGGCCGCATTTGAGAGTGGTAAACGCGTTTGGGGTTTGGCGCTTCAGCTTTATAGCATGCGTTCGGAGCGGAATTGGGGGATCGGGGACTTCACCGATTTCGATCGGGTCATCGAAGTGGCGTATGGCTTTGGCGCGGGTATCATCGGCCTCAATCCCTTGCATGCCCTCTTCCCGCACGCTCCGACGCATGCCAGCCCGTACAGTCCCTCGAGCCGGTTATTTCTCAATATCTTTTATCTGGATATTGAAGCCGTCCCCGATTTTTTGGAATGCGAGGCCGCGCGAGCTTGTGTCAGCGCACCGCGGTTTCAAGCGCAACTGCGCGCATCGCGCGCGGCAGAGCTGGTCGAATATCAGGGTGTCGCCATAGCCAAGATGGAAACTCTCGAGCGGCTCTATCGCCATTTTCGCGAGCATCACCGCGATGCGGATAGTCAACGTGGAACCGCCTTCCGAACGTATCGGGCCGAGCGGGGTCAGGCATTGCGAACGCACGCGCTTTTCGACGCTTTACAGGAAGCGTTTAATCGTCAAGACCGCGGGATCTGGGGCTGGCCCGTCTGGCCCGCGGCTTACCGCGATCCGAATTCCGAGGCCGTATTAGCGTTTGCGGACCGAAACGAGGCCCGCGTCGAGTTCTTTGAATACCTGCAGTGGCAGGCAGACGTGCAGCTTGCGACCGCCTCCCGGCGCGCCTGCGAACGCGGCTTGGCAATCGGGATTTACCAAGACCTCGCCCTCGGCGTCGAGCCCGGCGGCGCGGAGACCTGGGCCAATCAGCGCTTGTACGCATTGGAAGCGGGCATCGGCGCACCCCCGGACGATTTCAACCCTAAGGGACAAGATTGGGGGCTCGCGCCGCTCAGTCCAGGGCCGCTGCGCGCGGCCGCCCATGCGCCGTTCGCGGCCGCCTTGCTCGCGAACATGCGCCACGCGGGGGCGCTGCGTCTCGACCATGTTATGGGGCTGCAGCGCTTGTTCTGGATCCCGGCGGGCGGAACGCCGGAGGACGGCGCTTACGTCCACTACCCCTTCGAGGACCTGCTCGGGATTTTGGCCTTGGAGAGCCAGCGCCACCGCTGTCTCGTGATCGGCGAAGACCTCGGTACCGTGCCCGATGAGGTGCGAGCGGCATTGCAACCCGCGGGCATTCTCGGCTACCGCGTGCTTTATTTTGAAAGATCGCCCGAAGGCCGATTCAAGCCGCCCGCCGAGTATCCGCGTCAGGCCGCCGTGGCCGTGAACACCCATGATCTACCAAGCCTGAGCGGCTACTGGCGCGGAAGAGATTTGGAGCTTCGCAGAGAGCTTGGCTTGTTCCCCTCCGATGAACTACAGGAAGAACAAGTGACGGCGCGCGCCGAGGACCGGGCACGGCGGCTCGCGGCCCTCGATCAAGAAGGGCTGCTACCCGCCGAGTGCAACGTGCAGCCGCCGGCGATGACGCCGGAGCTTGCCTGTGCCGTACACATCTACCTGGCGCGTACGCCTGCCGTGGTCATGATGGTTCAGCCCGAGGACATCTTGTGTCAGCCCGAGCAGGCCAACCTGCCCGGGACGATAAACGAGCATCCCAACTGGCGGCGCAAACTCTCTCTAGACCTGGAAGACTGGGCAAGTGATCCGCGCTTTCAGACATTCGCCGCAGCCCTGCGGAAGGCCCGTGGTCCGACGCCTTCAGCAAAGCCTGATTGACGGGCTCATCTTGCTGCGGAACGAATTCGCGGCATCGCGTCGCCCCGCAATTCCCGGGCTACGCGGGCTCCGCCACGATCACCGTATTTCGCCCTTGTTGTTTTCCTCGATAAAGCGCATCGTCCGCTTGCTTGACGCATAGGTCCAACGGCCTATCTTGATCGTAGCGGGTCATCCCAAAGGTAACGGTCACGGAATGCCGCGTGCCGGCGAAGTCAAGGTATGCCGCTTCGATGCCCATTCGTAATCGCTCCACCACCTCGATGGCGTGCTCCAGGGAAATTTCCGGCAGCACGATAAGAAACTCTTCGCCTCCCCAACGCCCGACGATATCGACTTTGCGCACGGTCCTTCGCATCACGCTCGCGACACGGCGCAGCACGGCATCGCCGCAGGCGTGACCGTGGTTATCGTTGATCGTCTTGAAGTGATCTATATCCGCCAGCACGAGAAAAAAGGGCCGGCCGCTCCGCTCGCACCGCAGGCGCTCGGTTTCGAGCGATTCCCAGAGCTTGCGCCGGTTCGGAAGCTCGGTCAGAGGATCGGTGTCGGCAAGCTCCTTGATCCGCTGCTCGGCTCTTGCCGAGGCCTGACGGAAGACGTAGCTCATCATAGCCAGAGCCGCGAAGGTGACAACGGCATTCGCGTAATAAAGAGTCTCGAGTAGCGCCGGTGCAAGCGTCGTGTTCGGCGCCCGGATCGATAACGCGTACAGGGCACAATAAAGCGCACCAATCCCGATGCACTCCAGAACGATAAGTTTCGTCTTCAGCGCGCTGTTAAGCATCGTGAATGATATCGCGGCCATGAGATAGTTCTGAAATCCGGCATGCCAGCCTACGCAATACACGGCGACAATGGTATGTGCGACGACTTCGGTCGTGAGCAGCGTGACGGCCAAAGCATGGCTCCCGCGTCGATTCGCGAGGTACCCGACGAACCACGCTACGCTGCTGAAAATATTAAATACCGCCAGAACCGGAACACCCAGGGAAAAAAATAACGGAACGCAGACGACATGCACGCTAAACCCGAGATAGGCGATGTATCTAATGACCAGATACATCCGAGAATCCTCGGACCCCATATCCCCTGCTCGCTGGCTGAGTCTCGGCATGAGCTTGGCCTGATTAACCACTTCTTACCGAACCGGGGTGATTATAATGGGAGCTTCCTCTGCTCCCAATAGCAGGGGAATTGGAATGCGCTCGGTTCAAAAGCGCGGCAGCGGTTTTGGAGCAAGGGCGCTATGCAGGAGCGGACGGTTTTGTCAAATCCACTTCATCAAGCCCATCTCGAAGCGATGGGTCAAGAGCGGGTGGTAGGGATAGAGGCGCAGCTTGTAGGTTTGCAGACCGGAAAAGCCCGGGGTCAATTCGAGCTCAAATCGCGTTTCACCCTTGTATCTTTCGCGATGAAGCGGTGCGTTTCTAAGGCGACGTATCGATTGACGCGCTCGCTTCCGACGAGACATTCCATCACCACATCCTCGACCGCAAGGCCCCCTAAATGGACAGCGGCGCGGAACCTGAGTTGCTCTCCCGTCCGGACGCTCGGTTTGGGCTGGTCGAGGAGCTGCAACCGCACCTTGGGCCAGCACTCCCCGACCCATTGCTTCCATTGCGCCAGCTCAATCGCCGCGGTGAAGTTATCGGCGGCGAGCCGTTCCTGTTGCAGTGCACGGCATCGTTCCAGGACCAAGAACGCGGCATGCCCTTCGTTGACATGCCAAGCCGTCGGCGCGATCCCGAGTGCGCGCAGCGCCCGCGCGCCTCCGATACCGAGCACTATCTCCTGTTGAATGCGCGTGTCTTTGTCGCCGCCGCAAAGCTGGTGGGTGATGTGACGATCTTCGCCGCTGTTGGCACTGAGGTCGGTATCGAGAAGAAAAAGCCGGATATGGCCCACACGGGCCTGCCAGATTCGGATGACGACCTCGCGGCCGGGAAGCCATGACCGATCTCACTCAAGCTCTTCGTTGCCCTAGGAGCCGTTGGTGTCTCGGCGGTCAGCGCGGCGAATGAATCATTATCCCTCCGCTAGGAGCACGGAGTGATCAGCGCCCGCGCCCAACCTAAGATCGGCTAAACCCTGACACGCGCAGACCGGGTACTGGGGGAGAGTCGTGGGGTGTGTACCGCGCTCTTTGCGGTGCGCACGCGGACCGGTATCGGGTTCACTACCGGGGGTAAAGAGTTAAAGGGGTCAGGCTCCTGGCTCGGTGAAGCTAAAGTGAAGCATACGGCGGAACGCCCACAAAGGGCGTTCGCCGACTGTGCCCGGCCCCGGTCGCAACCGGAGCTCGGGTCCGGCCGACGGGATCACGCCCGTGCGCTCGGCCCCGTCTCGGCCTATCTCCAACAGTGATGGGCTCGGCTACAAATGTAACCGAAACGGTTTCAATTGTAAGCATATTGCCCGGTTTTGAAATCATTCGGTAAGGCAGACCGCTTACCGTATCCCCCCGATTGAGACATGCGTGCCGTGTAACCGGTGTTCCGGTAACCGCGCAGACCCAATCGTGAAATCCGAATCCTTTAAGTGAATTCAACAAGAGGAGTGGTTCAAATGAACGGCAAAAGCAAAATTCTTTCAGTGCTGTTTTTTCTCTTTCTGACCTTGAGCGCTCTTCCCGCCGGAGCGGTCAGTCCCTATGGCGATGGCGTCGCTTACTTTACCAGCAAGGCCCACTATGCTGGAACATCATTCCTGACGTAAACAAAAAATCCAACAAGGAGTAACACAAATGAAGAGATCAAACGTTTTTTCAAGGTTCATGTCGGAGGTTGCGGGAAGAGAAAGTATTCTGCGAATCCCGAACCCCGGACGCCGAACCCCGATTCAGATGGTTGTGACTTTGGCGCTTATGCTCATAATGACTCTATGGCTTACACCCCAGGCACACGCCCAGGTCAGTCCGGGAGATACTCTGGTTATAGATGAAGATGCCGGTACGGGTGGTAGAGGGGCTCTATTTAGAGTAAACCCTACTAATGGGAGTCGTAAGATAGTAAGCGACTTCGGCAATAGCGCTCAAGGCACGTTAGGGGATAGCCCATTTGGAGTGGCACTGGATGCTTCGGGCAATATTCTGGTTACAGACCTTGATGCCGGTACGAATTTCCACGGGGCGTTATTTAGAGTAAATCCGGCTAATGGCAACCGTACATTGTTAAGCGACTTTGGTAATAGCGCTCAAGGCACATTAGGCACATTACAAGGTAACCCACGTGGAGTGGCTGTGGATGCTTCAGGGAGTATTCTGATTATAGACGGGACTGTCGGTACGAATGGTAGAGGGACGCTATTCAGGGTAAACCCTGCTAGTGGTTATCGTACAGTAGTAAGCGATTTCGGTAATAGCTCTCAAGGCCC
>JBIMKD010000160.1:0-9686 GCA_043673815.1 Chromatiales bacterium
ACCAGAAAGGCAAGATAGGTCAACTTGATATTCTGCTTCGCGAGCTCTTGCAGTTTCGAGCGGCGAAACTCCTCAAGATCTGTGATATCCGCCTCGTCGAATTGCGTGACCTGAGGGACGGTGATCCAACTGCGCTGCAGGGTTTGTCCCGTGCTGCGCTTGACCTTCGACAGCGGCCGCAATTCCGTCTTGCCATACTTAGAGAAATCCACAGCCGTGACCGCCGGCATCACACCGGCCGCTCCGTCCGGGTGAGCGCCGGAGAGCGCCTTGCGGGTAAAGGCATTAACATCGTCTTTCAGGATCCGGCCTTTGGGACCGGTGCCTTGGAGGAGCCCAAGATCGACGCCGAGCTCGCGCGCGGCCCGCCGCACCGAGGGACTGGCATGGGAGCGGGCCGAACGGCTCCCGCGGACCGTCTCCGCACCCTGCGGCAGCCCGGCCGGCGGTACCCGCGTTGCGGCGACAGGGCGGGGATCTTCCTTGGGCGCCGCGCCGGGGCGTGAGGCCGCAGGCGCCGGGGCATCCGCGATGTCCTCGACCGGAGCATCGTCGGCCGGGCTCAATACCAGGATTGCCGATCCCTGCGATACCTTTTCACCGACTTTGACGCGGATGTCTTTAACGATCCCGGCATAGGGAGAGGGGACCTCCATGGCCGCCTTATCGCTCTCTACGGTGATGAGCGGCGTCTCCACCTGGATTGTATCGCCCGGTTTGACCAGAATTTCGATGACATCGATATCCTTGAAGTCACCGATATCGGGCACCAGGACTTCGCGTTCAGCCGTCATGGATCCAATGTACCCGATCAGCGCGCGGGTGTTAATGCGGCCGAGCCGAAATGATTAGCTCCTCGGCAAAATCCATGGGTATTCCCGTTAACGCTTTCTCCCACCGGGAGAGCACCCGTGTTTGACAGCTAAATACGTTCAGTCGTATGTTCCCCTTAGAAGAAATAGGGTTTTTGAAATTCCTATTCGCCAACTGCACATGAACAAACCCGAGACAACGACCTTGAGTCAGCCGATCCATATCGTCTGCCCGCATTGTCAGGCAATCAACCGCGTGCCGCCGGCCGGTCTAACCGAACAACCGAAGTGCGGAAAATGCCATCAGCCGCTCTTCACCGGGCACCCCATCGAGCTCACGACGAGCACCTTCGACTTACAAGCCACGCGTAACGATATTCCGCTGGTGGTGGATTTTTGGGCGCCGTGGTGCGGTCCGTGCCAGGCAATGGCGCCGGCTTACGAACAGGCGGCCGCACTGCTCGAACCGCGCTACCGTTTGGCCAAAGTAAATTCCGATGCCGAACCAGCACTCGCTACCCGCTATAACATCCGCAGTATCCCGACGCTCGCGTTGTTCAAAGGCGCACGGGAGATCGCGCGGCAACCGGGCGCGATGAGCGCGCAGGATGTCGTGCGTTGGGTTCGGTCTCACCGCGTAAATTAAACGACCGCTGCACCGTCAAGCGAATCGGCATTTGACTAAATCGGATGATAGACCGCTGGCGTTTTCTCGGAACCGCTCGAAACGAAGCGGACGCCTATGCGTGCTGCAAAGCCGGCGCGTGGCCCCCGATTCCGAAATCTACCGGATCCTGATCGGCGCGTACCCAAACTCCGGCGCCGATCCATTGCCGAGTCGCGGCGGATGCTTTATTGTGAAACGCCCTCAGCGACGTCGCGGATTGCGAAGGAGGTTGCATGAATACCAGCGAAGATACCGGCAAGCTGATCCTGCGGCTTGCGCTCGGCATAGTGATTCTCTTGCACGGCGTTTCGAAGATCATCGGCGGCATCGATCCGATCGTTGGCTTAGTCGTCAAGGCCCGATTGCCGGCATCCCTCGCGTATCTCGTGTACATCGGCGAAGTCGTCGCACCGGTCATGATGATCGTCGGTGTGTGGACGCGCGCCGCCGGCGTCGTGATCGCGATCAACATGGTCGTCGCGGTAATGCTGGCTCATGGGCACCAGGTCTTCACGCTGTCCGAAACGGGCGGCTGGGCGCTCGAGCTGCAGGGGATGTTCTTCTTTGCGGCGCTGGCGGTAGCATTGCTGGGCGCCGGCATCCATGGTCGCTTGAACTGAATAACCACTTAAGGATCGGGAGAACGCGATGGCAAAGTACGGGAAAGAGGCATCGGAGAAAGTCAAGAAGGTCATGCACGAGCGCAAGGCAGGCACGCTGAAGAGCGGAGTCGGAAACAGGCGATCGCGATCGGGCCGAGGCCCGGCGCGCAGGCGCCAAGGTGCCGCCCAAGAAATCATCGTCGACGCAGCAGCCGAATCGGAGCGACCGGAAAACGGCTCGAGCGCCGGGACATTCACGGCGAGACGCGGTCTCGTTGAAGGCGGAAACCTTTCCCGTACGGTATGCGCAATCTTGTGCTTAAATTATCTCCGAGAAACTCGAAGAAGTTACAAACAAAAAATCTATTCGCGAGGCGAGTGACGGTGAAATCGCCGGTCGAGCACAGAGGCATCCGCACTCGCGCCTGGCCTCTCTTCGCAGTGGCGCTCGGGCTTGGCGGCTGCATGATCGGTCCCGACTTCGTAACCCCCTCGGCGCCGCTGGCCACCGGGTGGAGCAAAGCCACCGACGCCACCGTTGACATGAGCCGCCAGGAGTACCGCGACTGGTGGCGCGTCTTGGGCGATCCAGTCCTCGAAGATCTAATCGCCACCGCCTACCGGCAGAACCTCGACCTCCAGAGCGCCGGTATTCGCGTGCTAGAGGCGCGCGCAAGGCTCGGTCTCGCGATCGGCGAGCTCTACCCGCAACAGCAGACCCTGAGCGGCTCGCTCAGCTACAACCGCATCCCGGTCTCTAACCCCTTCAACGTCATCAACAACCGCTATTGGCAAAGCTTCCTCGGCGCCCAGGCCGCCTGGGAGATCGATTTCTGGGGCAAGATACGGCGCGGCATCCAGTCGGCCGACACCGCCTACCTCGCCTCGGTGGCGGGCTACGACGATGTCCTCGTCACACTGACCGGCGACGTCGCGAGCACCTACGTAGAGTTGCGCACGCTCGAGGCCCGCATCGCCATCGCGCGCGAGAACGCCGATCGGCAGCGGCAGGCGCTGCGCATCGCCGAGGCGCGCTATCGCGGCGGGGTGGTGTCGAAGGCCGATGTCTATCAGGCCGAGAACGTCCTGGGTGCTACCGAGGCCGCGATCCCGGAGCTCACCATCAGGCTCCGGCAGGCCAAGAACGCGCTGAGCCTCCTGCTCGGGCTGCCACCGGACGGTATCCAGGCGTACCTCGGCGGTCCGTCGGACATCCCTACTACGCCGGCGCGGATCGCGGTCGGCATACCCGCCGAGCTCTTGCGCCGGCGGCCCGACATCCGCGCCGCCGAGCTCCAGGCGGCGGCGCAGTGCGCGCAGATCGGCGTCGCCAAGGCCGATCTGCTACCGTCCTTCACCCTGGTCGGCAACGTCGGCACGCTGTCTAGCGACGTCGGCCGCAACAGCCTCTCTGATCTCTTCACATCCAAGAGCCTCGTCTACTCCGCCGGGCCGGCCGTCGAGTGGAGCATATTCAACTATGGGCAGATCACCAACAACGTGCGCGTCCAGGACGCGCGCTTCCAGGAACTCTTGGTCGGTTACAAGAATGCCGTCCTCGGCGCCCAACGGGAAGTCGCCGATGCGATCGCGCTGTTTGGCGAGTCGCGCCGGCAGGAGGCGTTCCTGCGCGCCAGCACCGAGGCCGCCGCCGACGCGCTGACGGTTGCCATGAACCAGTACAAGGAAGGCACGGTGGACTTCACCACCGTGCTGGTCGCGGAGGAGAACCTGTTTGCCGCAGAGGACAACCTCGCCGTCGCCCGCGGCAATGTCCCGCTCGGCTTGATCGGCGCTTATCGCGCCCTCGGCGGCGGTTGGCAGCTGCGCGAAGGCCAAGAGTTCGTGCCGGTCGAGGTGCGCAGCGAGATGGCCGAGCGCACCAACTGGGGGAGGCTGCTCACCCCCGGGCTGCTGGCACCGAAGGCGCCCGGCTTGCCCGGACCCGAGGACCTAGGCCCGACCCTCCGGCCGCCGGAATGGTAGGTATGACCCAAGCGCATCGTTCGGCGATTGTCTCGCCCCTGGCCGGGCGTTTCCGGCAAGCGCGGAAAGCGCTATCGAGTTCGAGCCGGGATCGGGTCGGACGCGTGACTTCCGGGATCGCAGTGGCCCTCATGAGCGCCTGTCATTCCGAAGCACCGCCGGCGCCGGCACCACCCTCGGTCGTGGTTGCCACACCGGTCACGCAAGCGATAACACAGGAGCTCGAATTCACCGGCAACACGGCCGCCACCGACTCGGTGACTCTCCTGGCACGCGTCGAAGGCTACCTGCAGCAGGTCCATTTCCGTGATGGGGAGCGGGTGCAGAAAGGCAAGCTGCTCTTCACGATCCAGCAAGACGAGTACCTGGCAGAGCTAAAACAGGCCGAGGCACAGGTCGCAAACGAGAAGGCCGCGCTGCACCACGCCGAGACCGAGCTCAGGCGCTATCAGGAACTGGTCAAGCAGGACTCCGCGCCCCAGACCCAGGTCGATCGCTGGCAGTACAAGCGCGACGCGGCGGTGGCCGGGCTCATCGCGGCCGAGGCGCAGGTCGCGATCGCCAAGCTCAACTTGGGCTATACGCGGATCACGGCACCGTTCGACGGCAAGATGGGACGCCACTTGGTCGACCCCGGCAACGTTGTCGGCGGCGTCGGCCAGCCCGCCAACCTCGCCGTGATCGACCGCACCGATCCCCTTTATGTCTACTTCACCATCGACGAGCGCGCCCTGCTCCAGGTCCTGGCACAGCGCGATCCGGCCTCGAGCCGGCCGCTGCCCGACCAGCAGATCCCGGCCTTCTTCGGCCTGCTCGACGAGCAAGGCACGCCACACGAGGGCCGGCTCGACTTCGCCTCGCTCACGGTCGCCCCGACCACCGGCACGCTGGAGGTACGCGGCATCTTTCCCAACCCGGAGCCGGGCGTGCTCCCCGGCCTCTTCGTCCGTGTCCACGTCCCGGTCGGATCGCCGCGCGACGCCCTCTTGGTACCCGGGACCGCGGTCGGTTTCGACCAGCAGGGTGAATACGTCCTCATTGTCAACGCTGCCGGAGTCGTCGAACGCCGGCCGATCACGACCGGCACCGAGGCGGGTACGAGCGTGGTGGTCACGAGCGGCCTCAAGCCCGACGATCAGGTGGTCATCGAAGGCCTCCAGCGCGCCGTGCCGGGTCGCAAGGTGGCGCCCGCCGCCGCGCTGGCGACTAGCCCCGCCCCGGCCGCCTGAGCGGCGCCTCCCCGCATGTCGAAGTTCTTCATCGAGCGACCGATCCTCGCCAACGTCATCGCGATCATCACGATCATCCTGGGCCTCGTCTGCCTCTTGAACCTGCCGGTGGCCGAGTACCCGAACATCGTCCCGCCCACCATCCAGATCACCACCAACTATCCGGGAGCGAGCGCCGAGACGGTCGCGAGCACGGTCGGTATCCCCATCGAACAGGCCGTCAACGGGGTCGAGAGCTCGATCTATATGCAGTCGACCAGCGGCAGCGACGGCAGCTACACGCTGACTATCACCTTCGCCATCGGCACCGATCTCGACACCTCGCTGGCCTTGGTGCAGAACGCCGCCAACAGCTCGCTCGCCCAGCTCCCCACCGCCGTTCAGGCCCAGGGGCTCAATGTCCGCAAGGTCAGTACCAACATCCTCTTGATCGAAAGCCTCTACAGCGACGACGACCGCTTCGACGACGCTTTCTTGAGCAACTACGCGATCATCAACCTGCAGAACCCGATTGCCCGGCTGCCCGGCGTGGGCCAGGTGCAGGTCCTGGGCGCCGGTCCCTACAGCATGCGGGTCTGGCTCGACCCGGCCAAGCTACAGACGTTCGGGCTCACCGTGCTCGATGTGCAGAACGCCATAGAGGGCCAGAACGTACAGGTCGCGGCCGGCCAGCTCGGCGGCCCGCCGGTGGCCGCCGATCAAGTCTTCCAGCTCACCGTCAACACGCTCGGCCGGCTGTCAGAAGTCAGCGAGTTCGAGAACATCGTCGTCAAGGCCAACCCGCCCTCGGCGCAGTCGGCGCAGCCGGTCAGTACGGCGCCGAGCGCCGCCTTGGTGCGGGTCAAAGACGTGGCGCGGGTCGAGCTCGGCCAGCAGGTGTTCTCCATCTTCTCGCGGCTCAACGGCAAGCGGGCCGCGCACATCGCGGTCTACGCGCTGCCCGGTGCCAACGCTCTGAATGTCGCCACCGCGACCCGCGCGTTGATGGCGAAGATGAGCGAGACCTTTCCGGAGGGGCTGCGCTATTCGTCGCTCTACGACACGACCCTCTTCATCAACGAGTCGATCGACGCCGTCTACGAGACGCTCTTCATCGCCGGCGTCCTGGTCTTGATCGTCATCACGCTCTTCCTGCAGAACCTGCGCGCCATGCTGGTACCGGCCACCACCGTGCCGGTCACCATCATCGGCGCCTTCGCGGCCATGGCGCTGCTCGGTTTCACGGTCAACCTGATGACGCTGTTCGCCCTCATCTTGGCGATCGGCATCGTGGTCGACGACGCCATCGTCATCGTCGAGAACGCCTCGCACCACATCGAGCGCGGGATGGCACCCAAGGAGGCGGCGATACTGGCGATGCGCGAGCTGACCGGGCCGGTGCTGGGGATCACGCTGGTCCTGATCTCGGTCTTCCTGCCGGCGTCGTTTCTGCCCGGCATCACGGGCCAGATGTTCCGCCAGTTCGCCCTCGTCATCGCCGCCACGGCCATCATCAGCGCCGTGAACGCGCTGACCTTGAAGCCGACCCAATGCGCGCTCTACCTCAAGCCGACGCCGGCCGATCGCCGGGTCAACTGGTTCTTCCGCGGCTTCAACGCCGTCTACGGCATGGTCGAGCGGGGCTATGCCGGTCTCGTGCGGCGCATGGTCTTGCGGCCGGGGCTCATGGTGTTCATGTTCTTCGCGCTCGTCTTGACCGCGGTCGGCTTTTTTACGGTCTATCCGACCTCACTCATGCCGCTCGAGGACCAGGGCTATTGCGTCGTCGTCGCGGAGCTGCCGCCGGGCGCCGCACAACCGCGCGCCCGCGAGGTCGCGAACCGCATCGACGCGGTGCTGCGCGACACACCCGGCATCAAGGGCTGGGTGACGATCGGCGGCTACTCGGCGCTAGACGCCGCCAAGCTGTCGACCGTGGTCACGGTCTTCGCGATCTACGAGGATTGGAGCGAACGGCCTTCCGGCGTAAGCCAGAAGACCATCATCGCGGACCTCCAAGAGCGGGTCGCCGCGATCCCGAGCGCGAGCTTCGCGGTGCTGCCACCCTCGCCGATCCCGGGGCTCGGGACCGCCTTCGGTTTCAACATGATGATCGAGGACCGGGGCAGCGCCGGGCTCGTCGAGCTGCAGAAGATGGTCGGCGAGATCCTGAAAGACGCGGAGGAGCGGCCCGGTTTCTTGCGCACCGCCTTTACTACGTTTAGTGCCGACAGCCCCCAGCTTTACCTGGACATCGATCGGACCATGGCGCAGTCGCTCGGCGTCGCGGTGAATGACGTCTTCCAGACCCTGCAGACCTATCTCGGCTCGGCCTATGTCAACCTGTTCAACAAATTCAATCAGAGCTTCCAGGTCCGGCTACAGGCCGATGCCGAATATCGCCGCGGCCTACCCGACATCGGCCGGCTCTACGTCGCCAGCGATCAGCAGCAGATGGTGCCGCTAGGCGCGCTCCTCGACGTCCGCCGCACGGTCGGCTCGGAGCTCGTGACACGCTACAACCTCTACCCCGCGGCCTCGCTGATCGGTGTCGCCATGCCGCGCTTCAGCTCCGGCGAGTCGATGGCGATCATGGACCAGCTGGCGGCGGCCCGGCTCCCGGCCGGGATGGCCTACGACTGGACCGGGCTCTCCTATCAGGAGCAGCTCGTCGGCGGGCAGGTGTACCTCATCTTCGGTCTCTCGATCCTGCTCGTCTTCCTGGTCCTCGCCGCCCAGTACGAGAGCTGGAGCGATCCGGCGGTGGTGGTGCTGACCGTGCCGATCGCCATCGTCGGCGTGCTCATCGCGCTGTTCTTACGCCGCTTTCCGGTCGACCTGTACACGCAGATCGGTCTAGTCCTGATCATCGCGCTGGCCGCCAAGAACGCCATCCTGATCGTCGAGCTCGCCCGCCAGCTCCGCGCCGAGGGACGGCCGACGGTCGACGCCGCCGTCGAGGCCACCTGCCGCCGCGTCCGGCCGATCCTGATGACCTCGCTGGCCTTCATCTTAGGCGTTGTGCCCCTCCTCACCGCGGCCGGCGCCGGCGCCGCCAGCCAACAGGCCATAGGCACGGTCGTCTTCGGTGGCATGCTGGCCTCGACCCTGCTCGCCATCCCCTTCGTGCCGGTCTTCTATGTCTTGGTGCACCGGCTGGCCGATCGACGGCGGGCGGCCTAGCTTAGCTAGCTTGTTAAGATAACACCTCAGCGTCGCATGGGCCGAGCGTGCGGCTGCTCGACGTCACCGTCGTCAGCGCAGTCCGGGGTCAGATAAAAACTCGTGACCACATAAAGGGATCGGTCTCCATCTAATAACGCTAGTTTTTACTCTGACTGCGCTCAAAACTCAAAAGAGGCAGGGTTATACTGTGACTAGAGCGCCCCATCGGTAGGGACAAGCAACACCTCAGGGACGATGGGCAAAGCAGCTCAGCCAGCGCCGGCGGCTCGACGACGTCGCCGGCCTCTACGTCGCGAACCGCTCCGGGCAGATGGTGCCGCTCGGCGCGCTGATCCGGGTGCGCCGCGTGCTCGGGGAGCTGCTCACGCGCTACGACCTGTACCCCGCCGCCACCATCGTCGGGGATCCCGCGCCGGGGTTCAGCTCGGGGCTGCAAGAATCGCGTCAAGCCCCAACACCCGGCTTTCTCGGCGCCAAGTCGTGGCCCGCGGGCCTCGCCAAAGCGCCCGTTATGCGGTGTGCGCCTTTTCCGACGCAAGAAACTTACTCAGCGTGCCGGTATTTTCCACGTTGTAGACCGTGGCGTGCGTGGCGATCTCCCGCATCAGACCTTTCAACACCTTTCCAGGCCCCACCTCTGCGAAGGTTGTAAATCCGTCGTCCAAAAGCACTCCAGAGGACCGGCGCGGACACCTGCCGCTCGAGCGCCTCCCGGATCTCCTCAGGGGCCGAGACCCGTCCGGCGGTCGCGTTCGCCACCACCGGTAGTTCCGCTTTGTTGATCTCAGCGGCTGCGAGGGCTGCTCTCATCCTCCCACCGGCTGCGGCCATGAACTTGCTGTGCCACGCACCGCTCACCTTGAGGGGGATAACCATACGCGCCCCGGCTTTCTTCAAAAGCTCCACCGCCCGCTTCCTGCATGAAAAGCGCTCTTTTTCTTACCAGATCCATCATGGGTCCGAAGGCCATCGCTCTCGCCGCGTATAAAGCCGTGTATTCGCCCAGACTATGGCCTGCCAGCGCATGCGGCGTTATGCCTTGCTGCTTCAGAACGCATAGGCATGCGGCGTTCACCAGAGCAACCGCGGGCTGGGCATTCTCGGTACGCTTCAGCACTTCGTCAGGGCCGTTGAAGCAGAGATCTGTCATGTTCATCGCCGTGGTTTCCGACGCCTCCTCGAACAGGGCTCGCACTTCCGGATGGCGCTCATAAAGATCCCTGCC
>JBIMKD010000161.1:0-21377 GCA_043673815.1 Chromatiales bacterium
CGACTTGGTGGAGCTCGTTCACGACGCTTTAGAGTTATTCCAGCCCATCGCCGAGGATAAGCACATAACGATCACTGCCGATTTGCCCGATCACTGTCGGAGCCACGGCGATCGGCAACGGCTGCAACGGGTGGTCGCCAATCTCGTGGAGAATGGCTTGAAGTATACGCCAACTGGAGGGCGGGTGACGATCAAGCTGGTCACTGAAGGTGAGCGAGTCACCTTATCGATCGAGGATACGGGTATCGGCATATCGTCCAATGAATCGGCCCGGATCTTTGAGCGCTTCTACCGCTGCGATCGAAGCCGCTCGAAGCAGGGGAACGGGTTGGGTCTGAGCCTGGCGCTGGCGTTCGTGCGGGCCCATGGCGGCGACATCACCGTCAACAGCACCCCGGGACAAGGCAGCACGTTCACCGTTGTGCTTCCTCAGTCGCGCCACGGCCGGTAATCCGGGGAATGGAGATGGTGTCCATTCCCCGTGTTCCGCTTAGCTACAGACGCGCGACCACTACTGATATGTCAAGCCTCTGACCCTGTCGTCTCCCTGCGTTCTCGCTTGATGTGGGCGCTGGCAGCGGGACGGGCTGCTGCTCGCTGATCTGGAGCCCGGTGGCGCCCGCCGCGGCCAAGGGGGCGACGACAAACTCTGCGACTTCCGTCGCCGTCATGTCCGGCCGGCTGATGCCCCGCTTGCGGCGGCTCGCCACACGCGCTACGGCAACGGCTGCAACACGGTGTCGAACACGTGGTCCGCCACGGCGTTGCCGCTGGCCACGCCTTCGTCGGCGTCAAACTGCCAGTGGATGCCCAGGTAGATGCGGCTACGGGCGTTCTCCTCGGCCGCACCGGAGAAGCTGCTGAACGACCGCGGCGAAAAGGGCCGCACATTTCCGAACGAGTCTTTGGTGACGCCATTGAGCTCGTCGGAGACGACGGTGAAGTCGATTGTATCGGTCCCGTAGAACCGCTCCAGCGTGCGGAATACCGAGGCGCCGAACGTGGCGTGTCCCGAGGTGTAGGCCGGGAAGGGTGGCGTGAAATCGCCGCCGTCCTCGGCAGGGTTGTTGCTGTTGGGGGCGCCCAGCGGGGTCCACGTCGCGTCCTGGTCCGTGCCGACGTTGCCGTCCTCGTCCGCGCGGCGGATGCCCAGGATCGGACGCCAGAAGTTGAAGGTGTACTTGATGCCCCAGCAGAGAATGCCCGCATCGGCCTGGGCGATATTGATCAGCGCGAACAGCCGGGCGTTCTCGGCTTCGGTGTTACCTTCCTGGTCGGCGATCACGCGGGCGATCTGGTTGTACAGCCGCGGCGGCGTGCCCAGGCCGCGCGCGCCGTCATAGGCCCAGTACAGGCCGATCTCGGTCTGTTCGTCGGTCCGTGTCGTGGAGGTGATGCTGCCCAGATCCTTGACGTCGTTGAAGGCCACGGCGTACTCCAGGCTCCCCAGGGCCGGCGGCGGCAGTGCCGTGAAGCTGAACGAGTCATCCAACGCGAAAGGCGTGACGTCGCCCCAGCCCGGATTGAGGAAGCCCTGGCCCGGGTTCAGCGGGTCCACGTCGTGGATGCCCGGCTCACCGCTCGGAACGTACGGCGGGTCGATCTTCGAGCCGTCTTTCTTACGAGCCTTGAGCAGCTTCTTGGCCACGAACGCCCCCACCCGCACGCCCCGCCTCTTTTTCGAGCCATTGGTAATGGCGTCCAGGTAGTCATCGTATTCATCATCGAAGACGCTGGCCTGCGCGGGATAGAGCGCGTTCAGGGTACGGCGGGCGGCCGTGGCCACGGCCGCATCGATCGAGGCACCGTGCGCGAGGCGAAGTACGGCGTGGCCTGGGGATCGATCGAGTTGAGGGCGTCGTACATGGCGGCATGCACGACGGCCAGCGCGTACGCAGTGCGAGTCGGCCCGCCTTGGTCAGGTGTACCGAACGTGCCGCTGTGGTCTTCCGCCACGGCCTGGATCGCAATGGCGTTCCAATCCAGGATGGCATCGCGGCCGGGCGGGTCACCCGAGGAGGGCGGCGCCGCGCGCAAGTCGCTACTCGTCGTCAGAATGAGTGTGAGGCTGAGCGCCGCACGTAGGAAAGTTCTACCCATAAGGTTACTCCTTGTTTGTCGTGGGCCGCTCCTCGCGACGTCGTGCCAATGTGTACCACATCGACAATCGTTGCGTCAAGAAAAAATTAGGGTGGCTACTCTCGTGGCCAAGTTGAGCGCGAAGTAACAGGGCCGTGACACCTCAGGCGAGTGCGAGCTTCAGGTCCTGAATAAGGTCCTCCACATCCTCGGTCCCCACCGATAAGCGCACCAAGGTGTCACCTATGCCGAGTGCTTCCCGAGTCTCGGAAGGCAACGAGGCATGGGTCATGATGGCGGGATGCTCGATGAGCTCGACACCTGGCCGCGGACGTTCAACACGATGGTGGACCGCACGCTCACCGTTGTGCTTCCTCAGTCGCGCCACGGCCGGTATTTCCAACTGTAGGCCGTGCTTTTCCGATCCGCTTGTCTGTCCAGGACACACAGTCCATGGCCGCGCTGCACGATGTGAATTCCATCGAGCCGAACACGCGGGCGGTGGGACATGTGTTGAGTATATCAAATATATTGAGCCTGGCCCCCCTAACCACAGGATCTCCAACCGAGCTGTCAAGCTCGGCTCCGATCCGTCACCGCTTCTGCATGGCGTAGAACAGGCAATCGCTCTGCGCGATCGCCGCAGACACGGTCATCATGACCGGCACCATCGCGCGCCGGATGCGCACGAGCCCATCGGCGCTCGTGAACAGCTCGGCGCTCACCTCGACGCCGTCGCCGCCGCGGGCATCGAACGGCCACGTGCCCGGAGGCCCGAGCCATCCGAGCACCATGCCGGGCTCGACGGGGTCGAAGTTGTGGCGGTCCATGTCGCTGCGCACCGTGAGGTTCGCTCCCTCGACCGGAGCGTCACCGAACGCGAGGCGCACGTCGGGGTGGACCCTCACGCGAACGGGATGATGCAGGATCTCCATGGCCTGCCACGGCTCGGCACGCACGCTCAGGTCTTCGACCGACAGATAGCGCTCGAGGCCAGCGAGCGCGACCGCGTCGGCGACGGGGTCCTGGGCTCGCCCGCATTCGACCACGATGCTCGCCGTGAAGCGCTCGGTCGCTTCGATCAACGTGCCGAGCCGCAGATCGCTCAGCATGTAGCGATCTGCGAACAGACCCGTGAGGCCCAGGTGAGCCGCATCCGCGACCGTGCCGACGCCATACGCGGGGCTGCGCCCGCTGTTGTTGTGCAGGTCGACGAGCGCCTCCGGTCTCGCCGCCTCGAGCCGCTCGATTCAGCTCCCGCGCGCGCTCACCTTCGAGCCCCCCGAATGGCGGCGCGAAGCAGCGGTTCGCATCACGGGCGTGCGGTAATGCGCGGTGCGACCACGGAGGCGCGGCGAGCGCGGCCTCGACCGAGCCGATGTAGAAAACCGCGTCGGTTGCGGGCGCGACGCCGGAGCGGAGCCAGGCGTGAACCGCGCGGACGCCGCTCGGCTCGTTTCCATGGAGCAAGGTCGTGACGATCCGAGCTCGCGACCGGTCGCGACCGGGAACGCGCAGCAAGGTGGCGCGATCGAGCTCACGCAACCAGTGTTCGACCTTGCCCGGCAGGTGCGCGAGGCGCGCCTCGTTCAACAACTGGATCCGCTGGGGCATCCTCGAGCCCGCCCTTTCATAGCCCAGCAGTTACCTTGTCTCTTGACGAAAAAGGGCGTTTATTTTACCGATGCCCCTGGCCGCATCACTGCCCTGCGGTGGCGAGTTGGTATTGGTCCATTGCCTCCAATGCCTGCTGCGCCAGTTGCTTCACGGCGGGATCACTATCCAGCGCTATCCGCTGTAGAGCGGCCACCGAGGTGGCGTCCGCGTACTCGTGGTTGGCGGCGTGCCGCGTCAGTGCTTCGACGGCCACGGCTCGGAGCTCCCCGCCGCCGTTCGCCGCGGCGATAAGCGCCTCAGTGGCACGCGGGTCCAAGAGATTTGCAAGTTGATCGAGCGCCTCTGTTCGCAGTTGCTGGTACTCGGATTTCAGAGCGTCGACCGCCCGCTGTAGCAGAGCCTCTTGGTATTCAGCTTGAAACGAAGCGTTCGCATCGAGATCCGGGGCTTCGGGATCGTCGGGGGCCTGGAGGGGGGTGACCGCGCGGAACTCGTCCAGGGTTTGCGGTGCCTTCAGGGCTGCGGGGGCGGGATCATCGACGGCGGTGACCCCATCATCAGCGTCAGGCGAAGCAACGCCGCTTCCGGGCTCGAGCGTGACACTCGGGTCGCTCGTACGGCGAGGCGCCGGTTGGGTGGCGAGCACCACCAGGGTCGGGCGGGGATGTCCCCGATGAAAAGCATAGGAGAAGCCGTGCAAGATGGTCTTGATCCCCTCCTCCAGGGACACCCCTCTCGCGGCACCCGATACCCGCCAGGCGGTAATGGCCGGATCGATCAATACGACCTGCACGCCGCTCGCACGCTCAAGGGCCTCTATCACCTGCTTGAGCGGCCTATGGTCGATCCAGAAATCCATTGCATCGTCCTGATACCGGATCGAAAGGGATCCGCTTGCCGTTTGGCCCGCCGGGGAGAACGTGCAGGCAAGTGTGCTCGCGATGGCGAATGCAACAGGCCTGAACTGCCGCCCCGCTATGGCGAGCGCCGGGAGGCGCCGATAAATCCTACCGATAGACGTCCGGGGCACCGGATCACCTCCCGCTTCTCAGGGCTTTCGAGGCTCGGAGGCAGAGGCACGCGTCACGGCAACTCTGTATCGGTACAGACGACCGTCAAGGACGAATCATCAACGGTCAAATTGAGGGCACCAACGAACTTCCTGGCCTCCCACCGGATGGTGCTGAACCCTGCCGGCGGCACAAACACCCCGCCGGTGCTCGTGATCTCTTTGATGGTGTTGTCTCGTACTATAGGAACCGTTTGGTTCAGGAACTGGAGGGTACGCTCGAACGGGCCATCCACGCCAACGGGCAGCCCATTGAGGCTCACCCTGAATCGATATAGGTTCGCTCCGAACCCCCCTGGGTTAATCCCGGGGTTAAACGCGTCGGAGCTGCCGGTGGCTATGCAACGGCGCGCGTTGGTGGTCGGGCTAAAGACCAGCACGCTCCGCAGCGTAATCCATGCCGCGTCGGTGTTCACGACCTGGTTCACGATCGTGCCATTGCCGCCTACCTCGTCGAGTACCGCCTCGGCTTGCAGCGGTATAAGCCCGAGGCACACCGGCAGGGCGGTGGCCAGGAGCCAACTGGTGGTCGAACCTCCGGCTGCGGGCCTGTTCGACCCGCGACGGTTCTTCATAGGTGCTGATGCGTTCATAGATAATTCCTCGCTAGCAGTTGAGCGTGCAGCCCACGAAAGGTTTAGCGGGTGTTGCGACGCAGGGGCCGGTAACCGGCCCCTGCGAAGCCGGGGCGCTATCCCTCCGGCTGACACTCTGTTACAGGGTCTTCACGCTCGGTTCGATGTTGAACCGGGGGCTACGCCGGCCTCGGGACGCCCATTGGCCTTACCCGCTGTCGGTGCCGACCATTGAAGACGATGACGCGTGCCGAGTCATGAGCTTCCAGTCATATTTTCGTAAGAGTTTCGTAAGAACGAGGGCGTAGAATCGCATAGCAGGGCATCCCAAACCTGGAATACATCACAGTCGGACTGTGCGATAAGTCACAGCGCCCACCCTGTAGTCTCCGGTACCGTCACTTGACGGGACACGGAGTGTCGTGTGGTGAAAAGGGGTAGTGAGGGGTTGGTGAGACGATCTCCTCCAATTGAAGGTGCGGGCCAAGGTGGTGAAAGAGAGGCTATACCGGTCCGTCCCTGGAATGATCGAAACGGCGCGTACAGCGGGGGGACCATGAGCGATGTGTCTACGGTGACTGATCGAGGACGCACGTCGGCCCGGCGTGCGGTCCCTCCGTGGTCGCATGCCGGTGCCGAGGCGCCTTCCACCCGCTTCGGGGCCTTTTGGCTCGACCAGGACAGTGGACAGCTGTACCGGAACAGGCAGCCCGTTCCGATCACGCCGAAGGCCTACGGCGTACTTTATTATTTACTCGAGCACGCGGGGAAGCTCGTCACCAAGGCGGACTTGCTCGACGCGGTGTGGCCGCGGGTGTGCGTGACCGACGCCGCCATCAAGGTCGTGATCGGCGAGCTCCGCCGGGCATTAGGCGACGACAGCAAGGCGCCTAGAATGATTGCAACGGTACACAGCCGCGGCTACCGCTTCATCGGCGAGCCCGGCCGAAAGAGCATCGATAGTGCCCGCGGCGACGGGCTTCGTGTACCGGCGTCAGTCGCGTTGTCCACCTGCTCGGCTCCGCATCCGCCGCTTTGCCAGCCCCAAGCCCACCGGGACCCCCGCCGTCCGATAGGCCGCGAGGGCGAGCTGGCCGCGCTCCATGAACACCTCGCTCGGGCCCGAAACGGTTCGCCGCAGTTTGTGTTCGTCAGCGGCGAGATGGGTATCGGGAAGACGACTGTGATCAAGGCCTTCCTTGACGACCTCCGGGACGACACCCACCTGGAAATCGCGCGAGGACACTGTGTGGCGTCGTGTAACTATCCTTACCTGCCCATCTTCGGGGCGCTGATGGACCTCGCTCGGGGACGCGAGGGCGAAAGCATCGTGGGACACCTACGCGAGCGTGCGCCAAGCTGGGGGGATCGGATGCCCGGAACGGTGTCGCCGGGTACAATGACGCTGGCGAGCTTGCACTGCCGGCCCGAGGACATGCTCCTGGAAATGGCCGACTTTCTTGCCACCCTGACCCGGGCCGTGCCGCTCGTCCTGGTCCTCGAAGACCTTCACCACGCCGACCAGGCGACCGCCACACTCGTCGACTATTTAGCTACTGTGCGGGTCGCAGCCGGGCTGCTGGTCGTTTGTAGCTATCGACCGTGCGCGCTCGCCACGACACATGCTCCCTTCAGAAGGGTCAGAGGGAATCTCATGGCTAAACGACTGGGTGTCGAGATCGCTCTCAGCCGACTGGGTCGAGACCGGATCCCGGAGTTTATCAGCTCACGGCTCGGTCCCGTTGTCATATCCGCCAATGGCGTAGACGCTCTCTTCGAAAAGACCGAAGGCAACCCCTTGTTCATGGAGGCGATCCTCGACGACTGCTCGGAGCAGGGACTCTTGAACGTCAGGGACGGGTGCACCTTGGTGAATGACGATATGCTCGCCTATCTTCGGCGCATCCCGCCACGCATCGCCTGCCTCATCGAGGAGACCGTGGAAACGCTCTCGCAGGACGAACGACAAACGCTTGAGGCAGCGAGCAGCGTCGGAATGACTTTCTCGGCGCCTGCGCTCGCGGCGCTCTTGAGGAACGACATCCCGAGCGTTGAAGAATGCTGCGAAAGCCTCGTTCAGCGCGGGCTGATCCTGCACCAGGTATCGAGCGCGGCATGGTCCGAGCAGCGACGGGTCGCACGCTACGCGTTCGTGCATTTCCTGATGCGTAAGTTCCTGGTCGAGCGCATACCCGCGACGCGACGCGCTCGGCGATGGCTTGCTCCGTGACATTATCGTCCAACCGCCGCTGGCCTCGCGGCCTCGCCTCGCGCCGTTGCCCCGTCATGCGCTCAATCTTGGCATAGAAACGTTTATTGCCCACTGGCTAGCTTAGGGCTGGACAGGGAGCCGTGAAGTTGTGATACCGCCAGCCGTCGGGTACGATACCGAATCCATAGCCGGCTGCGAGAGCAGGTATATCGAGGTATATTGAAATACATGAGGATTCCGAGCACCACCGGGAAGCCAGGGCCAGGGATTGGCCCTGTTTGGCGCGCCGAGCATGCAGCGCGAGATTTCGAGCGCAGCAGATTTTTTCACGAGCTCTCAGGCGAGTGCGAACTTCAGGTCCTGAATAAGGTCCTCCACATCCTCGATCCCCACGGATAAGCGCACCAGGGTGTCACCGATACCGAGTGCTTCCCGAGTCTCGGCAGGCAACGAGGCATGGGTCATGATGGCGGGATGCTCGATGAGGCTCTCGACACCCCCGAGACTCTCGGCCAAGGCGAAGATCCGGCAGCGCTCGAGAAACCGCCGGGCATCCTCGAGCCCGCCCTTGAGCACCATCGTCACCATACCGCCTGAACCGCGCATCTGGTGCCGCGCGAGCGCATGCTGGGGATGGCTTGCGAGACCTGGGTAATAGACCCGCTCGACCTTGGGGTGGCGCTCCAACCACTCCGCAACCGCCGTGGCGTTCGCCGTGTGCCGCTCCATGCGCAGCGCCAGGGTCTTCATACCGCGCATAACGAGGAAGCTTTCGAAGGGGCTCGCGATAGCTCCGATCGCATTGTGCAGAAACGCGAGCCTCTCGGCCAAGGGCTCGTTTGCGGTGACCACCACCCCGCCCACAATGTCCGAATGGCCGTTGAGGTATTTGGTCGCCGAATGCACCACCAGGTCAAAACCGAGCTCGATCGGCCGCTGCGCCCAGGGCGTGGCGAAGGTGTTGTCCGCGACGCTGAGTAACCCGCGCCCGCGCGCCACTTCCGCGACCATTCCGAGATCGACGAGCTTGAGCAGCGGATTACTGGGCGTCTCCACCCAGATCATCCGGGTATCGGGGCGGATGGCCCGCTCGAGCGTCCCGCGATCGGGCAAGGGAGTGAACGTGAAATCGAGTCCCGCCGAGCGCCGTCGTACCCCCTCGAAGAGCCGGGTCGTGCCGCCGTAAAGATCGTCGAGAGCCACGATGTGCGCGCCGCTGTCGAGCAGCTCAAGCACGGTGGCAATGGCGCTCATACCCGAGGCAAAGGCGAAGCCGTCGCTGCCACCTTCGAGGTCGGCCACGCAGCGCTCGTAGGCGATCCGGGTGGGGTTCTTAGTGCGCGAGTAGTCATAACCCTGATGCACGCCCGGACTCGATTGCACATAGGTCGAGGTTGCATAGATCGGGGTCATCACAGCCCCGGTCGCGGGGTCCGGAGGCTGCCCCGCGTGGATGGCGCGGGTCGCGAATCCGTGGGGTTTGTCGGGCGGGGACATGGTTAGTCTTCTACTATTTCATCCGGCGGCGGAGATAGTTTAAAAGGTCGATGCGCGTGATGAGGCCGAGGAATTTCTCATCCTCGACGACGATGGGGACCATGCCCTGCTCATAGATGCCGAACAGGTCCTCGATGGGTGTCTGGGGTTCGACCGTCCGCAAGCGCGTGATCATGATCGCCGCAACCTTTTCTCCGAACCGCTTGTCGTCGCCGTAGACCGCGTGGAGCACGTCGGACTCGTCGATGATGCCCACGATCCTATCACCTTCGAGCACGGGGAGCTGGGACACGTCGTAGAGCTTGAAACGCCCGTAGGCCGTGAGTAGCGTGTCCCCGCGCCCGACCGTGACGACCGCCCGCGCCGAATGCGGCCGCGAGATGAGGTCGCGCAGATCCCCTTGCCGCCCGCGCTCAAGGAACCCTTGGTCTGCCATCCAGTAGTCGTTGTACATCTTGGACAGGTATTTGTTACCGCTGTCGCAAGCGAAGGTCACCACCCGCTCAGGCTGGTCGCGCGTCCGGCAATACTGCAGCGCCGCGGCAAGCAAGGTCCCCGACGAGGAGCCAGCGAAGATCCCCTCCTTGCGTAGCAACAGCCTTGCGGCCTCGAAGCTCTCCGCGTCCGTGATCGTGTAGGCCTCGCGCACCCGGGAGAGATCGCAGATAGGGGGAACGAAGTCCTCACCTATGCCCTCAACCATCCAGGAGCCCGCCTCACCCAGTGTCCCCGTCTTGACGTAGGGCGCGAGCACCGAGCCCTCGGGGTCCGCAAGCACCATCTTGACCTCTGGGGCGACCCGCGCGAAGTAGCGGCTCAAGCCCGTCAGCGTGCCGCCCGTACCGACCCCGCAGACCACCGCGTCGAGGCTCTGGCCCATCTGCGACCAGATCTCCGGCCCTGTGCCCTCCTCGTGCCCTTTCGGGTTGGCGGGGTTGGAGAACTGATTGACGTAGAAGGCGTCCGCTCGCTCGCAGGCCAGGCGCTCGGCAATGTCCTGGTAATACTCGGGGTGGCCACGCCCGACATCGGAGCGCGTCATCACTACTTCCGCTCCCAGCGCCTTAAGGTGGAAGATCTTCTCCTGGCTCATCTTGTCGGGGATGACGAGCAGTAGCCGGTAGCCCTTGCGGGCGGCGATGAGGGCCAGCGCAAGCCCGGTGTTCCCGGCCGTCGCTTCGATGAGGACACCGCCCGGACCGATCTTGCCCTCATGCTCGGCCGCCTCGATCATGGAGCGGGCAATGCGGTCCTTGATGGATCCGCCTGGATTCTGGCTCTCGAGCTTGACGAAGAGCCGGCACGGCCCGATGTCGAGCTGGGTGATCTCCACCAGCGGCGTATTGCCAATCAGTTCGATAACGTTGCTCACGGGTGGTTTTTCTTCCGCAGTGTCGGCCTGACGATCATGTTCCTAATATGCTGTCCCGATATAAGCTTGCGTAAGTCTTGCCCCTTCTCCCTCCGGGAGAAAGCCAGGGCCAGGGGCTCGTACGAGCGCCGGCCGAAGGCTGGCCGGAGCCGAAGGCGGCCCTGCCTGGCGCGCCGAGGATGCAAGGTTAGGATGAGGGGAACTCAAATCATAGTGTTATATCCCCTCACCCTAGCCCTCTCCCTGAGGGAGAGGGAATTTTTACAGTCGCTTCTATGGAAGTTATTTACGGGACACTACACTAGCTTAACTGCATCAGCCTAGCGGACGCTAGAGGCACAAGGCGGCATCCGCGCTAGAATATGGGTTGTATAGTAAGGCGCGTCCGGTAGACGGAGGGGCAATGGAGCAGACAAACGTTGCGAAACAATGGGCGGGGCGTGGGTTTAGCTGTGCTATCTGGACGGACCCGCCCGGGCAGATCTGGGCCGACTTCGTCCACGACGCCGATGAGATCGTGATGCTAATCGATGGGGAGATCGAGGTGTCATTTCGGGGGCAAACGCTCCACCCGCAGCCAGGCGAGGAGGTTTTGATACCGGCCGGCACGAGCCACACGGTCAGAAACATCGGCAAGACCACGAACCATTGGTATTACGGTTACCGCGTTGCGCGCAGCGAATAGCAACCGAATATGATCACTGCCGCTTATCGCTGGATCGATCGCAACATTCTTGAGCTCGGCCGCGAGATGCGGCTGTCGTATCTGCCGCCGCTCATGGTCTACGTTGGGGCAGGCATCTCTGGCCTGACCGGCATCGTCGGCACCTTCTTCGTCAAGGATTACTTAGGCCTCTCCGCCGCCTTCCTCGCCGCGCTCGGCTTCTGGGCGGGGATCCCCTGGGTGCTCAAGATGCCGCTCGGGCATCTGGTCGATCTCATCTGGCGCTGGAAGAGCCTGCTTGTCTATCTGGGCGCGAGCCTCATCACGGTGAGCCTGCTCATCATGGTGTTCCTTATCGGCGAGCGCGAGGCCATGACGGCCATCATGCCGGCGGAGGCGTGGTTCGTGGTGAGCTCACTGCTCGCGCCGATCGGCTATGTGATCCAGGACGCGGTCGCCGACGCGATGACCGTCGAAGCGGTGCCGCGCGTCGATGAGGATGGGCGGCCTATCGATCCGGCCACCCGCAAGCTCATGCACACCACCATGCAGACGCTCGGGCGTGTGGCCATCATAGGCGGCAGCACGCTGGTGGCGCTCATCAACCTCTACCTCTTCACCGGCGTGGAGCAGCTTCCACAGGGGGAAATCGCGCAGATTTACCGAGACGTCTACCTGATGGCACTTAGCATTCCCGCGATCTCGGTGCTGGGTGTGGTGAGCGCCTCGCTCCTCAAGGCGCGCGACCGGCGCCGGCTGCTACGCACGGGCAAGAGTCGCGCCGAGGTGCAGGCGCTGATCCTGGAGAACGTTGATCCGACCAAACCCAACTGGTGGATCCTCGGCGGCAGCCTGCTGTTCGTAGTGTTCACGCTCGCCGTCGGTCTCGGTAATCTGCCCTACAACGAGGAGATCGTGTTTGTAGGCTCCTTCGCCATCGTCACCTTTCTCATCGAGCGGCTGACGCGCGAGCTCAGTCCTGAGGCGCGGGCGACGCTCATCGGCACTGCCATCGTCATCTTCGCCTTCCGGGCCACGCCCACTCCGGGCCCCGGCGTCACCTGGTGGATGATCGATGAGCTCAAGTTCGATCAACATTTCCTCTCAGTGCTATCGCTAATCGCAAGCGCACTCACCTTGGTCGGGATGTTCATCTTCCGCCGCTTCATGGCCGAGCGCTCGATCGCCTATGTGGTCGGCTTCCTGACCGTTGTTGGTTTTGTGCTGGCGCTGCCCATCCTCGGCATGTACCACGGCCTGCACGAGTGGACCGCCGTGCACACCGGCGGAGTGGTGGATGCGCGCTTCATCGCGCTGGTCGACACCGCGCTCGAATCGCCGCTCGGTCAGATCGCGATGATCCCGATGCTGGCCTGGATCGCGAACTCCGCGCCCGCCAACCTCAAGGCCACCTATTTCGCGGTGATGGCCTCCTTTACCAACCTCGCGCTCTCGCTGAGCCAGCTCGGAGCCAAGTACTTGAACCAGATCTTCATCGTCACCCGCGAGGTCCGTGACCCCGCGACCGGCGCCCTCCAGGTGCCCGCCGACTACACCCAGCTCGGGACCCTGCTCAGCGTGCAGATCCTGCTTGGCCTCGCCCTGCCCTTCGGCGCGATCCTCTTCGCCCGCCTCTCCAAGTTCCGAAGCGCTTGACATACCTCCCGGCATGAACATATATGCTTTATGATTGTGGGGTTCGTTAGTCCATTATATGTTAGCGAGTGCAAGCAGGGCGCATGATCGTTGTACTGGACTCAAATATTTGGCTCAGCGAACTTGGTTTGCGCTCCCCGCTGGGCGCAGTTACAAGGCTGTTCATTCGCCAACACCGTGCCCGAATAGCCTTGCCCGAAGTGATACGACTTGAGGTCGAACGTCATTATCGAAATCGTCTAAGGGAGTTCATCGCTAAGATCCAAGACAACCATCGTCAGCTGCTCACGGCGTTCGGATCGCTCAGGGAGCTTGTTCTGCCTGATGACCGCGCAGTTGACGACAAAGTTGCGAGCATCTTCGAAAACATCGAAGTAGACGTCCTGGAAGTTCCGCTGTCGCTGGAGAGCGCTCGGAGTTCTTTCCTCAAAACCATCGATAAGATCCCCCCGAGCGACAGGGCACAGGAATTTAAGGATGGCGTGCTGTGGGCGGACTGCGTCTCCCTCCTCCAGAGAAACGATGTCCGTCTTGTAACGGCCGACAAGGCTTTCTATCACGACCGGGATCTCACCAAGGGCCTAGCGAAAAACCTCGCCGAGGAGGTCTCGACGGCACCATTCAAACTCCAAGTGTTTCCGTCGCTCAGCGATCTCCTAGCGGGCCTACGCACGCAGCTTGAGATAGACGATGGACAGCTTGCGTCAACTTTCCTGGCGCAGAATGAGACAAGCATCGACGGCATCCTGTCGCGGAACAGTTTCGAGCTTGGCTCTCGAAGGAAAGTGGAGAGAGTTCTATACGCTACCGAGAATCCAAGTGTTCTTTTCATTGAGTTCACGATCGAATACGACGCCAAAGAAATAGTCGGGGACGGCAGAACAGACGGGGTGTTGACGCTTCGTGGCGATGGTGTCTACGACACGAAGAGCAGCTCTTTCGGAGAGCTTCGGAATTTCGGTGAGCAGCTCAGTTTTCAGCCAGCAGATGGGGGCGAACGCAAAATTCAAAACCAAGTGCTCTTCGCTGGAAGCATCACGATAGGGCATAAAGAGGTCGCACATACTATTCGGTACAAACTTGAGTAACGGAACGACGATCACTAACCAGCCGTTCAACGCGGACGCGCCGACAGCGGGCTCTCATCCCAAAGGGGCCACGCATGCTGTGTCGCTCTCGCTGTCGTGCCGCACGGCGGGCCGGTTAGCGCGATCGTTTAGACGACGCTTGTCGGCTCCTCGGCCAGCCTTTACGGTGGAGAGCTACCATCTCAGAAGCAAACGCTAGGTTCCTGGGTACGATCCCCGAGCTCTATGATCGCCACCTCGGCCCAGTGATCTTCGAGCCGTATGCTGCGGACCTGGGCCGCCGAGTGGCGGCTGTTACGGCTGCGCCCGTGTTGGAGGTAGCCTGCGGAACTGGGATCCTTACTCAGCAGCTGCGCGCGCGCCTGTCTCCCACTGTCCGGTTGGTCGCCACCGATCTGAACCAGCCAATGATCGACTATGCACGCGCCAAGCTAGGCGCGCTGACGCCCATTGACTGGCGCCCGGCCGATGCCGCAGCCCTGCCGTTTCCTACCGCCTCGTTCGCCGCCCTGGCTTGTCAATTCGGCCTGATGTTTGTCCCCGACAAGGAAGCGGCGTTCCGTGAAGCCCGGCGAGTCCTAGCGAAGGACGGTTTGTTCGCCTTCAACGTGTGGGCTAGCTTTGAACACAACCCGTTTGGGCGCATCGCGCATGAAACCATCGGAAGCTTCTTTTCCGTGGACCCGCCGAACTTCTATCAGGTGCCGTTCGGGTTCCACGATCCCGATGTGTTGCGGCGTTTCCTGGATGCAAACGACTTCGGTCAAGTGCAACTTGAGTGGGTCACCCTTGAGGCTCGCAGCCCGTCCGCGAGATCGTTAGCCGTCGGACTCGTGAAAGGCAACCCCGTAAGCATCGCGATCCAGGAGCGTGAGGTCGCCCTAGATCCCATCGTTGACGCACTCGAAGCTGCTCTGGCGCGAGCCGGTGGCGATCATCCGTTCCGCTCAACGATGCGGGCGCTCGTAGTCACTGCGCGAGCGGGCGCTATCTAACCTTCCAAATCCTCCTCATGCCTCAGCAGTTCGACGATGTCGGGGACTGTGTCGACGCCGCGCTCCAGCGTGTCGGCAAGCGCATCGTGCTGGCATTGCCGCTCGCGCTTGGCAACCCGGTGCCGCTGGTGAATGAGCTCTACCGGCGCGCGTTTCGCGATCGGTCGATTGAGCTGAAAATTTTCACCGGCTTGAGCCTGCGCAAGCCGCAGGCGTCGGGCGAGCTCGAACGCCGCTTCCTCGATCCGTTCGTCGCCCGGGTCCTCGGCAACTGCCCGGAGCTCGACTACGTCGCGGCCGTGCGCGCGGGCCAGGTGCCATCCAACATCGAAGTCATCGAGTTCTTCCTCGAGCCGGGCGCCTATTTGGGTAACGCTTACGCGCAACAGCATTACCTCAGCGCCAACTACACGCATGTCGCCCGCGAGCTGCTCGCGCACGGTGTGAATGTGGTTGCGCAGATGATCGCAACGCGGGTGAGCGACGGGCGCACGGAATATAGCCTCAGCTGTAACCCAGACGTGACCGTCGATCTGCTACCGGAACTCGACGCCACCCGCCGCGGCGGGCGCGAGATCGTCACCATCGGCGTTGTGAATCGCCAACTGCCGTTTATGTTCGGCGGTGCCGAGATCGCGGAGAGCGCTCTGGATTTCGTCGTCGAACATGCGCGCTATGACTACGATCTGTACTGCCCGCCGAACCTCGCCATCAACACGGTGGAATATTTGATTGGACTCTACGCCAGCGTCCTGGTGAAGGACGCCGGCACGCTCCAGATCGGCATCGGTGAGCTCGGGGATGCGATCGTCTATTGCCTGCAGCAGCGCCATCAGCACAATGCCACCTGGCGTAGCGTCCTCGACGACTGTCGCGTGCGCGAACGTTTCGGTCGGGAGATCGAGCGGATCGGCGACATCGAGCGGTTCGAGCGCGGCCTCTACGGCTGCACCGAGATGTTCGTCGACGGCTTTCTGGATCTCTATCGATCCGGGATCCTCAAGCGGCGCGTCTATGGCCACGCGCTCGTCCAACGACTGCTCAACGAAGGCAAAATCACGGAACGCATCGACGCTCGAGCTCTCGAGCGGCTACTCGAGGCGGGATTGCCGCCGCTCCTCGATGCAGCGGAGTTCGCCTCCTTGCAGCAGGTGGGTATCATTGCGGCCGAGTGCAGTTACGAGAGCGGCCGCATCCGCACTCCACAGGGCGAATGGCTGCCGGCGGACCTCTCGGACGCGGTGACGCGCGAGCGGCTCGCGCACGAGTGTCTCGGCGCGCGCCTGCGCGAAGGCGTGCTCCTGCACGGTGGCTTTTTCCTGGGGCCCAAGGGCTTCTATGCCGCGTTGCGTGACCTACCCGAAGCCGAGCGGCGGCTATTCAACATGACCGGCGTGGGCTTCATCAACCAGCTCTACGGTGAGGACGCGGCGCTGCGCATCGCGCAGCGCCAGCACGCGCGCTTCATCAACACGGCGATGATGATCACGCTCACCGGCGCGGCGGTTTCGGACACCTTGGACGATGGGCAGGTCGTGAGCGGCGTCGGCGGACAGTACAACTTCGTGTCGATGGCACATGCGTTGCCGGGCGCGCATTCGGTGTTGGCGGTGCGCAGCGTGCGCACCAAGGCCGGCCGCACGACCTCCAACCTCGTGTTCAGTCACGGCCACAACACTATCCCGCGACACCTGCGTGATGTGGTGATCACCGAGTACGGCATTGCAGAGTTGCGCGGCAAGACGGACAGCGAGGTCATCGCGGCGATGCTCAACATCGCCGATGCGCGCTTTCAGGACAAGCTGTTAGGGCAGGCACAGGCTGCCGGCAAACTCCCACGCAGATACCGGATCCCTGAAGCTCACCGCAACAACACCCCCGAGGCGCTGGAGAGGGCGCTCGCGGGACATCGCCGCGCGGGGTTGTTCTCGGCGTTTCCGTTTGGCAGCGACTACACAGCCGAGGAGCTGGTGCTGGCCCATGCATTGAAGCGGCTGCGCAAGCGGATGGATACGGCGGCCGGCAAGGCTGCCGCCGTGGCGACGGCGCTCCTGCGGCCGGGGATTTCGGCGCCCATGCGGCCGTATCTGCAGCGCATGCGGCTCGACCGGCCGCAGAACATGCGCGAAAGGTTGTTGCAGAGACTGGTGGCAAGTGAGCTCCGGTGGCTTCTGGGATAAGTGGGCGGGATTCGATAATGGACGGCGACAACGATTGATAGCCCGAGTAGGGCGCATTAGGCGACAGCCGTAATGCGCCGAATGGTGGTCGAACACATGCGGCGGAATACGCTATCGCTATTCCGCCCTGTCATAGCTACTTCGCTGGCCTAAAGCTCTAGTGAGGTGCTCACTTGACTAGGACTGACCTCAAGATGTCAATCATTCGTAAGCGGTTACGTGTAAACTCTAACATAACGCAGGTGTTAGAAAAAGGTGCGTTATGCGTTTACGCGAAACCGTCTGTGATAATGCGGCGCCAAGTTTATTCTTCCTCTCGTTTGGTGGCGGTCTAGTGGAAGAGTTCTTTTTCCAAAGTTATCTTCAAGGGTTGCCTTTGCTTTGGCTTGCTGCGGTATCTTTTGCTTTTTGGATGGGTCAGGACGTTTACCATTCACATGGTCGCCTTAGGGTTCTTTACAGGCGCTTACGTTCCTTTGGAAAGTTTCAGAATTTTATAACTAGATATGAATATTTTAGCTTGGGCAATGATCATGGTGGGGAGCAACAATTCGTAGCTATCTACATGCCCTTTGTTTTTTCCAAAGAGCGATCGCTTGCCGTGATAAGGATCAAGGCGACGATTAGATCGTATGTGGCAAACAATCTTAGGATGTGCAACCCTAGCGATTATGAATGGATGGATACGAGTTTTAGTGATATACACCATGTGCCTGATGGTAGGATAGAAATGCCTATTGCATTTATTTCCTACCAAATCCGGGAGTCCTGGTGTTTATGGGGATAAGAGCTTAAGTGGTTATTGTTTTAGTGAAGGTACGGCACATTTTATAGAAATTACCTTGTTTTCTTGTGGACAACGTCAGAAACATACTGTTCAGATTTTCATGCCACTCACTACGCATTGCAACGACCTCATTCTTGGTATAAATAGCGGTAGATTTTTGATTTTTGAAAACGAAAAACTCCCGACTTTTTGAGAATTATGAAGATGGCTACCGAAAAGCAAGGCCAGCGAAGTGGATAGTCCGAGTAGGGCGCATTAGGCGACAGCCGTAATGCGCCGAATGGTGGCCGAACACATGCGGCGGAATACGCTATCGCTATTCCGCCCGGACCTGATCCGCGAGCGGATCAAACGGCTGAAGGAGATGCTCAGATGACCAAGAAACTGGAACTTGTCAGAGGCAGCGGCAACGTCTTCCGCGATCTAGGCCATCCCAGCGCCGATGTAGAACAGCTCAAATCCATCCTGGCCGCCGAGATCATAGGCGTGCTCGATGACCGCAAACTGTCCGTGCGCAAGGCCGAGAGCGTCACCGGAATCAATGCCAGCGAGTTTTCGCGCGTCCGCAACGTTCGGCTTGGCCGCTTTACGGTCGACCGGCTCATGACCATTTTGAACCACCTCAACCGCCGCGTTGACGTGCAGGTCACCACCCGGCCCTATGGAAAGGGTGAAGCCGCTCCCGCGCTTAGCGCAGAGTAAATCAATATACTTCGCGGGCGAGGTATGAACCCCGCCCTTGACCAAAGGGGAGAGCTGCGCTTCTCCCCTTTGGAAACCCCATCGCTAAGGTCCCCGCGGCAAGACCGCGGGGTATGCGTTTAATGTAGATTCGGTAAATCATGCCCGTTCGCAGTATAGTCGTATAGTCCGAGTCGCTACTTCAGAAATTCCGCCAATGCCTTCGCCGTGTGCGACCCCTTGCGCAGGCATGCCACCTCTTCAGGTGTGCCCTGGGCCGTGATTCGCCCGCCGCCCGCGCCGCCCTCCGGGCCGAGATCGATCAGCCAGTCGGCCTCGGCGATGATATCGAGATTGTGCTCGATGATGACCACCGTATTCCCCGCCGTGACCAGCCGGTGCAGCACGCGGATGAGTTTCTCCACGTCTGCCATGTGCAGGCCGATGGTGGGTTCGTCGAGCACGTAGAGTGTGGACGTTGCGCGTCTGGAGTTGCCGTTCCCGAGCGGCACCTCGCCGGATTCGGTCTTCGCCTTCGCGAGCTCCGTCACCAACTTGATGCGCTGCGCTTCGCCCCCCGAGAGCGTGGGCGATGGCTGGCCGAGCGTGAGATAGCCGAGACCGACGTCTTGCAGCAGTTGCAGCGCGCGGACTATGCGCGCATGAGCGCGGAAGAGATCGAGCGCCTCGTCCACGTTCATCGCCAGCACCTCGGCGATGGTCTTGTCGCGGTAACGCACCGCCAAGGTCTCGGCGTTGAAGCGCGCGCTGTTGCAGATCTCGCAGGGCACGGTGACGTCAGGCAGAAAACTCATTTCGATGGTTTTCATCCCTCGGCCCTCGCACGCCTCGCAGCGCCCGCCGGCGAGATTGAACGAAAACCGCGGCGGGCCGTAAGCGCGTAGCCGCGCCTCGGGGGTGTCGGCGTAGAGTTTCCGAATCTGATCCCAAAAGCCGGCGTAGGTTGCGGGGCAGGAGCGCGGTGTCTTGCCGATGGGCGTCTGATCCACCTCACACACGTTCCGCAGCTCTTCGAAACCGCGGATCTCCTCGCACCCTACGAAACTCGCCCGGCCGTTTGAGGCGAGCGCGCGCTTCAGGTTGTCGTGCAGTACGTGACGCACGAGCGTGCTCTTGCCGCTGCCCGAGACGCCGGTGATGCACACCAGCCGCCCGAGCGGAATGGTGGCGCGCAGCTTCCTCAGATTATGCATCGAGGCAGCGACGATCTCGAGTGCAGGGTCATTTCTGCACCGTGGCCGGCGCGGCAGCAGTGGATGCTTCAACGGCTGCGCCAGGCAGCGGCCGGTGACGGACTCGGGGGTGCGCGTGAGCTCGGCTAGCGATCCTTCGGCGACGATACGCCCACCGAGCTTGCCGGCACCTGGACCGAGGTCAATCAGGTGCTGCGCCCGGCGTATCGTGTCTTCGTCGTGCTCGACCACGACCACGGTGTTGCCCCTATTCTGGAGCGCGCTGAGCGTCTCAAGGAGCTTTAAGTTATCGCGGTGATGCAATCCAATCGTCGGCTCATCGAGGATGTAACAGACCCCGCGCAGGTTCGAGCCGAGCTGAGAGGCGAGCCGGATGCGCTGGGCTTCGCCGCCCGAGAGCGTGGGCGCGGAGCGATCGAGTGAGAGATAACCGAGCCCGAGGCTCTTCAGGAACTGCAACCGCGAGGCGAGCTCCGGCAGAACATCGCGCGCAATGTCGGCGCCGCGGCCGCGGAGTTTCATCTTGTCGAAAAATTTCTGCGCCGCTTCGACCGAGAGCGCCGCGAATTCCGCAATCGACCGCTTCTGGAATCGCACGGCCAAGGCCGTCGGGTTGAGCCGCGTGCCTGCGCAACTCGGGCACACCCGTACCTGGCCTTCCCACCAGTCATTCCACCAGATTTCCTCACCGGATTGTTCGGCATCGAAGCCGCTCATCAAGAGTCCCGTGCCGTAGCAGCACTCGCACCAGCCGTGCTTGGAGTTATAGGAGAAAAGCCGCGGGTCGAGCTCGGGGAAGCCGCGGCCGCAACTCGGGCAGGCGCGCTTGGTGGAAAAGGTGGTGTGGGTGGTTTTCTTGCCGCGACCCTTGCCGGCGGAGACGATCTGCAGCACCCCCTTGCCGAAGAGGAGCGCGCGGTTGAGAGCCGCGCGCAATTCCTTCTCACACTTCGGCGTCACCAGGATTTCACCCACTGGCAGCTCGATGTTGTGTTCCTTGAAACGTGGCAGCCGCGGCCAGTTATTTGTTGGCGTCATGCCGCCGTCCACGCGCAGAAACTCGAAGCCCTTGGCGAGCGCCCACTTGGCGAGATCGGTGTAATAGCCCTTGCGCGCGGTCACGAGCGGCGCCAGCACCAGAATTCTTTGGCCCCGATACGCGGACATGACGCGCGCCAGGATCGCCTCCGCCGTTTGCGCCTCGATTGCAAGCTTACACTCGGGACAGTATTGCGTGCCGAGCTTCACGTAGAGCAGGCGCAGGAAGTGATAGATCTCGGTGAGGGTCGCGACCGTGCTCTTGCGTCCGCCGCGCGAGGTGCGCTGTTCGATGGCCACCGTCGGCGGCAGCCCGAAGATCGCATCCACGTCCGGCCGCGACGCCGGTTGCACCAGCGAGCGCGCATAGGCGTTGAGCGATTCGAGATAGCGGCGCTGGCCTTCTTTAAAAAGAATATCGAACGCCAAGGTGCTCTTGCCGCTGCCCGAGACGCCGGTGACGACGGTAAAGCGCTCGCGCGGGATGTGCGCTTCGATGTTTTTCAGATTGTGCTCGCGGGCATGCAGGACGCGGATGGTGTTGTCGGCCATGCGCAAAGGCGCGACGGTGGGCTTCGATACGCCGGCGCGTTGATTTCTTAATACCCCGCCGCTTGCGGCGGGGACTTTAGCATTGGGGTTTCCAAAGGGGA
>JBIMKD010000162.1:0-8132 GCA_043673815.1 Chromatiales bacterium
ATATGCCGATACCCGTATCCTCGATCGATAACGTGACCCGCTCACCTTCCGCGACCAGCTTGATCGTCACGCGCCCTCCAGTTGGCGTATACTTCAAGCCATTATCCAGGAGATTAGCGACCACCCGTTGCAGCCGTTGCCGATCGCCGTGGCCCCGACAGTGATTGGGCAATTTGCCAGTGATTGTTATTTGCTTATCCTCGGCGATGGGCTGGAATAATTCCAAGGCGTCGTGAACGAGCTCGACCAAGTCGATGTCCGTCAGTTTAAGTTTGGCGGCACCGGATTCCGCCTCGGCGATATCCAGCGTGGTGTTGATGATTTCCAGCAGCCGGTCGCATTCCTCGGTGGTCGCCGCCGCCATGGCCTCGGCTTCCGCCTTTGATCCACCACTGGTCAAGCTGGTTTCGGCAGAGGCGCGGATCCGGCCAAGCGGACTTCTGAGGTCGTGCGCCAGGTTATCGGTCATCTCGCGCATGCCGATAACCAGTGCCTGAATGCGGTCAACCATCGTGTTGAACGTCCGCACCAAGGTGTCGAGCTCATCGCCTTGAGATCGCACCTCCACGCGGCGGTCCAGCGCGCCGTTCGCGATCTCGGTGGCCGTCCGCGTGACTTCCTGAACGCCGCGCAACGCCCGTCGCGCCATGAACCAGCCGATGGGGCCACCGAGCAGGGTGACGGCCGCGAGCGTGATGAGAAACCCCCCGAGCAAAGCCGCGATAAGCTCCTCATCTTCTTCCAGCGACTCGCCGATCTCAAGGGCCAGATCGGGCGCGATGGTTCCATAGACGATGCGCGCTTTGTCCGCGCGCCGCGGCAGCGCGAGGGTTGCCAATATCGGCTCATCGGCGCCGCTAACTTTTGCCAGAGCGCCGCGCGGATTGTCCAAACCTCGCCACGACGACAGGTCGGTGGCAAAGATCTCCCGACCACCGGGTGCCCACAGACGAAAGAAAGTGTGGCTGGCCTCCTCGCCTTGTGTATCCGCTGTGATCTCAGCCTTTACACGCTCGAGTCCACCCGACTGCATCAACGAGGCAAACTCTTCGATGTCTTCTTCCAAATCCTCGTCGGTTCGTTCCTGCACGACAGATACGATCAATGCATAGACCAGCGTAAAGGCGAGAATAGAGGACGCAGCGAAGATGCCGGCGTACCAGAGCGTCAAGTGCAGCGCGAGCGTATGACGCAGGCTACGGAGTGTCTTTAAGAACATAGCCCATCCCGCGCACGGTATGAATCAGGGCGGTGTCGAAGCCCTTGTCGATCTTGTCGCGCAACCTGCAGATCCGAGACTCCACAACGTTCGTCTGCGGATCGAAGTTATAGTCCCAGACATGCTCCATGATCATCGTCTTGGAAACCACCCGCCCGACGTTACGTGCGAGATATTCGAGCAAAAGGAACTCCCGGGGCTGAAGGGCGATTTTCTTGTCCGCGCGCGTGACCACCCGCGTACGCAGATCGATGGAGAGCTCCCCAACGGTGATCCTGGTAGGCTCGGGCGTATCGCTCGCCCGGCGAATCAAGGCCTGGATGCGCGCCAGCAGCTCAGAGAAGGAAAAGGGCTTGGTGAGGTAATCATCGCCACCCGCCTCGAGCCCGTCGACGCGCTCATCAATCGATCGCTTGGCGCTCAGGATGATGACCGGCAGCTTGATGCGCCGCTGCCGTAGCTCATCAATGATCGCGAGACCGTCCAACCCGGGCAGCATGATATCGATCACGGCCGCGTCGTAACACGAGGTGAGGGCCAGATGCAGCCCGGTCTTGCCCTCGCTTGCATGCTCGACGACGAAACCGGCTTCCTTCAACCCCTTGCTGACGAACGAGGCAATCGTGAAGTCATCTTCGATCAGCAATAAGCGCATCGTTGGATTCTTCCGTCTTAAATGTTGGACAAGACCACTGCCTCAGCAAGTAGAAAGTCCCTTCTCCCTTCGGGAGAAGGCTAGGATGAGGGGATACAATCAAACAGTTGCGTCGATTTCGATCCCCTCACCCTAACCCTCTCCCAGGGGGAGAGGGACTAAGTAGGTCAAAGTGCATAAATGTCGAAATTTGTATGGCTAGGCTTCCTCTTTCTGTTGACTGACGCGCGGCCAGGTGCAGCCAACTGCTTGAACTCGTATTCCTGGTTAAAACACGCTGGCGAAGCGAGCGCTTGGTCCAGCCACTACAACACTTCCCAAGGCGAAATGCAGCTCCGTCCGGTGCCGGTTGCGTCACTTTAGAAGACCAGGCGAGGGCTTGTCTACGAACCGGCATGAATATCCGCCTTACATTGGCAGATGGTCATGTTTCGACAAGCTTGTGGTCAGCTTGACCGCATAGCCTATGCACGCTCGGCAAACCCACGGCTTTCTGCCGCCGTTCCGGTCGAGAAGCTAATCCGACTAACAAACGAACAGGAGTAGTCCAAATGAAGAAACACACACATAGGTTGCCCGTCTTTGGAATGACGATGGCCGCTCTTACCTTGGGGGCCGTTACGCCGGCCGCTTGGGCCGTCGAGTTTCCCGAAGCCGAGTTGTTCTTCGAGCTTAATGACACGGCTGGAGACCTGGGCATCCACTCCTCCATCGACGGACCGGCCTACACGAAGCTGAAAATCATGGGCCCGAAGAAGCACACAATACTCAAGCTCAGGCCCAAAGGACGCTTGGCGAGGCAGGGCCTGACCCAGTTGTTCATTGAGAGTGCCGAACCCTCGTTCGATGAACTGGCGCCCGAAAAATTCTTTCGTAGGTTCCCGGAAGGACCTTACGTCGTCAAGGCTCGGACTCTCGACGGAGGTCGGTTGCAGAGCACGGTGATTCTGTCCCACGTGATGGCCGCCCCGCCAGGCAACATTGTGGTCAACGGAGTGCCTTCGGCGGACTGCGAAGCGGCTCCCTTCCCTACCGTGAGCGCGCCGGTTATCGTCGACTGGGATGCGGTCGAGACATCGCACCCCGAGATCGGTGAGTCGGGGCCGGTCGAAATTGTGCGCTACCAGTTCTTCGTCGAGCAGCCGGAGGACACAAGCTTCAAGGTCAGCGTCGACCTGCCACCCACGGTGACGGAGTTCGAGATCCCTGCGGAAATCCTCGCTCTAAGCACTGACTTCAAGTACGAAATCATCGCCAGAACGGCCAGCGGAAACAACACGGCGGTCGAAGCCTGCTTCACGCTCGAGTAGTTGCTGAAAGCAACGGAGATAGGGAGTCGCGGCCTCCATTCGCAGCGCATCGTATGATCGGCGTAGCGAATGGAGTCCCACCTTTGTGTATCTCCGGAAAGAAAGCTAGCCCACGGCCGCCGGGATGTGGGGACACCAAAAACGCTGACCCCTTACGCCAAAGGAACTGTCGGCGCTTGCTAGTACCGGCGTCCTCCGCCTCCATAGCCACCGCGTTTGTCGCCTCCGCCGTAGCCACCCGGGCCACGGCCACCACCGCCTTCCTTGGGGCGGGCCTCATTGACCGTTACGGTCCGGCCGTCCATCTGCGTAGCATTGAGGGCGGCGATGGCCGCCTTCGCTTCCTGGTCACTGCCCATCTCAACAAAGCCGAACCCTTTGGACTGCCCGGTGCTGCGATCCGTGATTACCTCGGCGGAACGTACAGTACCATGAGCCGAGAACAGCCGTTCCAGATCACTGCTGCGAATGCCGTAACCCATGTTGCCAACGTATAACTTCATACCCATATAGTTACTCCTCAGAAAACCGTCGTGCGGTGCCACGCCCCCCATGGGCCGGCTCAGACGGAATAAGTTCTGTGATGCGATTGCAATGACGCTTTGAGTGCCTATCGCATCACATTTGCGGTAGCGCCTCATTGTACCTCAAACACCTCTTCGATTCGTCATCGGGTAATCATCCGAGGAAGGAGCGCGAAAAATCAACAATGCGAGCTCGCGATTCAACAGTCACAGACATTGTGTTGAGCCCGTGCCCGAAGCGACCCGTCGAGAGGCGCTGCCGGAAGGCCTGTCGTCGGTGCTGGTGACGGATGCTCGGCGCGCGCGCTCGTGTTGATCTTGAAAGGTTGAGGATGACGGCTGGCTTCAAGCGGGATCGAGAGAGGCGAGCCAAGCGCGTAAGCCGTCAACATCGATAGGTTTGACGAAGTGATGGTCAAACCCGGCGGTGCGAGCACGAAGTCGATCTTCTTTCTGACCCCATCCCGTCAGCGCCGCGAGCGCAATCCGTTCGAGTCCAGGCTGCTGTCTTAGGCGAGGCGCCACCTCGTACCCATTGATGTCGGGCAAGCCGATATCCAGCAGCACGACATCGGGACGAAATGCGGCTGCGGTTTCAAGGGCGCTCGCGCCGTGTCAGGTAGGGACAGGCGCGCAACTCGTACCAGTGCCCCGTGTTGTCCCGCACCTCACGCTCGCGCTCACTGCACCTGGTGCCCTTGCCGCGGGGCGGAAACTATAGAGCCAACCTGTTGCGGTGCTCGGTCAGAGCGGCAACAGGCTCCCGTTCATGGTTGAGGATGCCATGATGCGGCGGAATTATTTTGACCTGCTAGGCGAAAACTGATCTTTGGACAGGAGCCCGTCCAATATCCGTATATGCGCTTGCTGCTTCGCGAGCAGGTCCAGGAACAGGGGCTTCAGCTCCTCTGGCGTGGCGGTAGTCTCCAGCACCTCGTGATAGCGTATAAAGCCGGACTCCTCACCCGCCTTCAAGGCCCTGAGCACCATCCTATCGCCGAAGATGTTTGCCGCTCCCATGACGACCTTGGACCAGGTACCCCAGCCCCCGAAGTTTTGGGCCGCACTGCGTTCCGGCTGCTGGATCCGAGCCTCGAGCTGCGAGACGGCCTGCTCATGGTCTCTAAGGATGATGATTAGTTCTTGAAACTCCGCGCGCCGCCCCGATTCTTGCCCCTCTTTGCGCAACACCTGTTGATACGTTTCCACGGCTGAGCATTCTCTTTTCAAGACTTTATCGGTGATCTCGTCCCAATTCATGTCGGTGTCCTAGTGAAAGATCGGCTGACTATCGGTTCTCAGCTATGGAAGGTTTGTCAATATCCGCGCCATACCGGGTGCTGGAGCAATATGCGCTTATATTCAGGGAGTTGCACGATGCCACGAGGTGCGAGGTAAGGATGGTGTGGGTAATAGTTGCCTGTACTCTGTAGGTTTTACAGGAGGTAGCCGGTAGATGCGCAGCATGCAGACCACCTGGCGGCTCTCCTTGCTGTTTTCCGTAATTCTTACGGTGCAAACGGTAAGAAACTCTGGGTGGCCTGGTGGCCAAATCCGTTGTTCGATTCGGTCGACGCGGTTATCGCACTAAAAAATAAGAACAATAATTGTTCACGCCGGTTCCGGCATGCAACTTGATCCTGATCAGGCTGCCTTACCCATCCTGGACCTCGCGCGTCCGTGTTCAACCGAGGCGCCTCAGGGACGTGGGAGACCGAGGCGCGGGGTTACGCTTCTAGCGCATAAGCCCCAGAACTCCGATGATGATGAGATAGAGGGCGACGATGTAATTCAACAAAGCGGGACGCACGAGGATCAAAATGCCTGCAATAATGGCGATAAGAGCAGCCGGGTCCAGGTACATAACACACCTCCTTCGGGCAAATTAACGCAAGTAGACGAAAAGATCAGTGGAGAAGCAATCACGTGAGTACCACGGTTGCGACGCCGGATCAAGCTGGACCAATAAACCGGCAAGGACTGTGCCCCTCGCTTGATTTCATGCGGCGATCGATGGTATCCATTACATGCGATGAGGATAGTGATCGGATCTCTTGCGATGATGCGAATGGACCGCTACGCGGCACTCTCGGGTCCCCCGGCGCGAACCCACCACAGGCAAGCCGCCGAGAAGCGAGCCGGCGACTGATGGGCGCCAACCTGTCCCTGTTCAAGAAGGGAGTAGTCCTTATCGCGATCCCTTTACTCTTGCAATGGGCGTTCATCGGCCTCGTCCTCCACATCCGCGAGGAAGGGCAGGAGGACCACCGGTGGCTCTCCCGTTCGAAAGAGGTCATGGCCGAGGCCGGGCACATCCACCGCCTCCTGCTCGAGGCCCATAACGACATGCGCGGGTTCGTGATCACCGGCGACCCTGGCTTCGCCGAAGCCTATGAGGAGGCCGTCCGGTTTCTGCCCCAAAGAATAGCAGCGCTGCAAGCCCTGGTCCGCGACCCGGGACAACGGTTGCGCGTGAGGCGAATAGCCGCTGACGCGACCGCGCTGCTCGGCTATCTCGGGGAGCTCAACGGTTTCATGCAGTCGGGAAAGCCTGAGCGGCCGGTCGCCGCGATCAAGACCCTCTCTGGCCAGGAACACATGAACGACCTGCGCCAAGATATGGATACTTTTTCGCGGCGGCAGCACGATCTGGACACGGCGCGCGATGCCGCGGTGGAAGAGCGGTGGCGGCACGAGGACTGGTGGCTGGGCACGACGGCCGCGGCGAGCCTCCTCCTCGCCCTGGGGCTAACCTATGCCTTCAGCCGGGGGATCAGCCGGCGTCTTAACGCCGTGGTGCAAAACACAAGGCGGCTGGCCGAGGGCGAGGCACCGCTCCCGGCGCTCGGCGGCGAAGACGAGATCGGCCGGGTGGACCAGGCCTTTCACACCATGGCCACCACGCTCAGGCACCGCACGGCGGAACTGAACGCCTCGAACCGCGAGCTGCAGGACTTCGCCGCCGTCGCCTCCCACGATCTCCAGGAGCCGCTCCGCAAGATCGAGGCCTTTGGCAGCCGGCTGAAGACCAAGTACGATCAGGCGCTGGACGAACCGGGGCGCGATTACCTCGCGCGCATGCTCGCCGCAGCAGTGCGCATGCGCCAACTCATCAACGACCTCTTAAGCTTCTCGCGGGTGACGACTAAGGCCCGAGCCTTCGTGACGGTCGACCTCGCCGAGGTTGCACAAGAGGTGGTGTCCGATCTGGAGGGACGTATGTTTGATACGGGCGGGTGGGTGGAAGTCGGAGCGCTTCCCACCATCGAGGCCGAACCGCTGCAGATGCGCCAGTTGCTGCAGAACCTTATCGGCAACGGGCTCAAGTTCCATCGCGAGGGAGAGCCGCCCGTGGTGCGGATCGAGGGCAGGCTGCTCGACCCGAGCGACCCGCCCGCCGAGGGCGCCGCGCTCGGCCCTCGCCAGTGTGAGATCCAAGTGCATGACAACGGCATTGGCTTCGAGGAGGTCTATAGCGAGCGCATCTTCGAGCTTTTTCAGCGCCTGCACGGCCGCGATGAGTACGAGGGCACGGGTATGGGGCTCGCTATATGCCGCAAGATCGTCACCCGTCACGGCGGCACTATCAGCGCGCACAGTACCCCCGGGCAGGGGACCACCGTCATCGTCACCTTAGCGGTCACACACGAGGAGAACCCGGTATGAGACCACAGGGGAAATCCGTCACGATACTCATGGCAGACGACGATGTGGATGATCGTCTGATGACCCGGGAGGCCTTCAGCGGTGCTCGCCTGCGCAACGACCTGCGTTTCGTCCAAGACGGGGCCGAGTTGATGGACTATCTCCGTCACCGGGGTCAATACAGCGATCCCGCGGCGGCGCCGCGCCCGGGCTTGATCCTCCTCGATCTCAACATGCCCAAGAAAGACGGGCGGGAAGCGCTCGCGGAGATCAAGGTGGACCCGAATCTCAAGCACATACGCATCGTCGTCCTCACCACTTCGAAGGAGGAGGAGGACATCTACCGCAGCTATGACCTAGGCGCGGCTTCGTATATTCAGAAGCCCGTCACCTTCGAGGCCCTGGTCAAGGTCATCAGGACCCTGGGAAGGTACTGGCTCGATATCGTCGAGCTGCCGGGAGATCCGAATGCAGGCTGAGGCGCAAGCGCCCCTGATCCGGGTGCTGCTCGTCGAGGATGACGAGGACGACTACCGCCTCACCCGCGAGCTGCTCGCCGAGGTGTCGGCGTATCGGGTCGAGCTCGACTGGGCGCCGAGCTATGAGGCCGGTCTTACCGCACTGGCGCGCCGTGCGCACGACGTGTGTCTGCTCGACTACCGGCTCGGCGCGTGCAACGGGGTCGACCTCCTGCGCCGGGCGGCGGCCGAGGACTACGGGATCCCCTTCATCGTGCTGACCGGGTACAGCGCCTTCGAGGTCGACGTCGAGGCCATGCG
>JBIMKD010000163.1:0-4630 GCA_043673815.1 Chromatiales bacterium
CTTGGACCCTACGTCGTGGATTCCTCTGCGTGGAGCCCAAAGTTGTCATCGAGGTCGATGGTGGCCAGCATGCCGAGCAGGTCTTGAACGACTTGCAGAGGACCGAATATCTCACGGTAGTGGGTTATCGCGTGCGTCGATTTTGGAATCATGAAGTGCTTGGAGATCCTGAGGCGGTGTTGGAGAGTATTCGCGTTGCCTTGGTTGAGATCCCAACGGAATACCCATAGATTGTGCCGAAGAGCCATAAATAATTTGAACTGGGGGCTTGCGAGAAGAGGTAACCACCATGGCGACACTAAAAGAAATCTCTGACGATCGGCTTGTTGTTCCCTTTAATGATCTCAAGAGGGATGTCCAACTCATCAAGCAAATACAGCGTCGTCTGCAAAAGTTAGGACTCTACGACTTCGATTCTGATGGGTTATGGGGACCTCGAACGGAAACTGGCCTCGAGCGGTTTTGTGATGCAGTCCACCTCGACAGTTTCGATACTGGACAGTTTGGACCGACTTTCGCGGAGGCTTTATTAGACACCACGTCAATCGGGCCTATTATTCCTGACCGCTTTGGAATACCCACATGGTGGCAGGGAGGTAACAAGAACGCGCTCGCGGCTGCTGTCGCGGCGGAGGGAAGAAATCAGGGAGTAACCAACCGTGACCAGTGGTGCTATATCATGGCGACCATCCAGCATGAAACAGCGCATACTTATAGACCTATCGCCGAGTTTGGCGGCAAGCGTAGACCTTATGCTCCTTATTATGGACGGGGCTATGTACAGCTAACCCACAAATTCAACTATAAGGAATATAGCGATATTCTAAACGAGGATTTTGTAACCGATCCGGACAAAGTCATGGAACCAGCGATTTCGCTATTCATCATTCTCCACGGGATGAAAAACGGAACCTTTACGCGAAAGCGCCTTGACGATTTTATTTCAGGATCTCATATTGACTTCCTTCACGCTCGGAAAATCGTCAATGGCATGGATAGAGCCGGCCTAATCGAAGGATATGCCAAGATCTGGCAAGGAACGACCGCTTTTTAATGTCTGTCATACTGGCACAGCTGCGAACTCCGCGCCTCGTTCCTGGCAAAGCTGCCGGTCGGCATCAGTGAAGAGCGCATGCGCGAGGTGCGCGAGTCGCTGGACAAGGCGGCCACCGACAACCCGGATTTTGGTCGGTGGTGGGCCAGACCGAATTGCGTATCCTAGCGGCACTGTCCGCCGGCAAGCTCGCCAACGCCGGTCCGGCGCTGGCCGACAACCTGCGTGAGCTCAAGGCCCGCGTGCCGGCCACGAACATGTGGGACTCGGTCTACCCGAAGCGCAGTGCACGGCTGAGCCTTATCAGGCGCTGGCCGGCACCGAGGAAAAACGCGCGGCCGGGGAGCTGTTGGCGGCGTTGAAGGTAATGGCGGCGGCCTCATCGAGGTCGTGCCATGCGGCGGCGTTAGAGGGTGCGTTTCATGGCTCGTCCCGACGGGCGCTTGCGTGCAGTGGTGGCAGCGATACCGTCAGCGCCCGCAGGCGAAAATAGAGATCGGCCCGGAATGCTCCACGCGTCACCGCGGCTTCGAGGCTACGGCGCGCTCCCGCGATCACGCGCAGGTCCGCCGGCATGGGCGCGCTCGCACCCAGCGGCACAAATTCGCGGTGTTCGAGCAGCCGTAAGAGCTTCGTCTGCACGGACCAGGAAAGCGCGTGGATCCCGTCGAGAAACAGGGTGCCGCCACGAGCCCGCTCGCAACACCCGGGGCTACTCTGGCCGGAGCCCCCCGCCGCATGCCCGAAAAGCTCGGGTTCTAGCTGGGTATCTGTCCACACCGTACAATCGAGCTGGACAAACGGGCCATGGCTTCTGGCGCTCATGGCATGGATGGCGCGGGCCGCCGTTGCCACGGCGCCGGCGCCCGACAGCAGCACCGCCGCGCGGCCGCCCACGGATCGCCCGCGGCGCGCACGATCCTTCCGATTTCACGGAGCGCGGCACGATCCAGATCTCGTTGCTGTTTCAATACCTTGAGCATGATGGTGAGTAGGTATCCTAGATGCACGTGGGCTGAGCGCCGCTGCCGGGTAAAGTCCCCTCCCGGGGAACCTCGTGGAGCGAGCGCCGCGAGCGCCCGTAAACTGTGGCGAGCAATCGGCATACCGGCTTGAAAATGAGTGCGACCAAACGTATGCGCTTTCCGTACTATACTGGTCATCGGTACGTCATCCAGGGTGGTACATGAATTGCCGGGGCTATCTCCATGGATACGTGCGATACAAACCACGCGCTGGCGGGGGCCGCTCCGGCATCCAAGGAGGTAACGATGGCGATCGACTGGGAGCACTATGATAACGGCGCCGGCTACGATGAATTGATAGAGGCGCCGGGCCGGCCGCGAGCGCCGGCGCGACCGCTCTGCCGCTATTTGGGCTCGCTCACGAGAAGCGAGATAGAGGAGCGGAAAAACGCCGCGGAGCTTGCCATCATGACCATGGGCATCACCTTCACGGTCTATACCGAGGAGGGCGGCAGCATCGATCGGGCCTGGCCCTTCGACATCATCCCGCGCATCATCCCGAGTCATGAATGGACGCGCATCGAGACCGGGCTGAAGCAGCGCGTCAAGGCGCTCAACCTCTTCATAGACGATGTCTATCACCAGCAACGCATCGTCAAGGCGGGCGTGTTTCCACCGGAGCTGCTCGCGAATTCCGTGAATTTTCGCGAGGAATGCGTCGGCGTCGATCCTCCGCACGGCGTCTGGGCACATATCTGCGGCACCGATCTGGTGCGCGACCGCGACGGCGCCGTCTATGTTCTCGAGGACAACCTGCGCATCCCCTCGGGCGTGTCGTACATGCTGGAGAACCGCCTGGTCACCAAACGCGTGTTTCCCGAGCTTTTCGAGCACTACAGCATCCGTCCGGTCGATGATTACCCCTCGCAGCTCTTCGATATGTTGGCCTCGCTCTCCCCGCGCCCCGCGGACTCCCCCGCGATCGCGGTGCTCACGCCGGGGATTTATAATTCGGCTTATTTTGAGCACGCCTATCTCGCCCAACAGATGGGCGCGGAGCTGGTCGAGGGCGGCGATCTGGTGGTCGGCGACGACGACTGTGTCTACATGCGCACCATCGAGGGATTCGCGCGGGTCGATGTGATCTACCGGCGCATCGACGACCTCTATCTCGATCCCCTGGGCTTCGGCACGGATTCCAAGATTGGCGTGCCGGGGCTCCTGCGCGCCTGGAAGGCAGACCGGGTGGCGCTCGCCAATGCGCCCGGGGCGGGGGTGGCCGATGACAAGGCCGTCTATGCCTTCGTGCCCAAGATGATCAATTATTACCTCGGCGAGGAGCCCATTCTTCCCAACGTACCGACTTTCCTGTGCATGAACACCCAGGAGCGCGAGCATGTGCTCGCCAATCTCCACCAACTGGTCGTCAAACCTGCCAACGCCTCGGGGGGTTACGGGATGCTCGTGGGTCCCCACGCGGGCGCAACCCAGCGCGCCCAGTTCGCGCGCTTGATCGAGCACGACCCTCGCAACTACATCGCCCAGCCGACCCTCTCCCTGTCCACCGTGCCGACGCTATGCGAGACGGGGCTGGCGCCGCGCCACGTCGACTTGCGCCCCTTCATCCTTTCCGGAAGCGAGAACTATGTGACCATGGGCGGATTGACGCGCGTCGCCTTGCGTCAAGGATCCCTGGTGGTTAATTCCTCCCAGGGCGGCGGCAGCAAGGACACCTGGATTACGGACGAGGTCTAGCAATGCTCTCAAGGGTGGCGGAACGGCTTTACTGGATGGGGCGTTACCTGGAGCGTGCGGAGGGGACGGCGCGCAACATCAACGTCAATACCCATCTGCTGCTGGACCTGCCCAAGGGCACGGCATTCGGCTGGGAGCCGCTCATCTTCATCATGGGAGGCGAGGAGCTTTTTTTCCGGCACTACCCGGACGCCGGCCAGCAGAACGCACTCGAGTTCATGCTCGCCGATCCGCGTAACCCGAGCTCGATCTGTTCCTCACTGCAGCAGGCGCGCGAAAACCTCCGCACCCTGCGCGACGTGGTGCCGCGGGAGGCCTGGGAGAAGCTCAATCACCTGCATCGTTACGCCAACGAGCACTATGAGCAGGCGATTGCGGGGCGTTCGCGCTTTCCGTTTCTAACCCAGATCATCGATGGCTGCCAGCTCCTCACCGGGCTGCTCACGGGCACCATGAGCCATGACGAGGCGTATGAATTCGTTCGCACCGGCCGCAATCTCGAGCGCGCCGACATGACCACTCGCATCATCGACGTGCGCTCGGCCAGCCTCCTGCCCAAACACACGGAGGACCTCGCGCCGTTCGCGAACATCCAGTGGATGAGCGTGCTCAAGTCGCTGTCGGCTTATCAGATGTACCGCCGCCAGGTGCACGTGCGCGTGAGCGGCGCGGAAGTGCTGCGCTTCCTGTTCCAGGATGCGGGATTTCCGCGCTCGGTGTATCATTGTCTGGGCGAAATGCAGCAGAGCCTGAATGCGCTTCCCCGCAATGAAGTGCCGCGGCGCTACGTGGTGCGGTTGAAACGCCAGGTCGGCGAGGCAATAGTACAGCACCTCGCCCACGAGGGATTGCACGA
>JBIMKD010000164.1:0-2427 GCA_043673815.1 Chromatiales bacterium
GGAGGAAACATGGTCCGAGCCTATATCCGCAACCAAGAGGAAGAAGACGAGCGCTACGAGCAGATGAAGCTTGGAATGTAGACCCGCCGCCCTGGGCGGCTCATGCTGTTATGGCGCCTTGAGGCGCTCACCCAATAAGCCGCCGGCTTTGCCGGGGGTGAGTGCGTCCGCGAGGACGCTTTGTTAGCAAGGTGAAAGTCCATGCCCGGGCGCGCTGAGGTGGCTGCAAAAGCGACGTTTGGGCGCATGCCGTGGTTGGGGACGGGATGTTCGGAATGCAAAGCGTTGTAAGCGGAGAGACCTGTCGAGTTCGGGCGCCGGCCGGAGTCAGAGCCCGCATAGTACCGAGGCGGCATAAGCCGCGAGAGGGCTGGCTAGCAAAACACTGGTCGTGGGTAGAAGCCTTGGTGTGAACGGAGCGCATGGTGTCGGCGCTGGTGAACGGCGTCGAAGGAGGCAAGTGGTACAGTTTGATGGACAAGGTGTACGCGCCCAAAACGCTGGCGTTGGCCTGGGAAAGAGTCCGGGCCAACAAAGGTGCGGCGGGCGTGGATGGGCAAAGCGTGGAACGGTTCGCAGCCGGTGCGGAAACGTACTTGGCGGAGCTGAGCCGGGAACTGTTATCGGCCACGCAGCCGGTGAAACGGGTGGACATTCCGAAAGGCGATGGCAAGACGCGACCACTGGGGATTCCCACGGTCAAGGACCGCATCGTCCAGACGGCGGTCAAGCTCGTGATTGAGTCAGTCTTCGAGGCGGAGTTCTGTCCAGGGAGCTACGGATTTCGACCCGGGCGAAGCTGCAAGGAGGCGTTGCGGGAAGTCGATGGGCTGCTCAAGGCCGGGTACGCTTTTGTGGTGGACGCCGATCTCAAGAGCTGCTTCGAGAGCATTCCGCATGGCAAGCGGATGGAACGGGTGGAAGCACGGATAACCGATGGACGCGTGCTCGACCTGCTCCGAGGGTGGCTCAAGCAGGACATCCTGCGGGGTCTGGAGCATTGGACCCCGACCGGTGGCACGCCGCAAGGCGCGGTCATCAGTCCGCTCTTGGCCAACCTCTACCTGCACCCGTTGGATGAATGGATGGCGGCGCAAGGCTATTGGATGGTCCGCTATGCGGACGGCTGTGCGCCACGAAGGCGCGAAGGAGTGGTTATGAACGGAGCACACTGGAGCAGCCGTGCTGCACAGGAGATGAGGGTGGGCCCCTCGGAGCCGGCGTGCAGGCGCAGGCTTCAAACCACCTCAAGCTGCGCGGGTCAAGAGCCCGGGTGGTGAGCGTTGAGGAAAAGGCAGGGCAAGACTCTGTCAGGTGAGGGCCAAGGAGACGAGCGCAAGCGAACCGTCGATGACCTGTCGAAAGCGTAGGAACGACGTCAAAACCGGGGGTAGTCGTTAACCCGGGATAAGTCTGGGGGAGACTGCGAATCTCTTTTTGCACTATGCGTTCGATCGGTGGATGGCGAGGTACCATCCCAATATCCCGTTCGAGCGTTTCGCCGACGATTGGGGTAGGATCCCCAATTCGCGGAGAAGCTCGAAGACCATCGTCGGACTGTATTTGTCGCCACCCCAGCATGCGCTGGTGCTGTGTTGCGACGAGAAGAGTCAAGTGCAGGCGCTGGACCGTACCCAGCCTGGGTTGCCCTTGAAGAAGGGCCGTGCGGGGACGCTGACCCACGACTACAAGCGTCATGTCATGGCACAACGACACTCTTTGCCGCCCTGAACACGCTCGATGGCTCGGTCATTGCCCGCTGCGACAATCGTCACCGTCACCACGAATGGCTCACCTTCTTGCGCCAGATCGATCGGGAAACCCCCAAGGACAACGCCCTGCACCTGATTTGCGACAACTACGCCACCCATAAGCATCCCACGGTCCGGGGGTGGCTTGCGAAACATCCGCGCTTCCATGTGCATTTCACCCCGACCTCGGCCTCTTGGCTCAATATGGTCGAACGGTTCTTCCGCGACATCACCACCGAACGCCTGCGCCGTGGCGTATTTCGCAGCGTCCCAGAACTTATCAACGCCATCAAGGAATATATCGCCGTGCATAACTACGACCCCAAGCCGTTCGTCTGGACAGCTAAGGCCAATGACATTCTGCAGAAAGTCATTCGCGCTAATCGCCGCTTAAGCTCCAAGAAAAACAAAGCATTACACTAGCTTATGGGACGTTACTGGATGTGCGTGGATTTCGATGTGGAGGCTGGGGTCGGAATCGAACCGGCGTACACGGCTTTGCAGGCCGCTGCATAACCACTCTGCCACCCAGCCAAAAAACCATGTGGTCGTTATTCGCAAGATAAGGGAAAATAACAAAACCCCGAACCGGTCGGGGTTTTCTTGCGAGTTATTGGAGCGGGAAACGAGACTCGAACTCGCGACCCCAACCTTGGCAAGGTTGTGCTCTACCAAC
>JBIMKD010000165.1:0-31161 GCA_043673815.1 Chromatiales bacterium
CTTTCTACCGTCTGATGCAGCAAGCCGCCACTATGCTACCCACCCCATACCGAAACCTCGTGGGAAGAGCCAAATCGCTTGACCACAACACATAGGGGTCACTTGCGCGAAGTGGATACCCACTTTACACAATCAATTTTATCAGATCTGGAGCGGCATAGGGCCGCGCTGATTCGCTGCGCGCTATCAGGTAGCTAAAGCACACTTTTGTACGCTCGCGAGCTTGTTCAATGTGACCCGTCAGCCAGCTTAGTGTGCCCTATGCGCACAAGAAAATAGACTTCACGTGCGCGTTAGCGCACTCTTCTCTGGGTAACGTTATTTTATATAGCGTCTCTAAGCGATTGCAGAGCCTCGTCCACCCACTGTAGGTAGAAGGGAAAAAAAGCCTTACCCGCCTCTATCCGGTTTCTCAAATTTTCTAGATAGGGATAAGCGTAACTCCTTTGCGATTTTTACGGCGAGCATCGTTCGAGGCTCATTTGTGATCAATAACCAATCCCTCTACGAGACTGTCCTTATCTTTCGCCGCAGCCGACCGCGCGTGAGCGAGAACGTGGGCCTCAAGATACTCTCCGGACTTCAGAGAACCGGGATCCTCCAGATCGCTTTCAAAGTCTAGTAGTATGCTTTCTTTGGACATTTGGGTACCTACCGCACGATTTCGATTGCGTTTGACGGGAGAGCATGTGGGAATACTACCTCTGTACTACCGCCAGGCATATTAAAGCTTCGTCCAACCTGCGCTCCCGCAGGAACGTCGATCCCCGCTTGTCGCAGTGTACCGACATCAATCTCTAAGAGGTGATTTGGTAAGCCACGATTTAGGTGGTAATGCAAGGTCAACTTGGGCTTGCAGGATCGACTTGCCTGTCATTCTTACTATCGAAACCAACGCGCCATTCAGCGATGCATTTTTAACGAGTAATGAACTTAAGTAATTGAGCGGCCCTGAAAAACAGGCAAAGGGGCCACGCTTGAGTAACGGCAGCAATGCCTAACGAGAGGCTGGAGAGGGACGCCGCAAAAAGATGCAGCGGCCTCAGCTTTGACGATTAGTAGATTGTAGGGCGCAATAGCGGCTTTATCGCGTATTGCGCCGCATGAGGGGCGTCCCATACGGCGCATTACGCTAAAGCTAATGCGCCCTACGCGAGCTACCGGTCACCCTTTGACAGGAGGGTGCCGCGATCAGGTGGTGCCGCCCGCGCACGCCCGCTACCTGGCCGCTGCCTTGCCTAGGTCCGATCTACGCTTGCTACCGAAGGAGGTCATTTCTCACTGCCTGTCAACTATATGTATGAGATCCTCGGCCAATTGGGGTCAAGTCTCTTTAGAAAGATGTAGAGGACCCGAAGGATCTTAACCCGCTAATTGTTTCTGTTTGTCGGGTTGAACTCATCGACTCGGTAACTGCATACGCTTCCTCCCGGCGGCAAAGCGCAGTTATAAACATAGCTCCCTAGGTTGGCGCTTACACCGAGCGGAGTGGACAGCGACACACAGTCGCGCGAGGTGGTGCTTACAGAGGCGCTTTGGGCTAGGGTGACACCGAACTGCGTTAAGCTGAAGAGTTCGCAGCTGGCAGCGTCGGTCCCATTTCCTGCAACCCGGATGAACGCGGCGTGGACGCCGTTGCGGTTAGTAATGTTGTCGCGCACCACTGGACAGACGACAGTGATGCTAAAGGTGCCGTTGTTTACCGTTCCTCTAACAAAGTGGAAGGTGCCGGCGATGTCAGATGACGGTTGACACGCCCTGCCGTGAGTGACCTTTTTGTCCTTGCCGGTGGCGTATCCCAGAACGTAGGATGTGTGATATTACACACGTTACTGAGGAGCGGGGAACTCCACGCCATGGACGCAAAGGATAACATATGGTGGGGTTAGGCCGGTTTGGTTTTTCAGGAGATAGCGAAGACCTGGGGTTGTCTCCCGACGGTGGTTCATCGCGACGCGATCTTGTCAGACGATCAGCGACATTCCTCCGAGGTTTGGGAATGGCTCGACGATAAGCTGTTCGAGCATTTTGGCGGTCGGACGATAGCCCTTGGCTTACACGAGCGGCGGCATAGGAAAGATTGGGCTGAAAAGCCGGCGAGCGACGGATCGCAAATCTGTCACGAGGCATTCAATCTCGCAACGCGCTACCCTAGGAGGCATGGATCGCCGCGACTTCCACTACCACTTGCCTCCGGAGCGCATCGCCCGCTATCCCGCGGCCGAGCGCGGCGCGAGCCGCTTATTATGCCTGGACGCGGCGACGGGCGCGATTGGCGATCGCAGGTTCGCGGACATCGTGGATCTGCTCCGGCCCGAGGATCTCTTGGTCCTCAACGACACGCGGGTGATGAAGGCGCGGTTTTATGGACACAAGGATAGCGGTGGCGCGGTCGAGGTGTTGCTGGAGCGGGTGCTCTCCAAGCGTCGCGCGACGGCCCAGATCCGGGCCAGCAAACCGCCACGGGCCGGGAACCGTATTACGCTCACGGGCGGGCCTACCTTAGAGGTGCTCGGGCGCCATGAGGAATTCTATGAAGTCCGGCTTTGCGCCGCGGGCGATCTCTTCGAGGTGATGGCGGCCTGCGGGCATGTCCCCTTGCCGCCCTATCTCCACCGTCCGGACGAGGCCGTCGATGAAGAACGCTACCAGACAGTCTTTGCCCGCCGCCCCGGAGCAGTCGCGGCGCCGACGGCCGGTTTGCATTTCGACCGGAGGCTCCTCGCCGCGCTCAAGGATAAAGGCATCGCCATGGCGTTCGTGACCTTGCATGTGGGTGCGGGAACCTTCGAGCCCGTTCGCGAGGAGCGCATCACCGATCACCGCATGCACCGGGAGCGCATGGAAGTAACGGAATCCGTATGCCGGGAAGTGCGCGCCGCCCGTAGGCGCGGCGGCCGAGTCATCGCCGTGGGAACCACGAGCGTGCGGGCGCTCGAGGCGGCTTCCGCGGAGGGTGCGCTGCGCCCGTATTGCGGCGAGACGGATATTTTCATCTATCCTGGTTATGAGTTTAAGACCGTCGCTGCGATGATCACCAATTTTCATCTCCCCGAATCCACGCTGTTGATGCTGGTGTGCGCCTTTGCGGGGCGGGAGCCGGTGCTGCGCGCCTACCGGCACGCCATCGCAAAGGGGTACCGGTTTTATAGTTATGGGGACGCAATGTGGGTGAGCCGATCATGATGACATCATCGTGACGCGGCCAGGCGAACGGATGAAATTTGATCTCCTCGCGAGCTCGGGCGCGGCGCGCCGCGGACGCCTTCGGCTCTGCCGGGGCAGCATAGACACTCCGGTCTTCATGCCGGTCGGGACCTTGGCCACGGTCAAGACCGTGACGCCCGAGGAGCTTTTGGGTTCCGGTACCCAAATCGTGCTCGGCAACACGTTTCATCTCATGCTACGGCCGGGAGTGGACGTGGTGGCGGCCCACGGTGGTTTGCATGGCTTCATGCACTGGCCGGGGCCCATACTCACCGATTCGGGCGGTTTTCAGGTCTTCAGTCTCGGCGGTCGGCGTACGGTCTCGGAGGAGGGGGTCGTGTTCCGCTCGCCCGTGAACGGCGATCGCATCTTCCTCGGACCCGAGCGTGCAGTCGAGGTCCAGCAGGCCTTGAACGCGGACATCCTCATGGTCTTCGACGAATGCACGCCTTATCCGGCGACCGCGGAGGCGGCCCAAGCTTCGATGGAGCTGTCGCTGCGTTGGGCGGAACGCTCCCGCGAGGCGCATCGTGGGCAGGCCTCGGCCTTGTTCGGTATCGTGCAGGGCGGAATGTACCCGAGCCTCCGCGAGCAATCGCTCCGGGGCTTGATCGAGATGGGTTTCGACGGTTACGCGATCGGCGGATTGTCGGTGGGCGAGCCCAAGGATCTGATGTTCGACATTGTGAGCCACGTTGCGGAGAAGATGCCGCCCGGCCCCCCCCGATACCTCATGGGTGTGGGCACCCCGGATGATTTGGTCGAGGCCGTCCGCCGCGGGATCGACATGTTCGATTGCGTGCTCCCGACCCGCAATGCGCGCAACGGCCATCTTTTCACCGCCCAGGGCGTGGTGAGGATCCGGAGTAGCGGCTACCGGATGGACACCCGCCCTCTCGATGAGACCTGCACTTGCTACACTTGCCGAAATTACACCCGCGCCTACCTCCATCATTTGGACCGCACCCGCGAGGTCCTCGGGTTGCGCTTGAATACGCTTCACAATCTGCATTACTACCAATCCCTGATGCGGGAGATGCGCGTGGCGATTGAGCTCGGGCGTCTCGAGAAATTTGTCGCGGACTATTATCGGCGGCGCGCGCAAACCGCGTTGCCTGTGGCATAATACCGCGCCGTTTAGGTGCTATAAGGAGGTCAAATGGAATTTTTCATCGCCGACGCTTTCGCTCAGGCAGCCCCCTCGCGGCCGCCGGCGCAGTTTTTCCTCGATATCCTTCCCATCGTCTTTCTGTTCGTCGTGTTCTACTTCGTAATGATTCGGCCGCAGTCGAAGCGCAACAAAGAGCATAAGAAGATGATGGAGGCCTTGGCTAAGGGCGATGAGATCGTCACCACCGGCGGCTTGCTCGGCCGGGTCTTGGAGGTCGGGGAGAATTTCGTGCTCATCGATGTCGGCAAGGCCGTCGAGGTTAAGGTGCAGAAAGCCCAGGTCGCCAATACGGTCCCGAAAGGCACCGTCAAGACCCTATAGGCAAGCGCGATAGCCCTAGTCGATGAATCGCTATCCCTTATGGAAAAACCTGCTCATCTTGAGCATTATCGTTCTCGGGGTGCTCTATGCGCTGCCGAATCTCTACGGGGAGCACCCCGCCCTTCAGATCTCGACAGTGCGGTCCGCACCGCTCGATTCGGCCCTGGAAGATACCGTGCGCGCCGCGCTCAAGGAAGCCAAATTGGAACCCCTAGCCCTCGAGCGCGATGCGCGCGGCCTGCTGGTGCGTTTCACCGATACCGAGGCGCAGCTCAAGGCCAATGATGCCGTGGCGGCGGCGCTCGGGCCGGACTATGTGGTCGCCCTGAATCTAGCGCCCGCGACTCCCGCGTGGCTCCAAGCACTGGGCGCCAAGCCTATGTACCTCGGTTTGGATCTGCGCGGCGGCGTGCATTTCTTGATGGAAGTCGATATGGAGGCGGTCGTGCGCATGGCCGAAGAACGCTTTGTCTCCGATCTGCGTTCGGCGCTGCGCGAGAAAAAGATCCGCTATAAGACCATCGCGCGCGAGGCCGGCCGCGGGATCCTCGTGACCTTGCGCGATGCGGCCAGTCAAGCCGAGGCCGAAAGGCTAATCGACGATGAATTCCGCGATCTCCAGCTTGTGCGCGAGGATGATCCGGAGGGCAGCGCGCTGCGACTGAGCTTAAAGGAGGATTACATCCGCGAGACGCGCAAGCTTGCCCTGCAACAGAACCTCACCACCTTGCGCAACCGCGTCAATGAGCTCGGCGTAGCGGAGCCCATCATCCAGCAGCACGGCTTGGATCGCATCGTTGTGCAACTGCCCGGCGTGCAAGACACGGCCCGGGCCAAGGAAATCCTCGGCGCGACCGCGACCCTCGAATTCCGCATGCAGGATGAGGAACACGACCCGCAGGAGGCCGTCGAAGGTAAGACGCCGCCGGGCGCTAAGCTCTATCGGACGCGCGAGGGCGAACCGGTGCTCTTGAAACGCCAGGTGATGCTGACCGGCGAATACATCATCGACGCGAGCTCGGGCCTGGACTCGGTCGAAAATCGCCCGGCCGTGTTCATTACCTTGGATGGCAAAGGCGCGCGTATCTTTAGCCGCGCCACCCGCGATAACGTCGGGCGGCCCATGGCCGTGGTCTTCATCGAGACCAAAATCGACACCCAGAAGAAGGGCAATGAGACCATCAAGGTAAAGAAGACGGTCGAGGAAGTCATCAATATCGCCACCATTCGCGAGCAACTGAGCAAGCGCTTCCAGATCACGGGCCTGGATAGCACCGAGGAAGCGCGGAACCTCGCCCTCCTGCTGCGCGCCGGAGCGCTGGCCGCGCCGATCTCGATCATCGAGGAGCGCACGGTGGGACCGAGTCTCGGCCAAGACAACATCACGATGGGTTACAACGCGTCCGTCATCGGTTTCGCGCTGGTGCTGGTGTTTACCGCTGTGTACTACGGCGTTTTCGGCTTGGTGGCCGATCTCGCGCTGATGCTCAATCTGGTGCTGCTGCTCGCGCTGATGTCGCTGCTGCAGGCGACCCTGACCATGCCCGGCATCGCGGGCATCGTGTTGACGGTGGGCATGGCGATCGACGCCAATGTGCTCATCTTCGAGCGCATCCGCGAGGAACTGCGCAACGGCACCACCCCGCAGGCCGCCATCAACGCCGGCTATGCGAAGGCCTTCGCCACCATCGCCGATTCCAACCTCACCACCCTCATCGCGGCGATCGTGCTATTCGCGTTCGGGACCGGCCCGGTGAAAGGTTTCGCGGTGACCCTGTCGCTCGGGATCCTCACCTCGATGTTCACCGCCATCGCCGGTACGCGCGCCGTGATCAATCTTCTGTACGGAGGCCGGCGGCTCGCCCGCCTCGCGGTGTAACCGTCACGGGAAGCTCTGCAAAAGTGTCGCGAGCAAGCCCAGATGCGCGAAGCCGCGGAGCGAGTCGCGAGACATATCAGGTAGATAGGCGAGCGAGGAGCGAGCACGCGACAAAGCAGATGGGCTGCGCAGTAACGTTTGCAGAGCTTCCTTAAAGGTATTAGGCGATGGATCTCTTTAAAAAGACCCCGAAGATCGATTTCATGTCCAAGCGCTATGTCGCCTTCGCGCTCTCGGGGCTTATCTTCGCGCTCTCGATCGGCTCGTTCTTGGTGCGTGGTTTGAACCTGGGCATCGATTTTACCGGCGGCACGCTCATCGAGGTCGAATACGATAAAGCTGTTGAATTGGCCGAGGTGCGCGGCACGCTCGCGCGCGGTGGTTTCGAGGGTGCAGTCGTGCAGCACGTCGGCACCTCGAAGGGCGTGATGGTACGGATCCCCCCCCGCGCAGGCCTAAACTCCGCCGATCTCAGCAATAAGGTCCTCGAGGCCTTGAAGACCGCCGCTGGAACGTCCGTCGAGATACGTCAGGTCGAATTCGTCGGACCTCAAGTGGGACAGGAGCTCGTGGAAGACGGCGGGCTCGCGTTGGTGTTCGCGCTCATCGGGATCCTGGTCTATGTGGCGTTTCGTTTCGAGCTCCGTCTTGCCGTCGCCACGGTCATCGCGACCTTGCACGATCTCATCATCACCACGGGGCTTGTCAGCCTCTTAGGTCTGCAATTCGATCTTACCATGCTGGCCGCCATCCTCACGGTGGCCGGCTATTCCGTTAATGACACCATCGTTGTCTTCGATCGTATCCGCGAAAACTTCCGCAAGCTCCGCAAGGAGGGCCCTATCGAAGTCATGAATCGCTCGATCAATGAGACCTTGTCGCGGACCTTGGTCACCGGGCCGACCACGCTCTTTGTATTGATCGCGCTCTATTTTCTGGGCGGTGGTGTGATCGATGATTTCGCGCTGGCGCTGATCCTGGGTGTCATCATCGGGACCTTCTCTTCGATCTATGTCGCGAGCCCCGTCGCGCTGGTGCTCGGGGTCAGCCGCGCCGATCTCTTGCCGGTAAAGAAGGAGGGCGCCGAGCTTGGTGGGCGTCCTTAACCGCTAAGGCCTCCCCGTCCGCGACGGCGGAGCGCACGCATGCGCATCATCGCCGATCCCAATATCGCCTATGTGCGCGACGCGTTCGCCGCGCTTGGGGAGTTGCGGCTAGCGTCGGGGCGTGATTGGACCCCGGAGATCACGCGCGACGCCGATCTGCTCTTGGTCCGTTCCGTGACCCGCGTCGATGCCGCCTTGCTCGGAGCCAGCCGGGTACGCTTCGTCGGCACGGCGACGAGCGGCGTCGATCACATCGATCTCGAGTACCTAAGCCACAAAGGGATCGCCTTCGCCGCTGCACCCGGAAGCAATGCCGCCGCGGTCGCGGAATATGTCCTCAGTGCGCTCCTGGTGCTAGTGCAGGAACGCGGCGATTCACTCAGGGGGATGACGGCGGGGATCATCGGCTGCGGGCATGTCGGCGCGCGGGTTACGGACTTGCTCGGGGCGCTCGGGGTCGAGTGCATTATCAATGATCCGCCGCTTCAGGAACTAACGGGAGAAGCGAAATACTGCAGCCTTGATGATGCTCTGTCTGCGCATGTCGTCAGCTTGCACGTACCGCTCACGGCGAGCGGCTCCCATCCGACGGTCAACCTCATCGGCCTAGATGAGCTCACCCGCATGCGCAACGATGCGATCCTCATCAACACCGCCCGCGGAGGCGTCGTCGACGAACCGGCATTGCGAGCCCTGCTGACGCGACGCCCCCGCATGGCCGCGGTGATCGACTGCTGGTGTCACGAGCCGGACATCGACGTCGAGCTCCTGCGACGCGCGGCCATCGGAACGCCGCATATCGCCGGTTACAGTGACGATGCGAAGCTCCGCGCCACGAAGATGTTGTATCAATCGGTCTGCGAATTTTTAAGCGTGCCTAAGCGGTGGCAGCCACCCGCCGCCGCGGACGCACTGCGTACCCTGTGCTTGGATGAGGCGGAGACAGACGCAGATCTATTACGCCAGGCCGTTTTTGCCTGCTATGACGCGCGCGACGATCACCGCGCGTTGGCGGAGATTGACGGACTGGAGCTCACCGAGCGCGGCCAGCATTTCGACGCTTTAAGAGCGAATTACCGCACGCGCCGCGCGTTCGGAGCAGCCGAGGTCGTGGTCCCACCGGGACGGCCGGCGCTGCGCGCGTTATTGCGCGCGCTGGGTTTCGGCGTGGTCGCGGATACGGCAGGTTAGAAATCGTATATATGGACTCCACCCGGTTTGCAAGGTGAGGGGTTGATGATGGGTCTTGTAAGGAAAGACTGCACGTATATATTCGGCCTGTTAGTGAGCAGGGTACTCGCTCTGGCCATGATGGAATCTGCGCGTTCTGGTTCCTTATAGCCTGACGGCCTCAAAAGGGCCACTACGATTGACGGAATCGCAGAACGCCGGTCTTACCTGTTTGTGCCATCACTTGGTTCTTCACCTTCGCAATCTGGGGGTGTGTTGTTAACCGAATACGCTGGGACTCAAATCTTCCCCGTCAAACCGACCGCCCAATCCGCCCGATATCTCCGATCGCGGGCCAGCACTGCCCAGGCGATCCGCGCGAGTTTGTTGGCCAGCGCCACGGCGGCGACATTGGCACCGCGTCGGGCTTGGATCGCCAGCGCCCAACGCGAGAGCCGGTCGGTCTTACCCGACGCGTGCCGTAACACCGTCCGCGCGCCGTGGATGACCAAGGTACGCAGGTAGGTGTTGCCGCGTTTGCTGATGCCCAAGAGCCGTTGTTTCCCGCCGCTGGAGTGCTCGCGTGGGGTCAGACCGAGACTCGCCGCCATCGAGCGGCCATTGGCAAACTGCCGGGCATCGCCCACGGCGGCGACCATCGCGGTGGCCGTCAGGGCGCCCAAGCCCGGCAGGGCATCGAGCTTGCGGCTGGGTTCATCGGCGGCACAGGCCCGTTGTACCCGTGCATCATAACCGGCAATCCGTTCGTCGAGCTCCCGCAACTGCTGGTGCAAGTCAGCCAGAAGCTCCAGGGCGAACCCGGACAACCCTGCCTCGTTGTCCCCCAATATCCTGACCAACCCTCGGCGTACCTGACCTGGCCCCTGGGCAAAGACAATACCGTATTCGCCTAACAACCCACGGATCTGATTGATGAGCGCCGTACGCTCCTCCACCAAGCGGTGGCGGATCCGATGTACCATCTGGAGATCCTGCTGGGCCTGCGTATTCATCGCCACAAAACGCATCCCCGGCCGGCTGACCGCCTCGCAAATCGCCTCGGCATCGTTGCCGTCGGTCTTGTTACCCTTGAGGTAGGCCTTGACATACTGAGCCGGCATGAGCTTCACGCTGTGGCCGAGCTTCATCAATTCCCGCGCCCAGTGATGCGCCCCAGGACAGGCCTCCATCCCAATGAGGCAGGCCGGGAGCTTCGCAAAAAACTCCAACACCTTGCTACGCGATAGCTTCTTGCGTACCGCGGATTTGCCGTGCCCATTCACACCGTGCACCTGAAACACATTCTTTGCGATATCCAACCCAATCGTCGTAATATTCATCTCGGACTCCCCCCTCTTCGTTGAAGTGGTTTATTCGAATCTCCACTTTGGCACATCACGATGCCGTTTAGGAGAGGGTGGAGTCCATTCTATTAGCCTGGATTAGCCGCGCAGCGGCGTAACCCGGGAATCAAAGCTCATTCTCCCCGGGTTTCGCTGCGCTCAACCCAGCCTACGCGCTAAAACCGCGCCGCCTTCCGGCCCGGACCTTCGCATCAAGCGCGCCTCAGTGCAGCGCTATCGCCTGCGTGTTGATCCGTACGACGAGGTACGACGAGCGGGTGATCGGCGTACCGCTGTCGTGGTTCCCCGAGCTCTACAAGGCAAAGCCGGAAAGCCGGCAGGAATGGATGTTAAATGAGGCTGGTGATGGAATCGTTTGGAAACGGCTAGCTCTCGCGATCACAGCCGCCCAGCTACTTTCGGTGGGCGGGAAATGAAACGCTTCATTTTGCCAGCGCTTATGGTCCGCTGCCTTAGCCGAGACGAATTACTGCCCACGACCCCGAGACCTCTCGTGCTACTGTCAATACCATCAGCATTCAGGGAAAAGCAAGTAACTATTTCACATATCTTTTGTGACATATTTCGCTGTCCTACGCCCGAGCATCTCTTATTCTTTACCTCATAGGCACATGCTTTCGCACGACAACGCGACGCGTCCCTTACCGTACGTTAGCGCGTGGTCCATACCAATACTATGGTCTGAGTGGAGACTATATGTAGTATCGCATGTTCCTAGCGCACGTTGATGGGAAGTTACAGCATTACACCTAACAATCACGTAGAAACGAGGTTTCGAATGATGAAGCGCCTAATGAATCGGCCCAGTCCATCTTTCAAACGCGTTATCGCCATATCTTCTCTCATCCTAGCCACTCCCTTGATAGCGCAGGCGGCTCCGGACAACATTTACGGCGGCGGATTTTGCAAGCCATACCACAACACTTACGTTGGCCTTGAGTTTGTTACGGACTATTATTTCTTCTCAAGGGTAAACCAAAGTGTTGTGTGTCCAGTACCGCGTGAAACGGACGACGCGTTCTCGTCGATTCAACTGCGGATCGACCCGTTTAATTCATCCGTCTCGTGTGACCTTGTCTCCGTTGGACCCTATTCTGGCTCCCTGGTTGACGCTTACCGGACAGAAGTCCATGGCACTGCGCCCCAGACGCTCACGTGGTTTCCTGCCGATGTAGAAACCTTCGCCGGCGGCACCTACGCGATTGTATGCAGCGTGAAAGGGGACGGCGTAAACGGAACCACTATTTTCGGATACAAAATCGTAGAGTGATTGTGTTGCCTCATGTTCTATTCGACTGGAGGATGCTCATGACGAACCTTACACGCTCCCTAACAGTTATTCTCGCCTTAGCAAGCGGGCTCGCAGGAATGGCAATGGGCGCTCGTAGCGCACACGCCGCCGATCAGAAGGTGATCCCTGGAACAGCCTGTCGCGGTACGTTTCCATTTTACGAGGAGAAGTGGATCTTCTACGGCGTTTACCCTTTAGCTGACTTCGTACAGGTCAGTTGCCCGCTCAATAAGGACAGTATTTTAGCGCCGATGAACTATGTCCGTATTCGGATCGACGCCGGAGGACCGGGTACTTGCAGTGTCGTGTCGGCATCCGCACTCGGTGGCGCGGATGACCAGAAACACAAGAACTTCAAGGCAGGGGTGCAAACTGTCGTCTTCTCTGGTGCAGGGCTACCCCAGCATTATGCAAACGGTTACTACGGCGTCAGGTGTGGGCTCCCGGCTGGGTCGTTCTTTTACGGTATTCAGTACGAGGAGCAGTGACGATGTTGCCTATACGCTTACTGATTCTGATCCCCGGCATCTTTGCGCTCGCGTGTACGTCAGGCGAAAAGGCTAGCAAAAGCCTGGGAAAGGCCAATAGTACCCGCACGCGTTTTGAAAAGACTACCGTGACTGACGCCGCCCGTGAACGGGAGCAATTATCAGTAGCAAATCTAGGCCCGCAGGCTAGCACTCGGCGACCCGCCAGGCCCAGACCCGCAGCCGACGGCGGAGCGGATCCATGGGAGGTCATTAGCGCGAAGGAACAGGCACGCAGCATAGGGCGATACGCGGCGCTCGCGCAGATCCTTGACGACGAAACGGTAGATCCCCAGTGGCGCAACGCAACCGAGGACGCCTTCCGCGGATTCGTCGACCAAGTGAGGTCGGCCACGTTGACGGACGTCGATTGCAGAGCCACCCTCTGCAGAGCCACGTTCTACTGCGCAAGCTACAAAGACTTCGACCGCTTAATCATGAACTTCCGGGTCCCGTCCATCGTATCGTCGGCCATGCGTATTGTCAGCGAGGACCCCGACGGTGGGGTTCACGCGGAGGGTTTCTTTGCTCGCGAAGGGCACCGGGTTCCCCGGTATCAGGATTTGTATCCAACGACCGTTGATGAGGAGGTTGAGTAATGTACAGCACGTTCATAACCCGCGCGCTTGTAGCGTTGTCGCTCGGCGCCGCCCTGGCTTCTGCAGATGTAACTGCAAGCGATCTTAAGACAGTCGGCGGGCAAATATGTCGGACGGAGTACGATAGCACTGCCAACGAATTTACAGAGTATTACGGTATAGTTGTGCAACACCCGAATGCCGTAGTGTTCTGCCCATTGATTCGCGATTTCGTCACACGGCCAATCGAAGAGGTTAGCCTTCGTGTCTTCAATTTCGGGCCAAAGGCAGCGGGGTGTCGCTTATACTCAATCGACCCGCTGGTCGCGGACGCGGATAGTGAAACCGTGAACGTCGCCGTTGGACAGCACACTATTGACTTCGACCCCTCCATACTCACTCACTACGACTATGGATACTATGTCATCGGGTGCCACTTTCCGAACGGCGGAATTATCTATGGCATCCGCTATTGGGAACCCTGAGGTGCATATCGGAAGGCCAGCTTTAAGAGAACGCCGCCTCTTCGATGCGCAAATACCTTCTTACACTGCTGCAAAGGAGCACGACACATGAAACGCAATACCCTTATCCTCGGTACGCTTTTCGGTTTGGCCATGGGCATGGTCGGGAGGCCCGTGCAGGCCACCTCCTGGGTGGACTATTCGCCGAATGGCGGTGAAGTCGAAGTCATCAGTAACAACCCCGATGACAATACGCTCCTCAGGCAAGTTACGGTGACGTGTCCGGCGAGGGGCCACCTCATTGCGACAGCCTCGGGAAACTTCACATTGGACGTTAGCGCGGAGATTGATGCGTCAATCGCTGTGGCGAGTATCGCTGTGGACGATCCGCCTCCCACCTTTAACGACGTGGGTTCTCGCCACTATGTCGGTGCGTTTGACATCACAGCGGGAATGTTCGAGTCAGCCAGTCTCCAACGGACGCAGACTTGCTCTGAGGGGCAAACCCGTAGCTTCAGGTTCGTTGCCTGGAAGGTGTATGACAACACCTCCGTTTCCGTGTCGAACCCGATCCTCGTGGTGGAGTTCTTCAACACAAGAATATAGGCCTCCTGTATACCTTCAGAAATGTTTCGCTTACGTTGGGATCATAAAAGCTTGACCAGCGTCGCCATGGCGCCGACCGCAACCACCATCAGCGTGCCTAACTTGATCGTCATGCGGTATTCGAGGTCTTTCATGTCGCGGGAAAGATCCGAACGGATCTGTTCGATCTTGACCTCAAGCTTGACCTCAAGCTCTTTTATATCTCGCTTGATGTCAGCAATGTCTCGCTTGATGTCGGCAATGTCTCGTTTCGTAGCCAGATTCTGCTCGATAAATTCCGCCTCGGCATCGGCCAGGGCCTCGGCCTGCTGCTCGGTGAACCCAGCCTCCTTGAGGCGTTTGGCGAACTTGAGGGTATCGAAGGCGATGGCATTCATGGCTTTGGAGATAGTCCACGGTGATTACGCAAAGCATAGCGAAGTCCGTGCCCTGAGCCAAATACGAACTGATCCCATAGGATGCGGTGAGTCGTGCGAACCCCCATCAATCGCGAACCATGCGGTTCCTTTCTCGGCGCACTTTGAAAGGCAATGAACTGTCGACGCAAGTTTCCCGGCTAACCCAGTCGATCCAGCGCGGCGATATCCTCTGGGCTAAGCCGAAGATCAACGGCTTTTAGGCTATCGAGAATGCTTTTCGATTTGCTCGCACCGGGTATCGGTAGAATATTCTCGCCCTTATGCAGCAACCAGGCGAGGGCAATCCGATACGCCGAGGCGCTGTATTTATCCCCAAGCCTCGTCAGCAGCGGTTCATCGCGTAACCGCACATGTCGATAGTGGCCTCCCACCGGGCTATGAGGAATATAGGCGACACCCTTCGCTTGGCAAAGCGCCACCATGCCGTTCCTAAAATCCGTCTGTTCGAGCACGTTGCAGCGGTTTTGTACCGAGGCGATCGGCGTCATCGTCAAGGCCTGTTCCAACTGGCGCGGGGTAATGTTGGACAACCCGATATGCAGGATCTTTCCCTCTTCCTTGAGTCGGATGAGCTCCGCGAGCGATTCCGTAAGATCAACCGCGGGATCGATCGCGTGGAGTTGATAGAGCGTGATAGCGTCGGCGTTAAGATCCAGCAGACTCTTTTCGCACGAGGCCCGCAGCGATACGGGGTGGCCGTCGGTGGTCCACTCGCCTTTGGGGCGGCGCAGGCCGCCCTTGGTGGCGACGGTGACGCTGCCTCGCTTGCCGAGGCGCTCCAATGCCTTCGCGATTAATTGCTCGTTGTGGCCGATATCGGCGTCATCGAGGCAATAGACATTTGCGGTATCGATAAAGTCGCCGCCCGCTTCGACGAAAGCTTTGATCACCTCGAAGGCTTGAGCCTCCTCGGGCCGGCCGGCAATCGATAAGGGCATGGCCCCGAGCCCAATCGGGTAAACGCCGATGCCCGTGCCGTTGATTTCCCGCCGCAGCGTATCCATAGCGTCCTTTAGTATAAGATTGTTCCCGACAAACGGCCACCGCCGCGATCCGCGCATAGCCTGAATTGTGGTTCACTTGTACTTGAGCTTGATCTCCGCGGCACTCAAATACCACGCCTCCTGTGCTAAGTCGGCTTGGGTCAGGGGATTTTGCTCCAACCATCTCGGCGCGAAACGCAGCTTCACAACCCCGGTGTCTCCTTCCAGCGTGATCGGCGCGAGCGGCGCATCGGTTCGGTTCCGGTGCAGCGTGACGGCCAGCCGTAATAGCACGCACAGGTATAGGGCCGGTTGCCGCACCGCGTCGGCAAGGTTCTGAAGCTCGCCGAGCGGTAGCTTGCGCCGGTGCCCGCGGATCAAGACAGCGAGCACTTCCTGCTCACCCTGGAAGAAACCGGGCAGGTCCATGTTGCTGACGAGATAGGCCCCATGCTTGTGGTATTGGCTGTGGGAGATGGCGAGGCCGATTTCGTGCAATCGCGCCGCCCACGTTATGAGCTGGCCGTGCTCTTCCCGCTCGATCCCCCAAGCATCGGGTGCTTGTTCGAGTAAGGCCCGTGCCGTCGCCGCCACGCGCGCCGCCTGCGGCTCGTCGACTTGATGGCGGCGCATGAGGTCGGCGACGGTGGCCGCGCGCACATCCTCCTGCTCGATGCGGCCCAAAAGGTCGTACAGCAGGCCTTCGCGCAAGGCGCCGCTCGACGCCTGCATGCGCTCGACGCCCAAGGATTGGAAAATCGCGCCGAGGATCGCCACACCGCCCGCGAAGACCGCGGCGCGGTCGCTTTGCAGCCCGTCGAACGCCAGCTTATCGATGCGGCCCGCCGCAATCACCGCCTTGCGCAGTTTACGCAAAGCGCCCGAAGTGATGCCATTTTGAGTCCATCCCTGATGGCGTATGATTTCCTGCGCCGCGAGCACGGTGCCCGACGCCCCGATGGCGGACTCCCAGCCGACGCGCCGAAACGGGGAGGAGATCGGCTCGAGCTCCTGCAACGCGAATAGCTCGGCCTTCTCCATGCTGGTGTCGTCAATTAACCCCTCTTTAAAAAATCGCCGGCTCACCTCCACGCATCCCATGTACAGGCTCTCCATGTGATCGGGTCTAAACTGCTGGCCGAGGATGAGCTCCGTGCTCCCGCCCCCGATATCGACGACCAAGCGCCGCTCGGCGCTGTCCTCGAGGCTGTGCGATACGCCGAGGTAGATCAAACGCGCCTCCTCGCGGCCGCCGATGATATCGATCGGGTGACCGAGCGCCTGCCGCGCGCGCGCCAAGAACTCTTTTCGATTGCGGGCCTTGCGCAGCGTGTTGGTCCCGACGGCGCGCACATTGCCCTTGGGGACATCGCGCAGGCGCTGTCCGAAACGCTCGAGGGTCTCGAGGGCGCGCGTCATGGCCGCCTCGTCGAGACAGTTGCGATCGTCGAGCCCCGCGGCGAGACGCACCATTTCCTTGATCCGATCGACGACCTGCAAGCGCCCGCTGGAGACCTGGGCCACGAGCATATGAAAGCTATTGGAACCGAGGTCCACCGCGGCCACCGGACCCGCGGCTAGCGGCATGTATTTCTCCCCACGATCGATGCCTCCCGAGAAACCGTGATTCACCCCGCTTGCGGCGGGCACTCTAGCCATGGGGTTTCCAAAGTGGAGGCGTGCAATGCTCCCCTTTGGTCGCTTGCGGGGAACTTGCCCCGCGGGCGAAATATCTCGACTCTGATAACCCCCCGCCGTGATGCCCCCGCCCTGGGTTCGCGATATACTGCACGGGCGCGGCGGCTTTGCCGGCGCCGCACGCGATGGATTCCGTATTCCACTTGAGGCCCGCATCATGCCAGAGATCGAGATTAAAGACATTCGCCCCGATGAGGCGTTCGAGCTACAGCGCGAGGATCCCAACGCGGTCATCGTCGATGTCCGAACGACCATGGAGTATCAGTACGTCGGCCATCCCGCGGGCGCGCTCCACGTGCCTTGGATGGAGGCGCCCGAGTGGCGTGTATTGCCGGACTTCGCCGAGCGCATTCGCCAGGCGTTACGACAGCACGCGCCGGTGGAAGATGTCACGGTGATGACGATTTGCCGCAGCGGCAAGCGCTCGCGCGCTGCTGCCGAGGCACTGGCGGAGCACGGGTTTAAGCGGCTCTACAATGTCGCGGAGGGATTCGAGGGCGATCTCGATGTGCAGAAGCACCGGGGCAGGATCAATGGTTGGCGGCAACGCGGCTTGCCCTGGGAGCAAAGCTAGCCAAAAATATTTGAAATATAGGTATTTCGTTAAACCCCCTCTCCCTCCGGGAGAGATCGCCCGGCCCCCGCGCAGTGGCCGCGAATTGCGCCCCAGAACCTGGAGGTTCCTGGGTAGGGTTGGGGTGAGGGATTAGAATAAGGATAACTCATTCGTTTTATATCCCCTCATCCTAACCTTCTCCCGGAGGGAGAAGGGACTTTTCATTTTGTCGTAGTGGTTTTGTTCAACATTTGGGCGGTAAGAATCTAACTCTTACGCGCACTCCTATGACGGGCGTGTGACGATCGTGAAAGCCATGAGCGATTTTCGCATCGAAAAAGACAGCATGGGCGAGGTCCGCATTCCGGCCTTGGCCCTCTACGGAGCGCAGACGCAGCGGGCGGTGGATAACTTCCCGATCAGCGGTCTTCCCATGCCGCGGGCGATCATCCGGGCACTCGGTCTCATCAAAGCGGCCGGGGCGCAAGCGAATCTCGCGCTCGGATTACTGGACGGAAGCATGGCGGAAGCCATTCGCAACGCTGCGCTGGAAGTGGCTGAGGGGGAGCACGATGCGCAGTTTCCCGTCGATGTTTTCCAAACCGGCTCCGGTACCAGCTCCAACATGAACGCCAACGAGGTCATCGCCCGCTTGGCCGGCAGCAGGCTCGGCGCGCCCGTGCATGCCAACGATCACGTGAACATGGGCCAGAGCAGTAACGACGTCATCCCGACCGCGATCCATGTCGCCAGCAGCTTGCTAGTCACCGAGGGATTGCTGCCGGCCTTGGCACATCTCGAAGCCGCGATCACCCGGCGCGCCGAGGAGTTGCAAAGCGTCGTCAAGACCGGCCGCACCCATCTCATGGATGCGATGCCGGTGACGCTCGCTCAGGAGCTGGGCGGCTGGGCGGCGCAAATTCGTTTGGGTAGAGACAGGCTCGGTGCCGCGCTCACGCGCTTGCGGGCCTTGCCGCTCGGGGGCTCGGCGGTCGCCACGGGTATTAACGCCCACCCGGAATTCGGCGCGCGCGTCGCGGCGATCCTGGCGCTGCAAACGGGCGTGCCGTTCGTGAGCAAGGACAATTTCTTCGAGGGATTGAGCTCGCAGGATGCCGCGGTCGAGATGAGCGGCCAGTTGAAGACTGTCGCCGTGAGCCTCATGAAAATCGCCAACGATCTGCGCTGGATGAACAGCGGCCCGCTCGCAGGTCTAGCGGAGATCGCCCTGCCCGATCTGCAACCGGGCAGCAGCATCATGCCAGGCAAGGTCAATCCCGTGATCCCCGAGGCGATGTGCATGGTGTGCGCCCAAGTGATCGGCAATGATGTCACCATCACGGTCGCCGGCCAGTCGGGGAATTTTCAACTCAACGTCATGCTGCCGGTCATCGCTTATAACCTCTGCCAGAGCATCGAGTTGCTGGCGGCGAGCGCGCGCCTCCTCGCCGATAAAACGATTCGGGGTTTCTCGGTCAACCACGCCCGGTTGAACGAAGTGCTCGAACGCAACCCGATCTTGGTCACGGCCTTGAACGCGGTTATCGGCTACGAGAAGGGCGCGCAGATCGCCAAACAAGCGTACAGGGAAGGCCGCGCGGTGCGCGAGGTGGCGCGCGAGCTCACGAACCTTTCCGAAGAAGACCTCGCTCGTTTATTAGATCCCGCGCAACTGACCCAGGGCGGGATCCGAAAGTAAGCCTTAAGCCAAAAGCCATCCGAGGGACTAAGATTGTCATCTGCAGAACCCGCCCCGCCATTGCTAACGATAAGCCAGATATAGGGACGTATCGCCGTCAACTCCTAAGGACGGAACGGCTTAAACGCAATCGCGCCGCGAAGTCGTGCTGCAACTCAATACGGCCTACCAAGACTGCACCACGGCCCGAGGCTGGCCTCGGGGAAAACAACCAGAAGCAAGCGACTCGAACTGAGCATCGAGATCTATTGTCACCTGTCTCCGACCCCCTTTTCCTTTGACATCCTCAGTGAGAAATTCCCTCTAGAGCTTCCCTAAGCCTAAGCGGATTGCGCGGGAGGTACCGGGCGGTATTGTCAATATTTCACAGAACACTTCGCGGTCAGACTGCTACACTAACTATCGAGCGAATGGATTTGAATGGGGCATCAAGTTCGGTGGCAAGCCGCGGTTAACAAAACTCCGTTGGAGGAAGCCACTAGAAAATGTGCTGGGAACTTCACCAAGGAGCCCAAGCAGCAATGTACGATCCCTAGGGTGTAAACAGCACCAAGCGAAAAGCGCGGGCAGCGATATACAGACACTAAAATCCGAACCATAGCCACCACGAGGCAACAATACCCAAGTCTTCCGACGTCAAAAATGAACGCTGCCGCCACAGAACGATCCTCCTACCCACCCAATCCTTACGTGATTGGTGTTCCCCTAACCGGGGAGGCGGGATTTTACGGCCGCCGCGACGTTTTTCAGTTCATTAAAGAGACGCTGGATACGAGACAGCAGAACGTTGTCGTGCTCTATGGGCAGCGGCGTGTTGGCAAGACATCGATCCTGCACCAGTCGATGCAACAGCTCGCCAACGAGGGTGTATTACTACCCGTTTACTTCGACCTTCAAGGGAAAGGCCGGCAGAGCTTGGCCCAGGTCCTGTTTCAGCTTAGTCGCGAGATCGGCCGCGAGTTGGATATAGAGAATGATGTGCCAACTACCTTCGACGAGGATGGCCGCTTTTTCGCCGATCAATTTCTACCGCAGTTAGCCACGTACCTTGGCACGCAACGTCGGGTACTTTTGTTGTTTGATGAATTCGACGTACTAGGGGACGAGGTCATGGCGAGCGGCGCGGGAGCTGAGCCACAAGCGATGGCGTCGGAGGCTTTATTTCCTTACCTGCAAGATCTTATCATGCACCAGGATCGGCTTGCGTTTCTTTTTGTCGTGGGCCGGCGCATCGACGAGCTTCCTACCCATTTCAGTGCCATATTCAAGCAGGCAGCTTATCGGCGGATTGGCCTGCTAAAACCCGAAGACGCCCGCGCACTTATTGTCGAACCCACGCGCGGCGTCATTAATTTCACAGGCGAGGCCATCGACGCCATACTCGAGCTTACATCCGGTCATCCCTATTTTACTCAGTTGATTTGCTTTGAAATCTATAGCTACCTCCGCAACAAAAACCAACGTAAAGTGTCGCAGAGCGATATTGCGGGCTTGGTCGATCAGGCGATCGAGACTGGGCATGGGGCGCTCAATTGGTTTTGGGATGGGCTGCCCCGGGCCGAGCGATTCATTCTATCTGCGATCGCCCATGTGAGTGACGCACAGGGCGTGGCCGCGAAGCCTTCGATCCAACAAATTTTAGAAAAACACCGCGTAGTCTTGACCGGCCTGGAGTTGCAAGATGCGCCTGAACGGTTAGTCGAGTGGGAGATCCTGAATCGGCGGGGAACCGAGGCTTATCGTTTCACGGTCGAGCTAGTGCGCCGCTGGATGCTAAAGTTGCATCCACTAGAGAGTGCACGTCGAGATGTTGATTATATTAGCAAGCGCGCGGTCCAACTTCACGCAGTAGCCCGCGAGGCGCACACGGCAGGAATGTTGGAGGACGCGCGCGACGATTACCGCAAGGCATTGACCGCCAACCCCAATCATAGCGGAGCGCAGCTCGGATTAGCCCAGGTCTTGTTCGAATTGGGCGAGATCGAAGCGGCGGTCGAGGCCTTCCAAACGGCCTATGCCATCGACGAAATGAGCGGACGGGATGGCCTCGTGCGGGCACGGACCACGCTCGGGGAGCGTTACGAGCAGGAAGGACGCCAAGCGGACGCGCTAGTGGAATATCATAGGGCCCTGCAATATGCACCACAAGATGACGGGCTGCGCCGCCGGCTGGCCACGATCTGGCTGAGCCGTGCGGCGGAAGCTTTCGTAGCTAGTGGTCCCACTAGCGCCTACGAAGCCTACCAAGAGGCACTGAACGTCGACACGGACGGCAGTGTCGCGGCGAAAGTTCGTTTAGATTTCGACGACTACGTGCGCCGTGCGGAATCCGAACGCCGGGAGGAGGATGCCGTTACGGCGTTTGATGTCCTTCGCCGCCTCTTGCCAGACGATGCATCGGCCCAGAGCGCTGAGGCTGAGTATTTCTGCCGACGCGGGGATGCGCTCCTCGGCGCTGGCCGTCAGATAGAGGCGATCCGCGCTTACGACCGCGCATTAGAAGTTCGATCCGATGATTCAGTATTGATCGCAAAGCTTGAAGGGCTAAGCGCCGAATGGCGTAGGCTGCGCGAGGCAAACACCATTTTTAGCAAGGGCTGGATGGCGCACCACAACGAGGACTGGGAAACCGCGAAGTCCGCCTGGATCCAATTAATCAAGATGGACGTACTCGACTACGAAGAACACGACATCGCGGCGCTTTTATCCGAAGCCGGGCGGCGAGCGAAACAAACAACTCGCATGCAGCCGGTAACCCGCAAAGGCGCTCCCCAGAGCGCCAAAGCAACAGAGTATAAGTCTATATACGTGGCGCTGGGGATCGTCGTAGCAGGTATTGTCTTGCTTTCGTCTGGGGTGGTCACAACCGAGAGGCAAGATCCAGGCTACTCTACTGCCGCAGACGAAGTGCAACGTGTATCGCCAATATCACCCGGGTCACTAGCCAATCAGGATACGCTTTGTACCGAGACGGGGGGCGATATATCAGCAGATAAGCTCTCTCAGTTCCTAAAGGAACGTCGTGGAAAGGCGTTTGATAGTGCCAGGGCGGCCGCGGCATATCACGAAGGCCAGAGGTATTACAGTTCGGGGCACGTAGAGGAGGCGGTGCGGTGCTTTTATACCGCCGCAATGGAAGGAGACCGGGCAGCAATGATACAGCTCGGACGAATGTTTTTACGGGTATCACCGGGAAACATTGTTTCGTTCGGAACTGAAGGAGAAAAGTTCCTCCAGTTGTCGCGTGGTGAGGAGCTAAGAGCAAAAAAGCAAGCCGCGACACCGGAGAAAGCTTCGCGTGGCCGGTAGACCCAATTATGCCACAACCGAGAATTAACCCATTCATAATCGGCGGTCCTGTCGGCGCCCGCCATTTCTTTGGTCGTGCGCGTGAGGTCGACGCCGTCCTCGACCAGGTAAGCAACCCTAGTCGCGGCAGTGTCTCTATCGTCGGTGAACGGCGTATCGGCAAGACCTCACTCCTGCACTATGTTTCAGCACCGGATGTCATTAGGCGCTGGAATCTAGACCAAACGCCATCTGTATTTGTGTTCAAGGACTGCGGAACCATCATTCCCTTCAGCGTGACGGGGTTTTGGCGGAGCGTTTTGAAACAGTTTCGCAGCGAACTAATGGACCGCCAGCTTGAGGACCGGGTTGTCTCGGCAATCGAAGACCTATTGCGGACCCAGGAGATAATTTTCGATGACATCCTGCAGCTCGTTAGATCTCTCGCTCGCGCAAATATTTTGCTCGTACTTCTTCTGGACGAATTCGAGCATGTGATCCGTACCGAGTCACGCGAAACTCAAACGCTGACACGTGACTTCCTGGCCGGTCTGCGCGGCTTGATCAATCAACGCGAGCGTGTTTTATCTCTCATCGTCACGACTCGACAACCGCTCGAAGACCTATGTGATGATATTCCCTTCATGGGTTCGCCATTTCCCAACCAGTTAGTGAATGTCAATCTTCGACCTTTCGGCCTTCGAGAGGCGGAAGATTTTATTGATCAGTTGCTGACCGATACCGGTATGGTGTTTTCACAACAAGAAAAGGTCTTGGTTTTTGATGTGGCCGGGACCCATCCGCTCTTGTTACAAGCGGCTGCCTCTTGCGTATTCGATGTGAAAGCGCAATTTGGCCACTGCGACGTGAAATCCTTCCAAAAACGCTTCATCGATTTGGTTCAGCATCATTTCAAGGACCTGTGGAAATGCTCGTTGACCAGCGAGAAGGAAATCCTTACGTTGCTGGCAAGTGGTAGCGCGTTGGCCTCGGTGCGCTTGGCACAATGGGCGCGCGAACGCGATCTGCTCGAGAAGCGTGGGCTGACCACCTATAGCACGGGCCAGTCTTACCGGTTATTCTCCTCGACGTTCAAGCAATGGCTCATGGACCATCTGTACGAACTGGATGGTGGTCGGTGGCAAAGACTCTCGGAAGCCCCATCCGGCGTCGTATCTCCATCGATCAAATCTCTCGGAGATGTTGCCAAACCCGTTGTATTCGTTAGCTACAGCCATAAAGATGAAATGGAAAAGGATGTGCTGCTGACACACTTACGGGTGCTGGAGCAGGGTGCCGGCTTGATCGATTTATGGAGCGATGACCGAATTCGTGGCGGCGACGCTTGGGAGCAAGAGATCACTGAGGCAATAGCTAGCGCCAGCGTGGCGGTCCTACTTATCAGCGCCAACTTTCTAACCTCGCCATTTATTCTAGGCAAGGAGGTTCCCGAGTTGTTGCGCCGGCGCGAGGGTGAAGGGATGCTAGTGATCCCTGTAATCGCCAAGCCTTGCGCCTGGCAGCAGGTGAAGTGGTTGGCCGCTATGAATGTGCATCCTAAGAATGGAAACCCTGTCTGGCAGCGGGGAACTCTAATCGAAGAAAATCTCGCAGCAATCGCCGAAGAAGTGGCTACCCTGATCCGATGAACGGATTGCCTGATCCCAAAAAATCGAAACCCCATCCTATCGAGGTGGCGCGCGAACTGACGGACCTCTCTGAGGAGGACCTCGCGCGCTTATTAGAGCCCGCGCAACTGACCCAGGGCGGGATCCGAAAGTAAGGTTTAAGCGAAAAGCCATTCGAGGGACTGCATTTGTTACATGCCTTATGGAAGGGCAGGGGAAGCGGGGTCAGGTCCGACTATCAGTTTGGGTAGGGTACTATAGGATACACAAGCTAACACGTCGAGGCCTGACCCCATGCCTTTCCCGTGGATTCAATTTCTGAGAAGCGAAGGTGAGCGAAAGAAGCTCGCTTGCTGAAAAGCATATTGCACACCTTCATTGCGGGCCGCCGATAAAACCGTTAGGTTCAGATCTACACAATTCAAGAATTCTCCGCGGACCCGATGGGGATCGAAAAGCCTCACTGGCAGATAGATACCGACAGGCTCGCAAGGGAAATTCGCAAGGCCGCCGCCTCCGCGCGTACCGAGGAAGACCTCAAGATGCGCGTCGAGCCCCTGTTTCAGCGCGTTTTCCGGGAGAGCGGTATTGATGTCAACACCGCCGAGTACGAAAAAGTCACCGCGCTGACCGCCAAAAGGATGGATGCGGTTTACGGCTACTTAGTCATCGAGTACAAGGCGCCCGGCAAGCTGGGCCCAGACCGCAGCCGGGGTGGAGCAACTGCGGACGTATCTGGAGGAAGAGGCGCAGCGTCACGGGAAAAATACGGACGCCTTCCTGGAAAAAGCGGTTGGTGTGGCCCTGGACGGCGAGCAAATCCTGTTTGTCCGCTACAGCCGCAAACCGCAGATTCTCGCCACGCCGGTTCCGATTGAGACCGATCAGAGGGATTTCGTCCCTGAAGTGCGCCCGCAGCAAGGTGTCCAGGTGCAGGGGCCCTTCCCGGTCAGCGCCCAGAGCCTCGCAAGCCTTCTGATCTACGTCCGTTCGGCGGCACGACGACCGCTCACGGCCGAGAACCTCGCCGGCGTCTTCGGCCCCGATAACGAGGTCGCCCGCATCGCGGTCGCCGAACTTTATTCGGCCGTAATGCGCGGGCAGCGGCGCTCAAGCTACTCGCGCCTCAACACGTTTTATCAGGAGTGGGATCGCATCTTTGGCGCGGTTTACGGCGAAAAACTGGAAAAGGCCGAATCCGCCGTTGACGAAACCGCGCGCCTGTATCAACTGCCCAGCGGGGCGAGGCTCAAGCCGCTGCTGTTCGGCATTCACACCTACTACGCCCTCTTGATGAAGCTCATCGCACATGAATTGCTGGCGATGCAGAAACGCTTCAGTGTCACCTCGTTCGTGCAAGGCGCGGGTACGATGGAGGATGAAGAACTGAAGGAAAAACTCGGTTATCTGGAAAGCGGGTCCGATTTCAACGCCCTGGGCATTGTCAATTTCCTGGAGGCGGATTTCTTCTCCTGGTATCTGGACGTCTGGAACAAGGGCCTCGGCTCCTCGATCCGCGGCCTGGTCCGGGCCCTGGCCGAGTTCGAGCCGGCGACCCCCGTGCTTGAACCCGACTGGACGCGTGACCTGCTGCAAAAACTCTACGAGTTGATCGTCCCGAGGGTGCTGCGGCACAGCCTCGGCGAGTATTACACCCCAGACTGGCTCGCCGGCCACCTATTGGATAAAAGTGGCTACACCGGCGACAGCGCTACGCGCTTTCTCGACCCCGCCTGCGGCTCCGGCACTTTTCTCGTGCAGGCGATCCAGCGTGCCGCCCAGTTCGCGGCCGGACAGCCGCGCGCCCGCATGGCCGAAACGGCCCGCGCCATCCTGCACGGCGTGGTCGGCTTTGACTTGAACCCATTGGCTGTGCTGGCGGCGCGCACCAACTATCTGATTGCCTTCGCCAGGTTCCTGCCTTATGTCCGGCCGGTCTCCATTCCGGTGTATCTGTGCGACTCGGTCGTCCCGCCGGACCGGTACCTCGAGCGGCAGGCCTCCATGTTCGACGAGAACGGCGTGGTATTTCATACTCAGGAGCACAACTACGTGTTTCCGCTCTCGATGAAGGATAAGGAGCGGATCGAAGGTTTCTGCAGCCTAGTGTTGGAGAGCCTGCGCGGCAAACTCGCGCCGCCGGCGTTCCGTAAGCGGCTGGAAAAGAATCTGCCGCTGCCCGCGGACGAGCACGACCGTCTAGAGGATGTCTACCACCACATCAAGCGCTTGCAGGACGAGAACCGCGATGGCATCTGGGCGCATTACATCAAGAACGCCTTCGCCCCAGTGTATGTCGGCCGCTTCGACTACGTCGTTGGCAATCCGCCCTGGATCCGCTGGGGTTTTCTCTCCGGCGAATACCGCGCGCGCACCCTGCGGCTGTGGCACGACTACGGGCTGTTCTCGCTCAAGGGGCATGAGACGCGCCTGGGCGCCGGCGAGAAGGACTTCTCCATGCTGTTCACGTACGCCTGCGCGGACCGATATCTCAAGGACGGCGGTACCCTCGCGTTTGTCATCACGGAGGAAGTGTTCAAGTCCAAGGGGGCCGGCGAGGGGTTCCGGCGTTTTCAGCTTGGCGAGGAAGGCGCCCGCCTGAAGGCGCTCTGGATGGAAGACCTGGTTCACCTCCAGCCTTTTCAGGCGGCCAACAAGACCACCACCTTTGCCATGAAAAAGGGCGAGCCGACGTCCTACCCGGTTCCCGTCGCGGAATGGCGTCGCAAATCTGGCGTCGGCAAGATTCCGGCTGAGTGGGCGCTAGAGGAAGTGCTCGCCAAAACGGAACGCCGGAACTTGCAAGCCGTGCCGGTGGACAGTGCCAAGCTGGTTTCCTCGTGGCAGACCGCCTCGCGTTCCGAACTCAAGGGGTTTGAATCGCTCAAGGGCAAAAACCATTACAAGGCTCATCTCGGCGCGAGAGTCGAACCCTACGGAGTTTTTTGGCTCAAGCTTGTTAATGTGCGGCCAGACGGCATGCTCGTGGTGGAAAACCAGCATGACCGCGGCAAGCGCGAGATCAAACCAATGCGCGCGGCGCTGGAACAGCAGCTGATCTACCCCGCGGTGGCCGGCGGTGAGCTTCAGCGGTATGGGGTTTCCGGATACTTCTACGTGCTGATGGCGCAGAACCCGGTGAGCCGAAAGGGGCATGATGAAGACTGGATGGCGTCCGATCTGCCGCTGACGTACGCGTATCTGGTCCAGTTCAAGGACACGTTGATCGAGCGCGCGGCCTATCAGAAATATTTCTTCAGGGAGATCAAGAAAGACGGCAAGGTAGTTAGGCGGGAACCCACCGGGCCTTTTTATTCGATGTACAACATCAGCGAACTCAGTTTCAAGCCGTATCGGGTCGCGTGGAAACGGATGGCGCAGAGTATGGCCGCCGCGGTCCTGACCAAAGTCGGCACGCCGTTCGGGCGCAAGGAAGTCATTTCCACCGACACGACCTCGTTCATGGTTGCGGCCAGCCGCAAGGAATGCCATTATCTTTGCGCAGTGCTCAACTCCGACCTCGTGAACGCCTACATTAGCAGCTTCTCTTCGGGCGGCCGCGGCTTCGGCGCGCCGTCGGTGATGCAGAACCTAGCCATCCCGCGTTTTACGGAATCAAACCGTTTGCACCAGGCGCTGACCGAGTTGTCCGAGGAGGCTCACCAGCGGGTCGAGCGCGGAAAAACGCTTGACGATATTGACGGCCAGGTCAACCAGGCGATCCGCGAGCTGTGGACTATCAAACCCTGAAGCCCGGCGACACGGGATATCCCCAGCGGCTGATCCAACGCCTGGGAGCGCAGGTGCCGGTGCTCTACTCCCACGGTCCGCTCGCGCTCCTTGACCGTTTCACGCTAGCGGTGGCGGCGTCCGACCTGATCCCCGGCCAGGCCATGCTCGCAACCAACCAGCTGCTCTTTACCATCCGCGACTACGGCATCAACTACATCGGCGGGTGGCATTCCGTGATGGAAACCGAGATATTCCGGCTGGCGCTCTACCGGCGGAATGACCCGCGGTGCATTCGTTCGCTCACGCTGGTCTCGGCCCGTGGGCTCGAGCACGAGGACTGGGAACGCTTTCTGGCCGACCGCTTTGGTGAACGGGGTCCGTTCACAGGCTTTCCGGAGAAGGCGGAGTATCTGCGCTGCGCGGCGAACGACCAGCTTCTCATCCTTTCGATCACCGAGCCGTCGCTCAAGAAAATGACGCGCGCCAACATCCTGGGACGCAACTTCACCGCCTGTGCCCTGGCCGACGCCGTGTTCATCCCCTTTGCCGAGAAAGGGAGCAAGACCTACCGTCTGTGCAAACAGGTTCTGGCCAAGGGAATACCGATCTTCACGACCGGATGTGAGGAGAACCAGGCGTTATTTGAGCTTGGAATCCAGGGTTTTCAGCGCAACAACGTGGGAGAATTTCTGGAGATACTGGGAGCGACGATTCACGCGACACCTGCCTTTCCGCAACCCGTGGAGCCAGTCCGGGTTACTTTGGTGGCGCCTGATGCAGCGCCGGCAAAACCTGCCGTCTCTGGACAGGCTGAGTGTTCGCTAAGCAATAAATCGGCTTAGAACCAGTCTCAAAAAAACCCCGATCGCCTTGAGCGAGCTTAAAGGGGCCAGCCTCGATTTATTTGTGATATACTCACCGCATGCCCCGCCGCCCGCGTGTCCACCTCGATGGAATACCCCTGCACATCGTGCAGCGCGGCCACAACCGCGAGCCATGCTTCTGAGTTGACCTCTGTTGTTGAAACGGATCGTTTACAACCCTGACTCCTCTCAGTCAGTGGCATGAGTCCCGTTCAACGCAAAGCGTGCTCCCAGGCTAAGTCTTCTTCCCAGCCACCGCCCAGCGCCTTGTACAGCCGCACGAGGTTCTTGCTCACCGCCCGCTCGCCTTCGGCGAGGTGGGCCTGGCTGGTGTAGAGCGAGCGCTCGGCCTCGAGCACGTCGAGAAAATCGGCGAGACCGCTCCGTAACGGTCGTGGGCGAGCATGACTGCCCACTGTCGCGCCTTCTCGGCCTCAGTGAGCTCGTGCAAGCGGAGCTGCGCCTGGCGGTAGGCGACGAGCACATTCTCCGCTTCTTCGAGCGCGATGAGGCACCGTCTGTTCGTAGGCGACTAGCGCTTGTTCTTGTCGCGTTTTGAACCTTAATGTTTTGCCGGATTCGTCCCGCGTTGAAGATCGGTCAGCGGATCGCGGGTCCGAGGGAAAAGAAGCGGCTACCACCGGTGAAAAAATCACTGGCCGCCACGCTCCAGGTTGGCGACGATCTTGTCGGTAACACGTGTATAGGATATCGATACGGGGTGCCATGCCTTTGGTTAAGGGCTTCGGAGTGCCTGCGCAGCGCAGCGCTGCACTCCTGCCGTCGGCGAGACCGGGCATGTATTGAAAACGGTCTCTGGATCAAGAACGCTGTGGATAAGCGATATCTATTTTGGTATATTTCATTATGAACTGGACGGTGGAATACCTGAATCGGGCGGTGCTGGAAGAAGCCGAGGCCTTGGTGCCCGATCAACGTGCCCGTCTGCAGCGGATCATCGAGCTGGTTCAAGTTCATGGCCTGGAGCGTGTCCGGGAGCCCCATGTGAAACACCTTGAGGGGCGTCTATGGGAGATGCGGATCGGGCAAGGCGGCATCGCCCGGGCCGTTTACGTCACGGCTATCGGGAAACGCGTGGTGATCGTGCGCGTGTTCGTGAAGAAAACACAGAAGACGCCGCGCCGTGAAATTGAGTTGGCCCTGAAGCGGGCCGAGGAAGTGACATGAGGAAACGCATTCTGGCTAAGGACGTCCACAAGAAGTGGCTCAAGGACCCGGCCTACCGCGAGGCCTACGACAGCCTCGCCGAAGAGTTCGCACTAGCGGCAGCCGTGATCGAGGCGCGCAGTCGAGCCGGGCTCACCCAGGAGGAACTGGCCGAACGCATGGGAACCACCCAGCCGGTGGTGGCACGGCTCGAAAGTGGCCGCATACGTCCCTCCACCCGCACCCTGGAACGACTGGCGCAGGCCACCGGCTCCCGCCTTATCATTCGCTTCGAGCCTGCATGAGAGGGCAAGCGGGGTCAGGTCATGCTGGTTTTTTTATACTAGGCGTCGCGGTCGCGCTTCCCTCGCCCGCGGCCGTCGTGTCGTTCGGGTCGTCCGCGGACTGCTTGCTCGGGATTGTCAGGGCCATGGCTGGAACGTCGCGGTTCACGTGCCTCCCGTGATGGATGACGGCCGCTCGCCACCCCGCGGTCGGAAGCGTTCGAATCTAGCCCTCGGCGCGTTTCGCGCCGTTCAAATTGTTCGCGGCGAGTGTCGCTGCGCGGATCTTTCGGACGCGTTTCCTCCGCGCGGGCGGCAGCGCGATCGCCATAGTGTGGTTGCCGGGCCGGGCGTTCCGGGCGAGCGCGCGATTGAGCGGCGCGCGGCCGATTGCCATCACCGCCCACGGATCCGTCGTCGCGGCCACGAAACCTAGGTCTCGGATTTTCCGAATGCCGGCTTGAACGCGTCTCGAAACGCGAGTCGCCGCGGTTCCGTGAGCGATACGCATCGCGGTTTTCGTCACGCCGGCGTTCGTGCAGATGGTTTCGAACCCGCTCGCGCTCATCGCGGCCTGCTTTGTCTTTGTGGCGCTCGTTGCCGCTTCGTTCCGCGGCGGATTCGCGGCGCGCCAGGCCCTGTTCCCGGTCAACGGCGTTGCGGCGGTTGTGGCCATAGTCGTGGTTCAGCCGCTTGTTGCGGTAGGCCACGCCGCGCCGGTGAGTGCGGTCGTGCCGCCAGTGGCGGGCATCCCCGTGCCGCGCAACTTCTAAACCGGAGCGGATCGGCCATGGGTGATGGCGATGCACCACTACGACCTGGCGCCGATGCCAGTTGAAAGAACTGAAATGAAAGACCGGTGAAACCCCGAAGCCGACGCCCCAGTGGAACCCAGGCCCGTAATAAGCAACCGGCTGACCGAGCCAATTTCTCCAGCAGTACGGGCGGTTCGCCGGCCACCACCATGTGCCGTAGATGGACCAGGGGTCGTAGTACGGCAAATAGACGATGCGGCTGAAGGCTGGCTCGATGACGATCGCTTCCCGCTCGCGAATTACGCGCACGTGTTCCAGCGAATTCAGGCTACCGACCGCATACGCCCGCTCGCGTAGGCCTTGCACGCTGTCCATCACCTGCGCTTCCTGCGCCAGGAACGCTTC
>JBIMKD010000166.1:0-16464 GCA_043673815.1 Chromatiales bacterium
CCATCGGATCGCGTCGCTTTTGAAGCGGTGGCTCATGGGGACACTCCAAGGTGGTGTTCAGCAACGTCACCTGGACTACTATCTGGACGAATTCACGTTCCGATTCAATCGGCGAACATCTCGTTCACGCGGGTTGCTTTCTACCGTCTGATGCAGCAAGCCGCCACTATGCTACCCACCCCATACCGAAACCTCGTGGGAAGAGCCAAATCGCTTGACCACAACACATAGGGGTCACTTGCGCGAAGTGGATACCCACTTTGCTTAAACCATGGCGGCGGTAATGAGCACGGCCGATTCGGTGATCTCGACCATCGCTCCCGCCGTATCACCGGTCGCGCCACCGAGGCGGCGGAGCATGGCGGCTTTTGTGAATTTGCTGTAGAAAGGTGGAGAACATGAATCAGGAGTTACCACTCGACAAGCGCCTTAGGGGTCCTGCCATCGCGTTCACGAGCTTCGCCCCGGTGCCGTCAAACTCCGCTCCTCGCGCGGCTCGCGCCTGGTCTGAGCCACCTAGCCACTATTGCAAGACGGCTCCTTACTTGCGCGGGGCATAGTATTCGAACGACCAGGCGCGACGGCTGAGCGGTGTATGCCTCGAACCTAATGCTAATGCTGTGGCCCTTGCCCGTCTCGCTGTATGCATCGCGCAGCGCAGGATCTGCAGGCCATCTGGCGTTCTTTCCACGGCACAGACTACCGGAGGCGACGATATGCATTCTAGGTCTTCGCGGTCGCAATGCGTCAATAGGGTCAGGGGCAGATGCGGGGCCATCGCTTTAATCTGTCGCGCGATGTTTCCTACTTCTCCACAGGAACCTCTTTGCTCCAGGAGCACCCACTGATAATCGGTGGTCGAAGAACACAAGTGTTGAAGTGCCTCGGTGCTGTCAACATAACAAGTCAACGTGTGTTCTCCGCGACCAGCCAAACTCGCACATAACGACGCCGTGTCCTGCCCGTCGCCGATCACCATCACCCTCATGCTGCTGCCCTCCTCTCCTGCGTATCCAGGATATCCTGGTACGCTCGTCGGGCTTGCTCGTTGATATCGATCCAGCACGCGACCGACAAGGTCTTTCCGATCCGCATCGCTTGGCCATCCCCAAAACGGCGCAGCGGAATTCCAACTTTGCGCAACAAACGTTCGAGCGCTACGCTTGTTACGGTAACGTATTGCCCTATACCCTGCTGTTCTGCGAAATCGAACACTCGCCGCATCATCGTGAACGTAACCGCACCGAAGTTGACCTGGCGGCAGTCGTCAGCCGCAGACGGTCTGACCGCGAAGCGGCTCAGCTCCCAAACGCGCGAACACTCCGGGGCGGGCTCTCCACGCAGCAGTTTGGGAAACGTGTCTCTTAGCATATAAGGACCGGTAGTCGGCAATAGCCGCCAGCAACCATCTACGTCCGGTGCTCTGCCGCGGGCGATCATGTAGATGGGGGATAGGTCATCGTAACGATCTCTCTCCACTCCCTGCTGAACCTCTACCTCCCAGCCCAGGCGCTCGTAAAACACCTTATGCCTTAAGCGGAACATTGCGTGTAGTGCCTGCCCGTCCATGTGCGAATCGGTCGGATACCCCAATAGGATTTGAGACATCGGTACTTACTTCCGCTTGGTGAGGGCAAAAGTAGACGACAGTACCGCCTCTTTTGTAACTGTAAGATCTAACAGGTGGTGGTAACACCTCGTAATAGTTTCGGGGTAACGGCGAGCGAGTGTGGTCTCCTACAACAGCACAGCCGAATGTGGAGGAGTGCCCGCGAGATGGGGTGGCGGTGACATACTGCAATCTGAAGGAGTCGGGCGATACGCGGGAGAGGCGCGCTTATTATGAATACATGTGGTTCGAAGCGGAAACCGCCGATTCAAAATACTATGTCATGGAGGCAGCGATAGTCGAGACGCGATCGTCGCCTGCCCGGCGAATAATTGTCTCGTTCAATGGAAGGACTGTGGCTATGTCAGTTGCGGGTTTGGCAGGTCTTATAACCGGGGAGATATGAGGCCCTGCGATACGGCCCTGGCGACTGCTTGTTGGCGGTTGCAAGTGGCGAGTTTGTCGCTACAGTTCTTGAGATGAAAAATCACCGTTCGCTCTGAGATGTTCAGTATTTTGGACATCTCCCAGCTCGTCTTACCCTCGGCTGTCCAGAGCAGGCACTCCTTTTCGCGCTCGGTCAACTGGATATGCGCATGTTGAAGTTTAGGGTCATCGAAGACGCGCAGTACCGCTTCATGCATATAACCGGTCATCAGATAGGCGATAGGTAACGCTTCAACGAATATTTCTTCACTATTGCGCGGGGCATGAGACGCAAGGCTTAACATGGCTCCCTCGCCTCGATCACCGTGTACCGGGAAACTCACCCCGTTAACCAAACCAAAGTCGCGTGCCGCCATCATAAAGTCGATTATCTTAGGATTACCCGCTTTGATATCGCTCCAGACTAGCGGAGTCGTTCGATGTCTGCAGTGCGCGACGGTCGGATCGATTTGGACATACCCCTTTATGTCGTATAGTTGGCGCCATTCCTGTGGATAGCTGCTAATAACGACGAACTGCGGCCTTATTAATGAGGCGGGAAACTGCGCGCCAAAGATAAAACTTTCGAAGCCGAGCTGGCGGCAGAGAGCGGAACCGAGCGAATGAATGTCGTCAACGGACGTGGCGCGCAGCGCCATGTCGATAAGGTCACTTATTCGTGACGAAGGCATAATGACCTCCAAACATGATTCCTAGCTATCGTCGCTTTATCCCGACCAAGCCGCAAGCTAAAGAATGCACAGCTCAAGAATACTACAAGTCCATGTCAGGCCCAAGCGCTTTCAACAACCAAGGAACCGATTGATGGTCGAGTCTAGCTACCGCGTGTCAATCAATGTGCTGTGCGCCACGAGCCTACTGATTTTCAGTAGCAGCGTCCTCTGCGGAGGCTTTCAAACCAGCATACAAACCGTGCCGGGGATCGGTCGCGCCGCCGCCGGATACGGTCTGGTCGGAGATGACGCCTCGGCTGTCTTCTATAATCCGGCGGCGTTGACTCTTCTGCGAGACACGCAAATACAAGGCGGCCTGTTTTACGTCACCACCAGTTTGGAGTTTGAAAACCAAGGTTCGACATTAGGAACACTCGGGCAAACTGTGCCGACCGGCGGCGTGAACCGAGATGGAGGCGAAGACGGACCTATCGCGGCGACCTATCTTGTTACCGATCCGGCGGAGCGATTCAGAATCGGCCTGGGGATCACGACCCCATTTGGATCCGTAACGGATTATAAGGGTGACTGGGTGGGCCGCTATCATGCGTTGCGATCCGAGTTCAAGACCATTGATATCAACCCTTCCTTCGCCGTACGGTTCAACGATCATTTTTCCATCGGGGCAGGCATGAGTATTCAGTACGCGGACGCGACCCTAAGTCGGGCTGTTTTCACCGGCCTGCAGCTTCCCGACGGCTTTGTCCGTGTCGAAGGGAAAGACTGGGGCTTAGGCTACAACGTTGGAGCCATGTATGAAGCGAAACAGAATACCCGTTTCGGCGTGGGTTTTCGTTCCACCATCGAACAGACCTTTGACGGGATCAGAAAGCTAGAAGGGGTGCCCGGTTTGTCGGGAACGGTAGGTGCAAAAGCTCGCCTGAAATTACCGGAAACGCTATACATCGGCGCATATCACCAAGTGCATCCGCGGTGGGATCTGACCGCTGGCATACGCTGGACGAACTGGAGCCGGTTCGACGAGATCCGGATCCGGTTTGCGGACGGCAGCCCCGACGATGTCACACCGCAAAACTGGGAAGACAGCTGGACTTTTGCACTAGGGGTGGATTACCGCTACAACCCCGACTGGACCTTTCGCGCCGGGTACTCGTTCGATGAAACGCCCGTTCCCAGCAAGCAATTCCGCACACCGAGCATGCCGGATAGTGATAATCATTGGCTAGCGGTGGGCGCCAGCTACAAGTACAGAAAGAATCTCGTGCTCGATCTCGGATATACCCACGTATTTTACGAAGACGCCGAGATCGAAAACACCATCAATCTGGTTTCGAGCAATCTCGCGCCTTTAGGAACCTTTACCAGTACGCTGGTCGGAGAGTTCGAGTCCGCGAGCGCCGACGTTGTGGGTGCCCAATTGCGATACAGCTTTTGATCGTTACGTCCCTGCTGGGCTTGCGGCACTGCCCCAGCCGACCTTCGCGATTTTTGGAAAATTCCCGATTTGCCGTGCCGCCTGGACGACTCCGGCGATCCTCTAGGATACCTCCGGGGATCTTCATTTGAACCTGCTAGATGTGACAGGTTCGCACGGAACTCGCCCGGCCTAAACTTAGTTGGGCAGTTGCCTCCTACGTAGACGTGAAGCGGACGCGCGACGGGAGGGGAAAGTGTCGCAACCTACTCCACTCCAAGGGGAAGCAACTGCCCAACTAAGCCGAGACACAGCGGATTTTACAGATTCCCACTGGGTCGGGATACAAGCACATAGACTAAACGAGGCTGGCTTGTGGCGCAACGTAGACGGGACAGTCAAGAGGGGATCTTCACCAAACTCAAATCCGGCAATCAGCTCGATTATGTCCCCACCCTATCTGGGCCGGTAATCAGATCTATCTGCTCTCGATGCTCCTCGCCCACAACCTCGGCTGTGCAGGTGATCGCCCATCCTCCCTCGCGCATACTGCTCGAGAAACGCCGCTCTGTGGGACTTCGTACGCCTGGATACCCTACGGCGTCGGCTTATCCAGCGTGTGCCGGCCGGCTGATCCGACCGCAAGGCCAGCTCACTCTCAGTCTGTCCGTAAACCCCGGCGTCGGCGACGAGCTGTTTCATTACCTGGAGGTCTCGAAAGCTGCCTGAAGTCAGCAAACTATGAAAACTTATGCAACGTTGGGGTTATTTTAGACCATCGCGGCGGTGATGAGCACGGCCGATTCGGTGATCTCGACTAACGCTCCCGCCGTATCACCGGTCGCGCCACCGAGGCGGCGGAGCATGGAAGCGCGCAGTAGCGTAAACGTAGTGAATACGGACGCCAGCATCCACAAACCATCACTGCCTATCGTCATCGGGATGGAGGCCGCGATAACGAGCACGACGATGACCGCCGGCCGGCGTGGAAGCGCTCGGGCGTGAACCTCCCCCAAGCCGCCGGGCCGGACGTAGGGCGTGGTAAGAAACAACGCCAGCAACGCGCCGCGTCCGAGCATGGGCGCAAGCACCAGCGGTAACGGTTGAGCGGCCAGCGTTTCCAACGCGGCGAGCTTGACGAGCAAGACCAGTATAAGCGCCACCGCGCCGGCCGGACCGCAGGCCGGATCCTTCATGATCGCCAGGCCGCGTTCGCGGTCCCCCTGCCCCCCGGCCCAGGCGTCGGCGCTGTCGGCCAGCCCATCGAGGTGCAGCGCACCGCTCATCAATACCCAGGCGGCCAGAAGGATCGCGGCGTGCAGCAGGCCGCTGCCCTCTCCCATCGCCCAAGCCAACGCGGCCAGGGTGAATCCTAGCAGGAGACCGACTAAGGGGTAATAGAGCAGGGACCGGCCGATGTCTTGTTCGCCGGGCGCGTCCGGCAAACGCACCGGCAGCCGGGTAAGAAACTGCAGTGCGATGAGGAAAGTTTGCAATCGCTTCACGGCGTCACAGGGTCCCGTAATCGCACCTGCATCGTACCGTCTGCATTGACGCGGCCGCACAGCCGGTGCAGCGAAGCGAGTGGGACCTCAATCTGCAACGATTTCTCGATCGGTTTCCCCAATGCCTGGCAGAGCAGGATGCGGATCGGTCCGCCGTGGGTGATGAGCAGCAGCCGCTGATGGCGATATTGCGTTAGCACTGCCTTCAGCGTCCTGAGCGTGCGTGACTGAAGTTGGGCCAGGGTTTCCGCTCCGGGAGGTGTATATTTAAGCGGGTCCTGCCAGAAACGGGTCAGCGCCTCGCCATCGATGGCCGCGAGGTCGGCGGCCGTGCGTCCTTCCCAGGCACCGAAGTGCATTTCCTGCAAGTCCTGGTTGAATTCGATCGGCAGCGAGCGGCGCCGCGAAATTTCACGGGCAAAACCGGCGCAGCGTGCGAGAGGAGAGCTGACGATGCGGTCCCAACGGGCGTCTTCGGGGAGCGCCGCCCACATCCGCGCCCGGCCCTCGGCGGTGAGCCGATCATCGCTACTGCCGCGATAGCGCGCCCCGCCCTCGGCTTCACCGTGCCGCAGCAGATCCACGAAAGTCATCGCGCCACGCCTAGCGTTCCTTCCCGGAAACACCGGCCTCGGCAAAGGTGGCCATGTCCCTATGCAAGGCGCAGGCGAGCCGCAGCAAGGGGACCGCGGCCGCGGCGCCGCTGCCTTCACCGAGCCGCAGACCGAGATCGAGGAGCGGTTGCGCGTCCATGGCCGCGAGCACCAGATGATGACCCGGCTCGGCCGAGCGGTGCGCGAAAATAAACCACTGGCCCGCGCCCGGATTAAGGCGCGCCGCCGCGAGCGCCGCGACGCTCGCGATGAAGCCATCCACAAGCACCGGTAAACCCAGTTGCGCGCAGCCGAGATAGGCGCCCGCAAGCGCCGCGATTTCGAAGCCGCCCAGGCGCCGCAATGCCTCGTGAGGGTCGGCGAGATGCGCTTGATGCAGAACGAGCGCGCGCCGGATAACTTCCACTTTATGCGCGACACCGGCGGGAGCGAGCCCGGCGCCGGGTCCCGCGAGGTGTTCGGGCGGGAGGTTGAGCAGGGCGGAAGCCAGCGCGGCGGCCGGCGTGGTGTTGCCGATCCCCATCTCGCCCCCGATGTAGAGCTGCGCTCCGGCGAGAAACGCGCGTTCGGCCGTGTCGCGGCCGGTGCGCGTTGCGCGCGCGCATTGCGCCGGGCTCATGGCCGGTGCGCGGGTAAAATTTTCCGTGCCGGGACCGACACGGCAGTCCAGTATGCCTTCGAGCGGCCCGGGATCGCTCACCGTGCCGAGATTGATGACTTCGAGGATTGCGCCCAGCTCCCGCGCCAGGACATTGATCGCGCCGCCCCCGTGGTCGAAGTTGCGTAGCATCTCCACGGTGACTCCTTGCGGAAAGGCCGAGACCTGCTCGGCGGCGACCCCATGATCGGCGGCGAAAACCGTGACGTGCACGCGCTCTACGGCGGGCTTGGGCGTGCCCTGCAACGCGGCGAGCCGGATCGCGAGCGCCTCGAGTTGCCCCAGCGCACCCGGAGGCTTGGTCAACTGCAACTGGCGGTCCGCCGCCTCGCGGCCCGCGGCCGCGTTCGGCGATGCGGCCGGTCCCCGAAGCCAGTCAATCGCATCTTTCACAGCTCTGTTCCTTTCAACAGCCAGGGCAGACCGGCCAAGGTGAGGACGACGCGCTCGCACTGCTCGGCGAGCGCCTGGTGCAACCGCCCGGCCTCGTCCGCGAAGCGCCGGGTCAGGGCATCGAGTGGGACGATGCCGAGGCCGGTCTCATTGCTCACCAGGATGAGGTGAGCTTCGATCTCGGGCAGCACGGCCAGCAGCGCGTCGCGTTCTTTCGCGAGTAACTCCTCGCCCGCGCATAGAAGCTGCGTGAGCCAGAGTGTGAGGCAGTCCACGATGGCACACCGGCCTTCCAGCGCATACGCGCGCAGGGCGCCGGCGAGTGCGTAGGGTTCTTCCACCACCGTCCAGGCGGCCGGACGCCGCTGCCGGTGCAACTCGATGCGGTGGCGCATCTCCTCGTCGCCCGCGATCGCAGTGGCGACATAGGTCACCGGAAGCCCGCTTTGCAGGGCGAGTGTCTCCGCGAGCCGGCTCTTGCCGGAGCGCACCCCCCCCAGGATCAGTGTCTTCAATGTCATCCAGCGCTAAAGGGTTTTTAAGTACTCGATGAGTGCGGTTTTCTCCTCTCCGGAGAGGTGGGTCCCTAACTCGTGCCCTTGGTTTGCGTTGCCTCGCTTGCTGACCTCAAAGCGCGTCCCGATGCGCTCGGCCTCGGACCCCTGCGCGATGAACCCGATGCGCTCGGGATCGTAGACATCGTAGCCGCGATAGAAAACGCGCGGCCGTTTTGCCGCGGCGTCCAAGAGATCGCGCAAGGTCGGTACCGAGCCGTTATGGAGGTAAGGCGCGCGCAGCCAGATCCCGTCGAGGTGCGGCACCTTGTATCCGATGAGATCCTCTTCCACGAGGCCGCGGCGTTCGATGCCCATGCCCGCGACCGCCCGGTTGGCCTTGACGGCGGCGCTTCTGTTCCAGCGATCCAAGCGGCCGCGGCTGGTGCCGATTTCGACCAGCGGCAGCGGCCGGCCGACCCGACTGCTGTCCTCGGCGTGGCAGAAGGCGCATTGCGCATCGAACACGGTTTTTCCATCGGCGGCCTTCGCGGTGTCGATCGGAAACGGGAACGCGGGCGGCGGGGTGCGTTTGGCGTAGTCCGTGATCCATTTCACCTTCTCGATAAGCTCCTCGGTATCATGCGGCGGGCCGCCCAAAAGCCCGAGCGCTGAATCCATGACGACTGTATACGCATCCCAGGTATCGCCTGCGAGATTCATGCGTTGCGGATCCCTGTCGGCGGGCGTCGAGTCGTATTTCTTGAGGTTCCAGATCGCTGGAAAGTCAGCCGGGCCGAAGGTGTCGTCGATCGGGTTCAGAGAATAGTTAATGAGGTTTATGGCGTCGTCCCGGCCGCGTCCCCAGTCGGGGACATCGGTGCGGTAGATCGACGGATGCTGCGACTCGCGTTCCAGCAAGCGCTGCTTCGTGGCCGGAATGATGAAGAAGCGGTACATCAGCGCGTCGATCCAGTCTAGGTTGGTAACGTTTTCGATCTCCTGCAGGATATTGTCACTGTTGAAGCGCGGGTCCTTGGCGCAATCGATCACGAACCGCAAGAATTCCTGGATATTCGTCGTGTGACCCGGTCCCAGCGGCGCAAACACGGGCTTGGCATCCGGTGCGGTCCGATAACGCGCGGTGTGACACAGCGCGCAGTTGTTGGCGACGCGCGGAAAACCGAGGGTCTTTTTCGTGAACCCGATGGGCAACTCCTGCCCTTCCTCCCAAGGCAGGCCGAGCGCGGCGTAACCGCCCGGGCCCGTAAGCTTTTCCGGAAACATCCGCGGCAGGACGTAAAAGATCCAGTACGGAATACCCGCATCCCGCTCCGCGCCGATCGAGCCATACATGAAGCGCGTCGCATCATCGCGCCGCACCCAATCCGGTTGCGGATGCTCGCGAAATCCGCGCTCCCAGGCGATGTAACCCACGACGCCGACCAGAGTCAAGAGTATCGGAAGAGCAATCCCGATCCGCTTTGGACCGGTCTTCGTGATGATACTCATGGGTCGCGGCTAAAAGGTCTTGAGATACTCGAGTAAGGCGTTTTTTTTGTCCGAGGACAATTCGGTGCCGTATGCGGCTCCTTCGTGCCCCTGATTGCCGTTGCCCGGGACCCGAGTATCAAAGGTGAAGAACTTTGTACCGTCCGCCTCGGGTAGGTCGGAGCGAAATCCCATGTTCTGCGGGTCGTAGACATCATTGCCGCGGTAGAACACCGCCGGCCGGTTTTCGCTCGGTTCCAAGAGATCGCGCAGGCTCGGCACCGAGCCGTTGTGCAGATAGGGCGCGCGCAGCCAGATCCCGTCGAGCGGCTGGTTAGCGTAACCGTGGGTTTTATGAAAATGCGTGAAGCGAAAGGTGTTCTCCTCCTCCACTTGGACGGCCGCCAAGCGTCCGCCGCCGTCCGCTCCCGCGGTGGTTTGCGATCCGCCGGCGCCGAAATCGGCACTGCAGGGTTGCCGCGCCTGCCCGGCAAAGACCGTGGCCTGGTTGACGGCGAGCTCCTCGGTGAAATTGTCCAAGCGGTAGCGGTCGGTGCCTATCTCATGGATGGGGGTGACAAATCCGACCCGCCGGCCCGCGAAGTCTTGCCCGTTAACACCGTGGCAACCCGCACAGTAGCGGCGGTAAAGCGGCTCGCCGCGGTTGGCTAGAGCGTTGTCGATCGGAAAGATATCGTCGTAGTTCGGGGGGGTGAAATCGAGCAACCAGCTCTCGATGCGGCATAGGGCCTGATGGTCGATGCTCGGTGGCAAGGCCCCGGTGCTGATAACGCCACTCAAGTGGCGCTCCTTGCCGCGATCGTTATTGCCGTCCCAATGCAGCTCCATCTCACGCCCGTCCGAGCGCTTCCTGCGCGGCCCTTGCAACCAGATCGACGGGAAGTCCGCGGTGCCTAGGCTCCGCGGGTCCACCTTTCGCTCGGTCCGCCAATCGGGCAGGTGCTCCCAAGGCATGTTAAAGAGACCCTTGGCATGACTGAAAATGTCGCCTCGGCCGGGCCCCCACTGCGGTTGGCGGTACGAGAAACCGAGCCTGCCCGCGAGCCACTGCCCGCGCTCGCGCATGCGCGCGATGGCGGCCGGATAGACGCCATAGCGATCGATCCAGCTTAGATGGCCCCCGAGGGCCCGGATTTCGGGGATCAGATCGCGCTTGGAAAAGCGCTTGTGCCCGGCGCACTGGAAAAAGAAATGCTCGAAAGCGTAGAAGTTAAAGCGATGGGCCGGCATCCCGAGGACTAAGACCGCTGGATCATCGGGAGTTTTACGCACCGTGCCCGCGTGGCAAGCCGCGCAGTTTAGGAACACCCGATCCACTCCGAGATACCGGCGCTTGGAAATACCGGCCGGGAGATCGCGTTCCTGACCGCTGCCGTCATGCTCATAGACAAGCCCGAGCGCCTTGTACCCCTCGCGGGAAAGCTGTCTGCGGGCTTCCGTGGCGCCGGCCTCATCGCTCATGTAGGCCGCGGCTCGCGTGAGATAATCCTGCGCTAAGCTGCCGCCGGCGACTTCGGTCAAGGACTCGACGCAGACCAGCGGGGCAGCCTGCCAGATCCAGTACGGACTTCCGAGATTGACTTCGGCTCCCGTGGAACCGTACTTAAAATGCTCTTCGATGTCCGCATAACTGACGGCGCGGTTCGGGAGCAATCGGTACGCGGCATACCCGGTGGCTAGCAACACCACCGAGGCGATCACCGCGGACAGGATCGCCCACGCCTTGCGCAGCGTGGCGCCCGCGGCGCCCGGAACTTTTTTAGGCGGTTGTTCTTCTGCCATTGGCAGCCTCCCGGCGCGTATAGACATCAATGCCGGATCCTTCCCGATAATAACGTTGTCGTGTGCGATGATCGAGGAAAATGTTAACTATGTCACAACGGGCCGACGGCACGCGGCGCAACAGCACCGGAGGCGCCGTAGCCCCGGTCGTTAATCAACGTTAAAATCGCCCGCTTGATCCTGGTATTTTTGCCCCATCCGTGCTCAACCACATGCACTTACCGAAATCTGCGATAATGATTATTCTCCTGCTAATAGTCCTTCTGCCGCACGGCGTGCACGCGAAGGAGATCGTGGGGCGGCTGGAGAGGATCAAGCTCTACCCCGGAGAGATGATCTTGAAAGCGAAGATCGATACCGGGGCGAAGAACTCCTCGGTCAACGCCCGTAACATCGATGAATTTACCCGCGACGGAAACCCCTGGATGCGTTTCGAGGTCAGTGATCGGCATGGCCACAAGGTCAAGATCGAACGGCAATTGGAGCGCCGGGCGCGGATCCGGCGGCATTTCGGCAAACTGCAAACGCGGCCCGTCGTGGTGCTCGGCGTCTGTATGGGCGATATATACAAGGACGTCGAGGTGAATCTGGTCAATCGCAAAGGCTTTCTCTATCCGATGTTGATTGGGCGGAGCTTTCTAAAGGAGAATATCCTAGTCGACGCGACGCTTACCTATACCCGCGAACCAGACTGCAAAGGGGTGGGCCCGGGTGGGTAGCCGCCATGTTTATATTTTATCATCCCTACTGACGCTCCTCGGCGCGGGTCTTTTTTTATACAAGATCTTAGTCTTGGGTTTCCCGATCGTTCCGGGCGAAAAGTCCGATCTCTGGGATGTCGAGGTGCGTATCAGCTTCGTGGCGCGCGGCGGTCCGGTGAAGGTGTCGATGTATATTCCGCGGACCTCGCCTCGGCTGGCGGTCGTGGACGAAAATTTCATCTCGCGAGGCTTCGGTCTCACGACGACGCTCGTCAACGGTAACCGCCAGGCGGCGTGGGCGATCCGCAAGGCGAGCGGAGCGCAGGCGTTGTATTATCGATCCTCGGTTCAGGCGCTGGAACCGGCGGAAGAGGAGACCATCGCCAAGAAACCCGAGCGCCAACCGCCGCCCCCCCTTGAAGGTCCGTATCTCGCGGCCGCGGAAACCCTGCTGAAATCCGTGCGCGAGCAATCCGCGGACCTCGATACGATGGTCGCACAACTGATCAAGCATCTGTGGGAGCCGCACAAAGACAGCAACGCGGCGCTGCTCACCGGTCCGCGGCCCGATCGCGACCGCGTTGCGGAGGCGGCGCTGCGCGTGCTGGCGCTCGCCCAAGTCCCGGCGCGGCTGCTGCAGGGCGTAAGGCTCACGCTCCAAAGCGGTGAAGCGGCGATGTTGTCATGGTTGCAGGTCTACGCCGAGGGGCGATGGAGCTCCTTTGATCTCGGCACGGGCGAGACCGGTTTACCGGGCGATTACCTGGTGTTCGCGATCGGGCCGGAACGTCTGGTCAAGGTAAAGGGGGGGGACAAGGTTCACTACACGATCGCCGTCCGGCGCACCGAGGCGGGCGGTCTCGAGGCCGCGGCCTTGCGAGGCCGCATCGTCAATCCTCGACTCCTGGAATTCTCCTTGCTGAGCCTGCCGATGCAAACTCAGAGTGTCTACCGGGTTTTGCTTGCGGTGCCGGTAGGTGCCTTTCTATTGCTGATCATGCGCAATGTCGTGGGGATCAAGACCTTCGGCACCTTCATGCCGGTGCTCATCGGGCTCGCCTTCCGGGAGACGCAATTGCTTTGGGGATTGGTCCTGTTCTGCGCCGTGGTGGCCTTGGGTCTCAGCGTGCGATTCTATTTCGAGCGCCTGCAGCTGCTGCTGGTCCCGCGGCTCGCGGCGGTGCTGATCGTGGTGGTGTTGCTCATGGCGGCGCTCAGTATCGTCAGCCACCATCTGGGCCTGGAACGCGGGCTCTCGGTCGCCTTGTTCCCGATGGTGATCATGACCATGACCATCGAACGCATGTCGATCGTATGGGAAGAGCGCGGACCGGCCGAGGCGATTCAGCAAGGGCTCGGCAGTCTGATCGTAGCGGCCTTGGCTTACCTGGCGATGGCCGCCGCCTACACCGAGCACCTGATGTTTGTGTTTCCGGAACTATTACTCGTGCTCCTCGCGGGGTCGCTGCTTTTGGGTAAATACACAGGTTATCGTCTCGTTGAGTTAAGGCGCTTCAAGGCCCTCGCCTCGCCGCGGCCATGATATTCGGCACCGTTCGGCGCCTGCGGGAGGCGGGCGTGCTGGGGCTCAACGAGCGCAATAACCGCTACACGCTGGCGTACAACCCGCGGCATCTCTATCCCTTGGTCGATGACAAGCTCAGGACCAAGCAACTGGCCTTGAAGGCCGGGCTTTCCGTACCGGAGCTCTACGGCGTGATTGAGATCGAACACCAGATAGAAGATATCCATGACACCCTCGCAGGGCATTGGCAATTCGTGATCAAACCCGCCCAAGGCAGCGGCGGAGACGGCGTGCTGGTCGTAGCTGGACGGGCCAAAAACATGTACCGATTGGTGAGCGGCGTCATCATGGACCGATCCCAGCTAGCCCATTACGCATCGAACATACTGAGCGGTCTCTTCAGCCTCGGCGGTCACCCGGACAAGGCCTTAATCGAATACCGCGTGCAGTTTGACCCCTTGTTCGGGGCGATCAGCTACCAGGGCGTTCCGGATATCCGCATCGTGGTGTTTCAGGGCTTCCCGGTCATGGCCATGGTGCGCCTGCCCACGCGCCTCTCCGACGGCAAGGCCAATTTGCATCAGGGCGCCATCGGCGCCGGTGTGGATATCGCGACCGGGCGCACCCTGACCGCGGTGTGGCGCAACGAGGTCGTGACCGAGCACCCCGACACCGGCAATCCCGTCAGCGGGCTCCAAATCCCGCACTGGGATCGGCTGCTCGCGATCGCGGCCCAAGCCTATGATCTCACGGGCTTGGGTTATGTGGGGGTCGATATCGTGCTCGATCGCGACAAGGGACCCTTGCTCTTGGAGCTGAACGCACGTCCAGGTCTCAACATCCAGATCGCCAATGGCGCGGGTCTCCTTCCTAGGCTACAACTCATCGAGCGGATCGCCGCTCGGACTTATGCCGTGGAAGAACGCGTCGCGTTTGCGAAAGACCGTATGGCGGCGCGAGCATGAATTTGGCGAGCTGACGGAACAGCATGCCCGCGACCTTGACGCCTGTTAAACATTAGGCTTGTCAAGCATAATGCTGGCAGGGTCTTCATGGTGGTTTGGCAGCCGGGCTAATAAGATTGGGAGGGCAGATGAACGCGTTACTATTCCTTCTAGCCGTGATCGGGGGTTTCGGCGCCCTCGCCTATTTCGCCGCGCCCTTGTGGGCTTGGACGGCGGGAATGGCTCTGGCCGTCGCGCTGGCTTCCTTGCAGCTCCCGGGGTTTCTCGCCGCGGTAGCCTGGCTCCTATGGGTAGCCGTCGCCCTGGCGAACATCCCCCTCGTTCGCCGTTATCTCTATAGCGCGCCACTGCTGCGCCTTTACCGCCACAAGCTCCCGGCGATGTCCACGACGGAACGCGAGGCGCTCGAGGCCGGTAATGTCTGGTGGGACGCCGAGCTGTTCTCGGGCCGGCCCGAATGGCAGCGGTTGCTGAAGTTACCGAAACCCTCCTTGACGCCCGACGAACAGGCTTTCCTCGATGGCCCGGTCGACGAGCTTTGCCGCAGGATTGATGACTGGCGGATCACTTACGAGCTGCACGATTTGCCGCCCGAGATATGGGATTTTGTCAAAGCGCACCGCTTCCTCGGCATGATAATCCCCAAGGACTACGGCGGGCTCGGGTTCTCGGCGCAAGCCCACTCCGCGGTAGTCGCGAAGGTCGCATCGCGAAGCGGCAGCGCGGCGGTCACGGTGATGGTGCCGAACTCGCTCGGACCGGCGGAGCTCCTCATGCATTACGGCACCGAGGCCCAGAAAAGCTATTACTTACCCCGGCTCGCCGAGGGCCGGGAGATCCCCTGCTTCGCCTTGACCAGTCCCTACGCCGGCTCGGACGCCTCGGCCATCCCCGACCGCGGCGTGGTCTGCCAGGGCGAATACCAAGGGCAAAGCGTCCTCGGAATTCGCATCACCTGGGAAAAACGCTATATCACCTTAGCGCCCGTGGCGACGGTCTTGGGCCTTGCGTTTCAACTCTACGATCCGGAACATCTGGTGGGAACCGAGGACAATGTGGGCATCACCTTGGCGCTCATTCCCACGAACCATCCCGGGGTCCGCATCGGCCGCCGGCACTTCCCGCTCAAGCTGGCGTTTCAGAACGGCCCGACCGCAGGGGAGGACGTGTTCATCCCGATGGACATGGTCATCGGTGGCCGCGAACGGCTCGGCCAAGGCTGGCGCATGCTGATGCAACGCTTGGCCGTGGGACGCTCTATCTCCCTGCCGGCGCTTGCCGCCGCCGCGGTTAAATATTGTGCTCGCTACGCCGGGGCTTACGCCAGGGTGCGCAAGCAATTCAAGCTGCCGATCGGCCGCTTCGAAGGGATCGAGGAACGCTTGGCGCATATCGCCGCCGAGGCCTATGCGGTCGAGTCGGCGCGCCGGATCACGGCCGTGGCCTTGGATCACGGCCAAGAGCCGGCGGTGATTTCGGCGATCCTGAAATACCAGGCCACCGAACGCCAACGGCGCGTCGTCAACGACGCCATGGACATCCTCGGCGGCCGGGCCATTTGCGAGGGGCCGAGCAACTACATGGCTAATGCGTACCAGGGCGTGCCGGTCTCCATCACGGTCGAGGGCGCTAATATTCTCACCCGCAGCCTCATCGTGTTCGGCCAGGGCGCCATTCGCTGCCATCCCTGGTTATACAAGGAGATCCAGGCCGCCTTGGGATCCGATCAGCAGGCTGGGCTCGCCGCTTTTGATGAGGCGCTCGCGGGCCACCTCGGTTTCTTGCTGCGGAATCTGGCTCAGGCGTTCGTGCATAACCTCACCCGCGCCCGTTCGGTAACAACGCCGGAGGCGGGACCGGCCGGCCGCTGGTATGCGGAGATCGGCCGTCTCAGCGCGAGTTTCGCGCTCAGCGCGGATCTCGCGCTGCTGTTGCTCGGCGGCGAGCTCAAACGCCGCGAGCATCTTTCCGGGCGCTTCGCGGACATTCTCGCCGAGATGTATTTTCTAAGCTGCGTTCTCAAACGTTTCGAGGACGAGGGCCGACAAGCCGGCGATCGACCCTTGGTCGAGTCTATCGGTGCCGCTGCCGTCGCCATCATCGAACAGCGGCTCGCGGAAATCCTGGCGAATTTCCCATCGCGCCCTCTGGGTTGGCTGTTACGCCGCATC
>JBIMKD010000167.1:0-9757 GCA_043673815.1 Chromatiales bacterium
CATGACGACAACGAGATGGATTGTCCTGGCGATTGTGGCGGTGCTCACTGTCGCTGCGGCGGTTTTTTATTACAGGCAAGGCCCGCAACCAACGGAGACCGCGAGCGCTCCGCCGCCCCAGACGCCAGCGCCGGCGCCCGAAACCGCTCAACCGGAGATCCACTATCCCGTTCCGGCGACCGAAGCGCCGGAGCAGGCGCCGCCGCTGCCCGCGCTCGACGAGAGCGACGAAGCCGTGCAGGACTCCATGGAGAAAAGCTTCGGCAAGGCGCCCGTTGAGGCCTTTCTCCTCCCGACGGAGATCATTCGACATTTGGTCGCGACGATCGATAGCCTGGATCGCGGCCCCGTGCCGCTGCATTTCCGCCCCGTGAAGCATGTCCCGGGGCTGCCGGTGGTCAACGCCAAGGACGACACAATCATCACCTTGAGGCCGGACAATGCGAAGCGCTATGAGCCTTACATCTCGGCACTGCGGGCAGTAGACGCCAAACGGGTCGCGGATGTATACCGGCGTTACTATCCGCTCTTTCAGGAAGCCTACGAGGCCCTCGGCTATCCGGGCCGCTACTTTAACGACCGCTTGATCCCGATCATCGACCATTTGCTGGCAACGCCCGAGATCAGCGAGCCCATCCAGCTCGTCCAGCCCAAGGTGCTCTACCAGTTCGCCGATCCAGAAGTGGAAAAACGTTCCTGGGGCCAGAAAACTCTGATCCGCATGGGACCCGCGAACGCGGCGGCGGTCAAGGCAAAGCTGCGCGAGATCCGGGCGTCGATCGCCGTCAAGGCTGATAAGCCGTGAATACTCAACCCCCTCTGTGTCGGCCGGCAGGTTTCTGCTGAGCATCGCGGTCAGTCGGCGCTTGGTCGGGATCACCTATTCCTCTTCGAGCTCGGGCGCGAGCAGGCGCACGGCTTCGAGCTCATCGCTCAGGTGCAAGGTCGAACAAATCGCCGACGCCGACGCAGACCGCTGCCCAGATAAGCTACCGTTCGACACCGACAATGACTTACTTGTCACCAACGATGACCTAACGCCCGCGGTGGGCGAGGTCACGCACGTCCAATGCTTGGGGTCCACTGCTGTGGGAGGCAGCTCAACTCAGCAAATGTAAGCCGCCTATTGCTCGGGAAGGGATTGCGCGCCTTCGGCGATGGCTTTTGTGCGCGCGAATAACTCGAACTACGCGGGCTGGACCGAAAACGAACCGACGAGCAACACCATGGCTATGGCGATTGGTGTAAACGTTAGGGCCATACCGGCTACCCGGAATCTAAAGTCTTCATCTTCTTGGCTAACACCATATGCGTGGCATACCCGACCAGTGATCAGCATCAAGCAAAGCATGTGAACAATTATGGGTGAGAACTGCTGCATTTCGACGAATGTCACCAATATCAAGGCCAAAGGCACATACTCGGAAAAATTAGCATGAACGCGAATGGCACGCCGCAACCGTAAGCTATCGCCGTCCCCAACCGCAACTCTCTCTTGACGCCGCGTTCGTATGACGCGCACGCTTAGAATTATGAAAAGAGCGGCCAATAGTGCGGCATAAAGTGGAACTATCGATATATTCATGTAAGCATCCTGTACGTCGCGTGGTCCCAGGAAAATGCCAGGGCCGCTTAAGGCCGGAAGCGCCGAACCTTTAGTCATGCACATCGCGCAGTGTCTAACACGCAATGCGTTTTGCGCCTTACATCAACGTGTTATCTGAAGTTCTGAAGAATAAAGAGAACGGAGATGCACTGCAAGGTGTGCTACGTCTCGCGGCTTGAAACTGTGTCCATCGCCGGAGGAAATTACCATGACGCATAGAAAGTTGGCTGTGTACCCCCTCTTGGGGTTATTAGCGCTCTACCCCCAAACAGGGGCTGCGGACTACGGCACCTTTGGCCCGAGCGAGTTTTCAAAAGACCGAAAAGAAGTCGTATTGATTCCCTGGAATTCAGAGGTCGGAAAAAAGCTGTTCGAACGGGCCAAATATAAGCAGGATTTCTTCCAGTTGGCCCAGACGTATCAACCGCAGATTAATCCGGGCTATTGCGGCATCGCAAGCTCGGTCATGGTTCTCAATGCCTTGCGACTCCACAAGAATACTGCTCCAAATCAACCGGAACTCGCAGTTCAAGCACCCAAAGCATTTGGAGGGGGTACGTTTACCTTCCCCAGTTACTCTCAGCTGACCTTCTTGAACGTTGAAACCGATCGCGTTAAGCCAAGGCAGCTCATTGAGCTCAAAAACATCACGAAAGAGAACGAGCTGAACCCGTCAGCGTTCGATCCTGGAGTGACATTGGCGCAACTACAGCGCCTCCTCGAAGTTTATAAAACAGAGGTTCAGCTCCGGTATGCTTCCGATGAAAACACCCAACGCGGTTCGCAACTATTTCGAGAAACAGCAAAGACCGTCCTACCTGATCACCAACGTTTTCTTATCGTGAATTTCAAGGGTCGGAGCCTGGGAACGACCACAAGTGGACATATTACCCCAGTCGTAGCCTATGATAGTCTCAGTGACTCTGTCTTACTAATGGATGTCGCAAGCCACAAAAATCCATGGTACTGGGTCCCTGTCCTCCATCTTTATCAGGCCATGCATACCAAAGACGGAGATCATTACCGAGGCTACGTGGTTGTCTCGGAGAAAGATTAGCCGGAACGGATGAATAGGTTTAGCGCCATCGTCTTTATCTTGTGTTTTTTCTTCGCTGGAACCCCGGCTTCGGGCCGGCCCACATTTGGAAGACATGGGCTTGTGGTCAGTGATTCCGATCTGTCCTCGCAGGCCGGAGTTCAAACCTTACAAGCCGGTGGGAATGCAGCGGACGCCGCTGTTACCACAGCGTTTATGCTGGCAGTCACGCGACCTTACTATGCGAGCCTCGGGGGTGGTGGATTTATGGCCGTACGTTTTAATAACGCGGTCTTGGCGCTGAATCACCGTGAGCGGGCCCCGTTACGTTCAAGCAGCGGCATGTATCTGCAGGCTCCCAAGACCAATGCCTCAGCCATCGGCGCCCTCGCGGTAGCTACACCCGGTACCGTTCGTGGACTATTCGAACTACACAAGCGCTTTGCCAAACGTTCCTGGCACGCCGACATTGAACCGGCCGTGCAGCTTGCAACGCAGGGTTTTATGGTCACCGAAGAATTCGCCCGGATGATAGAAGAGAACATCAAGCACTTCTCGGCAGCCGGACGGAAATATTTTTACAATAAGGGGAAGCCGTATAAGGTCGGCGATCGCTTTAAACAACCTCAGTTAGCCCGCGCCATGATGCTTATTCAAAGGTACGGTGCTGATGCCTTCTACAAGAAAGGGATTGCGGAAGACATCGTTGAAACTACAAAGAAAGAGGGCGGTATTCTCGGCCATGAGGATCTCCGCTCCTACCAGGCCCGCTGGATTGCGCCGCTGCACGCCAGGGTGTTTGGCGCGGATGTCTATTCAATGCCGCCGCCGTCGAGCGGCGGGACGCTGCTCATCAGTGAGCTCAAGATGGCCGAGTTGATCAAGCTTAGCGAGCTTTCTCCATTCAGTAGCTCCGAACTTCATGTGATGGCGGAGATCATGAGCCGGGCCTTCTTTGAACGCCAGTATCTGGCAGATCCTGAGTTTATGCGGATCCGACCAGATGCGCTTTATGCGGGCAGCCGCATCCGTAAATGGGTCACGAGCATCAGTATCGAGAAGAAGACCACCTTCGACCGAAAGGGATTCGAAATTCGCGCGCCAGGTCCCGCAGGCAGAGATGCGGTCAAACATACCACGCATTACAGCATCGTTGACGGTGAAGGAAACGCCGTGGCCGCTACGACGACCCTCAATGGCCCCTACGGCTCCGGTATCGTTACCGAGAAATTTGGGATCGCGCTGAATAACGAAATGGATGATTTCACGACCAAACCAGGTCAACCCAATCTATTTGGTTTGACGCAAAGCCCGCTTAACGAGGTCCGTCCCGGGAAGATCCCCCTGAGCAGTATGACACCTACCATTCTTGAAAAGGATGGCAAACTTTTCATGGTCTTGGGTGCACCCGGAGGACCGTCCATCATCAACGCCATCTTTCAGGTCACCTACCGGGCACTTACCGCGCCGCACTATGATCTCGATGAACTAGTCCAGGCGCCGCGCATTCACCATCAATACAGTCCTGACAAGCTGTTCCATGACAAAATGCTCCCCTCAGATGTCCGGAAAGCGCTGCAAGATCGCGGTCACTCGCTCTCCGAAAAAACTGTCGGGCGCGTCTACGCCATTCGAATCACGCCTCAGGGTCTATTGGAAGGTGCTTTCGATGCCCGAGAGGAAGGGGGAGCCGCCTCCTATTGATCGAGAGCGGACGATGATGGGAATATCATTGGTAATTCGGCCGGCCCTGCTTTTGGCAGTGTCCTTGGGACTAAATAACGACGCTGGCTGCGGCGGAGCCCGTCATCGTGGTCTTGGGCGATAACTGAGCACCCCGGTTACGGGCGGTGATGCGGACCTTCCCATGTGCCCTCTCATGACCCACGCCCGCGACCTTTCCCCTGCTCTGGAACGCGACCTGCCGCGGTATCGCGGCGCCCAAACCCGTGGAAGGACAGGTGCTCCCACGAAACAACAGAGCCAAGCAGCGGGAAGATGAGCGCAGGTTCCGTTCGACATCAGCTCACCTCTCTTTCAAAAATTCGTGTACGAACTGGACCGACATTGAGCCTTCGCCGACGGCGGAGGCGACGCGCTTGACTGAGCCTGAACGCACATCTCCAGCGGCGAATACGCCCGGCCGGCTCGTTTCCAGCAGGAACGGCTGGCGCGTCAACGTCCAGTCCGGCGAATCGGCGAAAGCAATTCCAGTGCGTACGAAATCTTTCTCGTCCTTCTCGATTTCGAGCGGCAACCAATCGGTCCGCGGCGTCGCGCCGATGAAACTGAAGAGTGCGGCCGTTTGCAGAGTCCGCTTTTCGCCCGTGCGTTTGTTGACGATTTCAACTGCGCTGAGATGGCCATCGCCGAGCATGCGTCCGACCGTAGTGCAGCGAAGTATCTCGATATTCGGTGTATTCATAATCCGATGGGCGAGATAACTGGACATGCTTTTGCCAAGATCATCGCCGCGGACCAAAAGGAACACCTTGCGCGCGTTCTGTGCTAAATAGACAGCCGCCTGACCAGCGGAGTTGCCGCCCCCGACAAGCACAACATCCGACGCGCGACACATCTGCGCTTCGTTCGGCGTGGCCGCGTAATAAACACCGCAGCCCTCGAATTGATCGCAACCGTCCACGCCGAGGCGGCGGTATTCCGCGCCTGACGCGATCAGCAGACATTTGGCAATGACCGTTTCGCCGCCTTCCAATCCGAGAACCGAATACGCTTTGTCGAAAGTCAGGTTAATCACTGGAGTGGGAATGGAAACCCGCGCGCCGAACTTGTCGGCTTGCAGAACGGCGCGATCGGCCAGTTCGCTGCCGGTGATTCCGGTTGGAAATCCCAAATAATTTTCGATGCGCATGCTGCTGCCGGCCTGACCTCCCGGAGCGGTGCGTTCGAGGACCACGGTGTTCAATCCTTCGGAAGCGCCATAGACTGCCGCGGCGAGCCCCGCCGGTCCCGAGCCGACGATGGCGAGATCATAGACCACCTGTTCCACCGGCCGGCGAATGCCGATGGTCTCCGCCAACTCGCGGTTCGACGGGTTACGCAGAAGCATCCGGTGAGCGCAGGCCACGATAGGCGTGTCGGCTTCGGTCACTCCAAATTGCTTGAGCACCTGACCTACCGCGGGATCGCCTTCCAAATCCAGCCAGGTGAACAGCACGCGATTCTTCGCCAAAAAATCGCGGATCCGGAACGTGTCCCGCGAATAGCGGGAACCGATCACGCGCAAGCCCGTGAAATCATCCGACTCTCGCATCAATTGCCGGCGAGCAATGAATGCTTGTAGGATAATATCGCTCAGCTGCGGGTCTTGATTCAAAATCTCGCGTAAGGCTTTGTCCGAGATTTCGTACACTTCGGAATCGATCTTGGCCATGCCGGTGACCACCTTCGGGTTGCCGGTCAAATGAGCGACGTCGCCGGTGAATTCTCCTGCGCCCAGGACCCTGATCACCTTCGGCTTCTCGCCGGTCTCATCGACAAGCTCGACTTCACCGGACTTGATGACGAAAAAGTTGGAATCGCGATCGCCACAACGAAAAAGCGCGTCCCCCGCCCGGATCGTTTTCGGCGTTGCGCCCGCATAACGCCCAAGCCGCGCGATCTGCGCCTCGCTCAGTGTCGGAAAAGCAATCGCGTTTTAAATCCTGCACCGCCATGTCGCAATCTATCTGCTAGCGCAAGCTCAAAAACCTGTCGTGCCACCTACGGGCGTTATACGTCGGTTGTGCACGTACGCTCATTTCGCAAGATCGACATGGTACACTCTGCTTAACGAAAACCAACCGGCTCGAGGCTTTGGCGATGGTGTCATGGGTATGCGACTGGCCTTAGCAGCGGTCATCGCAGAGAAAAACGGTTCGCTTTCCTACTGGGCGCTGGCGCATCCGCCCCACCGGCCCGATTTCCATCATGCGGACGCTTTCGCGCTGGTATTGGAGCAATCCCGCGTTTTGGGAGATTGGTACCGCCCGGTATGAGGTTTGGTATCGACCGACTGCTGGAAGAACCTGCGCTGCGTCGGCCGCTCGCCGGCCGCCGCGTGGGATTGCTCGCCCACCCGGCGTCGGTGACCCAGGATCTCACCCATTCGCTCGATGCGCTGGTGGCACTTGGCGACGTCCGGCTCAGCGCGGCTCTGGGACCGCAGCATGGGCTCCGCGGCGACAAACAGGACAACATGGTCGAATCGCCCAATTTTTACGATCCGGTGCACGGCATTCCCGTCTTCAGTCTATACGGCGAGGTGCGCCGTCCGACCGCAGCCATGATGGACGCTTTCGACCTATTGCTGGTCGATCTGCAAGACCTAGGCTGCCGCATCTATACGTTCATTACGACCTTGCGCTACGTCTTGGAAGAGGCCGCAAGACACGGTAAGGCGGTATGGGTGCTCGACCGACCGAACCCGGTAGGACGCCCTGTGGAAGGACTGCGCTTGCGTGCGGGTTGGGATAGCTTCGTCGGTGCCGGCCCTCTGCCCATGCGGCACGGCCTGACCATAGGCGAGCTGGCGCGTTGGTTCGTCGAAACGTTGCGCTTGGATGTGGATCATCGTGTCATTCCGATGGACGGCTGGTTACCCAACCAGGGACCGGGCTACGGCTGGCCGCTCAGCGAACGCTGCTGGGTTAATCCTAGTCCCAATGCCCCCAATCTCTGGATGGCGCGTTGTTATCCGGGTACGGTCATGCTCGAGGGCACCACCTTGTCCGAGGGCCGGGGTACCACACGCCCGTTGGAAGTATTCGGTGCCCCCGACCTCGATGCTCGCGCGCTACTCGCGGAAATGTGCTCGCTGGCGCCGCACTGGGTGCAAGGCTGCCGTCTGCGGCCCTGCTGGTTCGAGCCCGCCTTTCATAAACATGCGGGCACGCTATGTGCCGGCCTGCACGTGCATGCCGAGGCCAGCAGCTATGACCACCATGCTTTCCGACCTTGGCGCCTGCAGGCCCTCGCATTCAAAGCGCTGCGCCGGCTGCGCCCCGACTATGACCTGTGGCGTAATTTTCCCTATGAATATGAGCACGATCGTTTGGCTATCGATGTCATAAACGGCAGCGAGCTGCTGCGCTCATGGGTTGATGATCCCAATGCAGCCTCGGCCGATCTGGAAGCTTTGACAGTAGCCGATGAAACCTCCTGGATCGAGGAGCGAGAGGCGATGCTCCTTTATTCTTGAAGCGCCGGGCCATGCGCTACCTCCTCGCCCTAGACCAAGGTACGACTAGCTCCCGCGCCTTGCTCTTCGACGAGCACGCAGCCTTGCTGGGGATGGCCCAGGAGGAGCATCCCCAGGACTATCCGCATCCGGGATGGGTCGAGCACGACCCCGAGCTGCTCTGGCAGACCCAACTCCAGACGGTCCGCCAGGTGCTGGCCGAGGCCCGAGTGAGCGCACGCGAGGTCGCGGCTATCGGGATCACCGACCAGCGCGAGACGACCTTGCTCTGGGAGCGGACGAGTGGCCGGCCGCTCGCGAAGGCCATCGTCTGGCAGGACCGCCGCACGACGGGGCACTGCGAGCGCCTGCGGGCGGCGGGTCTCGAGCCCATGGTCCGGGACAAGACCGGGCTCCTACTCGACCCCTATTTCAGTGCCACGAAGCTCGCCTGGTTGCTCGACCAGGTGCCGGGCGCGCGCGCCCGGGCCGAGCGCGGGGAACTCTGCTTCGGGACGGTCGACAGCTTCCTGCTCTTTCGGCTCACGGGCGGCACCGTGCACGCGACCGATTGCTCGAACGCCGCCCGCACCCTTCTCTTCAACATCCACACCTTAGTCTGGGACGAGGAGCTGCTAAGACTGTTTGAAATCCCACGCTCGCTGCTCCCCGAGGTGCGGCCGAGCGCCTACGTCTTCGGCGAGACAAAGGCAGGGCTCTTCGGTGCGCCCATTCCGATTGGCGGGATGGTGGGCGATCAGCAGGCCGCGACCTTCGGCCAGGCCTGCTTCGATCCCGGCATGGTCAAGAATACGTACGGCACCGGTGCGTTCCTCCTCATGAACACGGGTCACACGCCGGTCGCCTCGCGCCACCGGCTCTTGACCACCGTCGGCTGGCAGTTGGGCGTTGAGGCGCGGCCCACCTATGCCCTCGAAGGCAGTATTTTCGTGACCGGGGCGGCCGTGCAGTGGCTGCGTGACGGTCTCGGGCTCATCCGCGATGCGGCCGAGACCGAGGCCCTGGCCCGCTCGGTCCCGGACAACGGCGGGGTGTATCTAGTCCCGGCCTTCGTGGGATTGGGGGCACCCTACTGGGACCCGGAGGCACGTGGCACTCTCACGGGCCTCACGCGCGGGACGGGGCGTGCCCACCTCGTTCGCGCCGTGCTGGAGGCGGCGTGCTATCAGACCCGCGACGTTGTCGAGGCCATGCAAGCGGATGCCGGCACTCCGCTCTCCGAGCTGCGCGTAGACGGAGGCATGGCGCGCAACGACTTCTTTCTGCAGCTTCAGGCCGATTTGCTCGGGATCCCGGTGGCGCGTACCGCCATCACCGAGACGACGGCGCTTGGGGCGGCCTATCTTGCCGGGCTCGCCACGGGGTTGTTCGAAAGCACAGAGGCGATCGCGGTGGGCTGGCGCCCCGAGCGACGCTTTGAGGCCGCGATCTCTCAGGACCGGCGCGATGCGCTCTACGCGGGATGGAAACATGCGGTCGCTCGGGCGCGCCTCGGGATCGATCACCTGAAACGTCACATGAGCTGACCAATTACTGCGAGCAGCGAGGACCGTGTCGATCCTGCCTCCGCTCATCACGTCCGGATGCAGACGCTGTTATCTATGTCTCCGGACTAATGTGTTTGGACCGCCTTCCATGTGAGAACGGTATCCGAACGCACGACAGGCACTTCACGGAAATTTTATATTTATACAGCTATCGAATAAAGGCTTCCGGGAAAAAAGGGCTAAGCAGAGCAGCACGCACCGCCGGGCTCACGTTTTAACGGTTGTCCGATGGCACGTCATAATTCCGGCGAGAACGATCGCGCCGCCGAGCGCTTGCTGCACGCCGAAAGGTTCGGCGAGCAGCCCCCAGGCAAACACCGCGGCTGCGACCGGCTGCACCAGCAGGGTGACCGACGAGAACGATGCCG
>JBIMKD010000168.1:0-12576 GCA_043673815.1 Chromatiales bacterium
GATGCAGCAAGCCGATGTTGTGCTCTATGACCGGCTCGTAGCCCCCGCCGTGCTTGCTCTCGTGCGTAAGGATGCCGAACGAATCTATGTCGGGAAGGAAAGCAGCCGCTGTTCCGTACCGCAGCACGAGATCCACCGCAAGCTCATCGAGCTCGCCGGCCAGGGCCGGCGAGTGCTGAGACTCAAGGGCGGCGATCCGTTTATCTTCGGCCGCGGGGGCGAGGAAATCGACACGCTCTCGGCGGAGGGCATCCCGTTTCAGGTAGTGCCCGGTATCACGGCGGCCGCCGGCTGCGCGTGCTACGCCGGCATCCCCTTGACACACCGGGATTACGCTCAGTCCTGTGTATTCGTCGCCGGGCACCTCAAGGAAGGCTCCTTGGACCTCAACTGGGATGCCTTGGTGCAACCACGGCAAACGATCGCCGTCTATATGGGCTTGCAAGGGCTCGGCGTTCTTTGCCAGGGATTGCTATCGCACGGCATGGCCGCGGAGACCCCCGTCGCACTGATCCAGCAAGGCACCACCCCGTCGCAGCGGGTGATCATCGGAAACTTAAACAGCGTGCCGTCTCATGCCCGAGGTGAGAACTTGCGCGCGCCTCTCATGGTCATCGTCGGCGAAGTGGTGCGGTTACACGAGAAGCTCGCGTGGTTTAATCCGCCCGGCCGCGCCACCGAGACTGGCTCGACGGGGATAGCGGATCACACCGGCATCATCGAAAAGGTTTAGCGTTGTTTGCCGATAACGGGCAACGAACGTGGGTTGCGATTTGCTAGCTGTGTAAACGCCATGTTGCGCACGGCTTACGAAGGTAGTTATCAACGAATGTAACGATCAGGGGTTACCGAGGTTCCGCATGCGTAGAATTGCCAAACGTTGCCGCTTCTGGCCGGTGCGTGCCGAAGAATTGGCGCGCCTTCCATTGATCGTCGCGCTGATGGTAGTCGGGATAACGGTCGCCCCGCCGCTGCAAGCCCACCCACGTTACGCCTCGATCGTGGTCGATGCGCGCTCCGGCGCGGTAATACACGAATTCAATGCCGATCACCGCAGACAGCCGGCTTCGCTCACGAAGATGATGACGTTGTATCTGGTCTTCGAAGCGCTCGAGCAGCAACAACTCCGGCTCGATCAGCAACTGCGGGTCTCGGCACACGCGTCCCGCATGCAGGCGACTCGGCTGGGGCTACGCCGCGGTCAAATGATTCGCGTCGACGATGCCATCCTCGCCTTGATTACGCATTCGGCAAATGACGCCGCGGTGGTGCTCGCGGAAGCCCTTGGGGCCACCGAAACCAATTTCGCTCGCTTGATGACCCTGAAGGCCCGCTACCTCGGCATGACCAACACTCGCTTTTCCAACGCCTCCGGGCTGCCTGACCGCCGCCAGTACAGTTGCGCCCGCGATATGGTAACGCTAGGCCTGGCCTTGTTGAACGACTTCCCGCGGCATTATCCGCTGTTCGCGACGAAGCACTTCCGTTATAAGGGCCGCTCTTACCGTAACCACAACCACCTGCTCGGTGGATATGCCGGGAGCGACGGCATTAAGACCGGGTATGTACGCGCTTCGGGCTTCAACCTGGTCGCCTCGGCCAAGCGCGGTGATCGCCGGTTGCTCGCGGCGGTATTGGGCGGCCAAAGCGCGCGTTCTCGCGACCGCCGAATGGTGGAATTGCTCGACGCCAGTTTCATGAGCTTGGCGGGAGTGAAAAAGGTCTTGTCGCTTCCTGGCCCGCCAACGCTCGGAGCATCGAAAAAGCGCAACCGGTATCGGACGCATTCGGGGCGCGAACAACTGATCCCGGCAACAACGGCGTCCGCTAAGTTGAGCCCGCGATTCTGAACCAGGCGAATCGTTCCGGAGGGGCTAGCGGATTGAACCCGCTCGATGGCGGGACCCTCACGTTGGCGCGATCACCTCTGAGCCAAACAACAGCTTCGCCTTCTCCAAGGTCCTAAAGATCCCCCAGAGTAGGGGTAAACCGACCAAGGTCCACGCGATGGCGACCAATAGCCAGCTCAGTGGGCTCGGGTGCTCGTGGTTTCCGGTTTCGTTCATAAGCACTCGCGATTAGTTTCTGCTTTCCAACCCAAACTCATGCGCGATTCGGCGCTCGGTGGCTAGCTCTTTGTCGGTCATGTAGTACTTCGCAGCCACGGGCCGCATCGCGAGGTTACAGAAGAACCCCATTACGAGTAAACCCGCCAAGACATACATCGTGGTGTTGTAGGCTTGCGCCACGGGTACGCCAAGCGCCACTTGGTATTCGCGCAGATAATTCACGAGCACCGGCCCTAGTATTCCCGCCGTTGACCAGGCCGTTAACAAGCGGCCGTGGATGGCGCCGACGAATTGCGTGCCGAATATATCGGCCAGATAGGCCGGTATTGTGGCAAAGCCGCCGCCGTACATCGTCAGAATCAAGCAAAAGAGCGCGACAAACAGCGCGACGTTCTTGATCTCCCCGGCGAAGGGCGCCGATGCATACAGCACCGCGCCCAAGGAAAAGAATAGGAAATAGGTACGCTTGCGCCCGATGTAATCGGATAGGGAGGCCCAGCCGATGCGGCCGGCGATATTAAAGAGACTCAGGAGACCGGTGAACGCCGCCGCAATTGTCGCAACCTGCGCGGCCTGCTCGACGCTCAGGTCTTTGAGTGGCATGTCCAATCCGATGAGCTTGCCGCCGAATACCTCTTGAAGCATGGGCGAGGCCACGCCAATAACGCCGATACCCGCACTCACGTTCAGACACAGCACACCCCATAGGAGCCAAAAATGAGGCGTTTTATGCGCCATGTTAAGGTGCACATGCCCGGTCGTGATCATGCCATTACGGCTGGGGTTCGGCTGCCAGCCCGGCGGCGTCATTACAGATCGGCCGTATAGCACACCTTGCAGTATCTTACGGTTAGGTTTCGGCCGCCAGCCCGGCGGCGCCCATCCTAGCGGCGGCACGCGGTACCCGAAGGCTCCACCCATCATGGCGACGAAATAAATTGCGCCCAAGGTCACGAAGGTTTCCCACACGCCGACCGAATCGGGCCCCGCATAATACTTCATCAGTAGATCGGCGAGCGGCGCGCCGATCATCGCCCCGCCTCCGAACCCCATGATCGCCATGCCCGTGGCCATGCCGCGGCGGTCCGGAAACCATTTGATCAACGTCGACACCGGGGAGATGTATCCCAGGCCCAAGCCGATGCCGCCGATCACCCCCGATCCGAGCCACAACAACCAGATGTGATGCCAGTACACACCCGTCGCGGAGATCAGAAACCCTCCGGCCCAGCAACAGGACGCGTAGACGCCGGCCTTGCGCGGGCCTTCGCGTTCCACCCATTGCCCGAAGACCGCGGCCGATGATCCTAGGAACACGAAGAACAGCGTATAGAGCCAACCGAGCGCACTGCGTTGCCAATCGCAAGGCCCCGAGTCGCTATAGCCCAGAATTCCACGCACGGAGTCTATGATCCCATCGCCCGTATCCGTGTCGCAGGGGACCGACTCGCTGATGCCGACTGCATGTTCGAGCGGGATCCAGAACACGCTGAACCCGTAGGCCATCCCGATGGAAAGGTGGATCGCCAGCGCGGCGGGCGGCACCAGCCAGCGATTGAAGTTCGGGCGCGCAATAGTTCGTTGCTTGGATAACCAGTTTGCCATTTTGCCTAGCTTACGTTTGATGTTGCCGCTGCGGATAATAGCGGGAGATGATCGGAATTAGAACGTATCCGCGTTCCATGCGAAATGCGCCGCTATGCTCGCGGCATACCCGAGCGCCACGGCCCACGTCCACTTGAGATGGGCAAAGAACGTATAGACTTCGCGCGCCTGTCCCATAAGCGCCACACCCGCCGCCGAGCCGATCGACAATAACGATCCGCCCACCCCGGCGGTGAGTGTGACGAGCAGCCACTGGCCGAGCGACATCTCGGGGTCCATCGTTAAGACCGCGAACATGACCGGAATATTGTCGATCACCGCGGAGGCCACGCCCACGAGGATATTCGCCGCGGTCGGCCCGAGATCCCCGTAAAGCGTCTGCGACACGAGCGCCAGATACCCGAAGGCGCCGAGACCGCCGACGCACAACATCACGCCGTAAAAAAACATCAATGTATCCCATTCGATGCGCTTCATGCTGATGAAGATATCGAAGGGCTTGACCGCGGGCTTGTAATAATCGCGAATGTTCACTGCTTCCGAATCAAACTCGGGTAACGGAGTCCAGCGCCGCAATTCAGTGCGGCGAATGACATACCCGAAGATCTTAAGCAGCCCAAGCCCCGTCATCATGCCGAGAAACGGTGGCAGATGGGCAAAATGGTGAAGCGCGACCGTCATCGCGATGGTCGAAATGAACAAGACGATAACGATGTACCCCCCCGGTTTGACCGGGACAACCTCGCGCAACGCAGCGGGTCGTTCGGCGCGAACCGATAAGGAGATGATCGCGGCCGGGACCAGCCAATTGACCACTGCCGGTAGGAACAAGGCGAAAAAATCTCCGAACGCGACCGCGCCTTTTTGCCACACCATCAGCGTGGTGATGTCGCCGAAGGGGCTAAACGCGCCGCCGGCGTTGGCGGCTACGACGATATTGATGCAAGCCGCCGCGACGAATGCGGGCTGACCCGCGCCAACGGCCAGTACCACCGCTCCCATCACCAGCGCGGTGGTAAGGTTATCGGCGATCGGGGAAATGAAGAATGCCAGGAGTCCGGTAAGCCAGAACACCGTCCGTAAGGAAAATCCCGCCGCGGCCAGCCAGGACCGCAAGGCTTTGAAGATGTTGCGCTCCTCCAGAGTATTGACATACGTCATCGCGGACAGCAAAAACAGCATCAGCTCCGCGAACTCCAGAAGATTGTGGCGAACGGCCTGTGCAGCCTCCGCCGCTCTTCCGGCATCGGCGTAGGCGATCGCCACGAGCAACCAGATGACCCCCGCCGCGACGATAACCGGCTTGGACTTACGCAGCTCGATGATTTCCTCGATGACGACGAGCCCATACGTCAAAACGAAAATGCCGAGTGCGGCGATGCCGAGCGTACTGCCGGTTAAATCAAGGGGGATGGCGTCCTCTACATGTATCGCTCGTGCGGCTGCGTCCATCGATAGCATGCCGAGGAATAGCGCGCACGAAACGAGGACGACGGTCCGCGAAATAACCCCACCGCTAAGAGTAGGTGGGCAACAGCTATTCCGAACGATAGAGGTATTGGACATATTGTCGAACGGTGTCGCCCCACAAGAACCTCTTTTCAAATGCAGTCTCACGAATCGCTTGGAAGCCTGCTGGATCTTCACTCAGTACGTTGATGGCCCGAAAGACCGTATGCACGAAGTCCTTCGCTTGCGCTTCAAGACGCTCGCCGTTGAATGCGAAACCTGTCCTCCCGTCTTGAACCGTGTCCTTCAAACCACCGATGTGGTGAACGACAGAGGGCTGGCCATCGCGCATGGCAAGCATCTGGCTAATCCCGCACGGCTCGAAGGAGCTCGGCATCAAGAAGAGATCGCCGTTCGCAAATAGGCCCGCCGCGCAATCGCTGTCAAAACCATTGATAAAAACGAAATTGTGAAATCGGCTACTCAAGTCGAACAGAAAGCGCTCCAAGTCGCGGTCCCCCATCCCCAAAAGGATCAAGACACCGTCCGTGGGCAGCCCCTCCAGGATTTGTTCTAGTGCGGGTTTGCCTTGGCCGGTGTCGGCACGCATCAAGCGTAGTTTCTGATTCACGATCCGTGTCACGCAAGTTAGGAGGACCTTGGGTCGGCGGACCGAGGCTTGGAGTAAGTGAATTCGCTTCAAAGCGAGGTGGCGAACGGCGGCCTGGCTCGCGCCGCTTGACACGGTATCGCCTAGGAGCTGGAGTAATTGCCGGTAAGCCGTCAAATCACGCGGCGGTAGTTTTCGCTCGTCGTAATCGCACCCGTTCAGAATGCCGAACAAGCGGTCTTCACGATCGGCCGTCTGAAGGTCGCCTTCGAGGCCCTCGCCGCCGCAATAGGAGGCGTCCGGATCACTCCGTCGTGGAATGCTTGGCGCGAGGATTTCCGACTTATACCCCGGTGAAACCACATGCACCGCATCGGCGAGGCGCACACCAGCTGCCATGGGATTCAGGCAATCCCGGTATTCTGGGTCGAGCAGCTTATCGGTAGCCTTGACAGCGATATGCGGGTACCAAGTTTCCAGCGACGAAGGATCCCCGCGCAGTGGGCGTATGCCCTGAAGGGCCAAATTGTGGATCGTGTAAACCGTCCGCAGCTCCCGCAATGCCCCAAAGCTCTCGTCAAAAGAGCGGAGGACCAACAGGAACGCAGCGTGCCAGTCATGCAGATGAACACGATTGACCTCGCCGAATACCTTGCGTTTCAAGCCTTCGGCGACGGCGGCGCAGAAACAAGCATATTTTGTCGCGTCACTCGCGAAGGGCCGCTCGGGCGGGTCATCACAATAAATCTTAAGCTGGTTCGTCCACGGATCGCGCGATTCAAACCGCGCATGGTGCAAGACGAGATGCCGCACCTTGGGATTAGGCTTTTTTCCGGGAACTTCAAACAGGACAGCCCCTTCCCGAGATCCCGCGAAGGGAAAATGGTATATGTCCAGTAGCCTTGCGCCTTCGAGCTTGTCCAGAAACCCGTGGGAGGGTATGACCACGGTGATCCGGCAGTTATGCAAGGACGCCAAGGCGGGCGCGACGTCACGCACTACATCGCCGATACCGCCGGCCTTCGCATCCTGGCCCGCAGGAGTCTTTATCCCATCGTTTTCGGAAGCGGCCATGAGAACGTGGAGCGCGCTTTTCATGAATATGGAAGCGGCATTATCAACTGATCATACTTGAGATATTCTAGGCGAGTATGCGCCGGAGAACCTGGATCGTCGCTCTCGGCCTGACGCTGGTTCTAGCCCGCGTCGGCTGGCATTTTGGACACGAGATCATGGGCGTGGTCCGAACACTAACCTGCCGAACGTCGAAGCCTCCCGCGGGCACCGTCCGCTTTGCGATCATCGGCGACTACGCTTCGGGCCGTTCGCAGGAACGAACGCTACTACGATCTCGTTTGGGGCCCGGTACACCTCTTTATGCTCGATACCGACGAGCCCGAGCCGGACGGGGCCGCCGAGACTTCGATCCAAGGGTGTTGGCTAAAACAGCGGCCTGCAAAGTCCGCCGCCTCCTGGAATCTCGTCTTCGCCCATCACGCGCCCTATACCTCGCACAAGCTCGAAGATATCGAGCGCATGCGCTGGCCGTTAAGGCCTGGGGCGCCGATGCCGTGTTGTCCGGCTTCTACCACGTCTACGAGCGCCTGAGCGTGGACGAGCTACCGTACTTCGTCAACGGCGCCGGCAGATCCTGAATCTCCGACTTCGGAGCGATTGACGCTCACAGCCAGTTGCGCTACGCCGACGACTGTGGCGCGATGGTCGTGGAGGTCACTGCTACGCAGATCACGTTCCGCTTCGGCAATCGCGGCGGGCGCATCGTCAACGAGTATAGCCTGGCAAATTTAAAGAATACGGGTCACGTCTCCCATCTCTCGCTCCATCTCTTTGATCACACGACTAACCGTAGAAGACGACACGCCGAATGCCGTGGCAATCATCGCTTGAGTGTATGTATCCGCCTTCCTTAAACGCCAAGGCGATGCGCCCATCGCGCTCTGCTCGCCACACTGCCACCCGCTGCATGCGCTCGATAAACTTGTCTCCACCCAAGAATACTGCTGCTCGAGGTGGTCGTCCCACAGATTGACGCCTGCGCCTTGCGCCACGAACTCGGCATATTTGCTGGCAGCGGTCGCTTGGCTCTTTCTTGGAGCGAGTTGCGCATACAGCGGCTTGCTGTCTAACCACGGCGGGCCATCGGGCGAGAATAGATCATAGAGATCCATCTATGCAAGCTATGCAAGATAGGAGACTTGACCCCTTATACTGCCCATCGCCGATGTCCTGAGGTGCTGGCGACACGCCTCCGTGATCCGATCGTGGCGGGTGGATCTGATGGAGCAGCGCAACGAAGCTGGTCTCGAGCAGGTGCCGCCGGTAAGTGGAAAACACCGGCGAGGTGAACTGGCTCGCCGATGACGCCATGCGCATGGAAGTCGCGGTACCCGTGATCGCGCAGGCAACGCTATTCGGCGCGCGCTATTGCAATGATGCGACATGGCTTTGGTGGCCACACCTATGGAGGGACGACGCCATCGCGAGCGACACGAGGTCGGATCGGCGGCTAACGTCCCCCGCACTGCATCGCCACCCTTTGCGGTTGCACCGGGAGTCTCAATCAGGCAAGGAGAAATCCTAATGCAAGATGCGGGCGGGTAAGAATCTGCCTCCCGAACGACGCGCTAAAGGGTGAGTTGCGTAAAATTTTCAGACGGCGATAAAAGTGCTGCACCGCGACCCAGCCGCTTTCCGATGCGCGGCTGGGTCGCCCCCCTGTACAAACACACTATTGATAATGACTCTCGAGCTGTCTATTCCAGTCTCGGTCCGCCACTTCGGGCCAGTCGTTGTCTTTGAAGCTTGGCGCGTTCTTCCAAGCGGTCCGGTCCATGTTGAGGGTAAAGCCATCCGCTTGACTGTTCAGGCTCAGCGCCTTCCACGGAACCGCACGCAGCGTATCCCCCACTCCTAGCAAACCGCCAGAGGAGATCACGACATAAGCAATATTCCCATCGTCGAAGTTAAGAACGAGATCGTGGATTTCGCCGAGCGCTTCGTCCTGGGAATTCTTTACCTTCATCCCAATGACAGTCTTGGCGCGGTGCGTCTGCGCGAGATCGCGCCGGAGATCGGCGCGTGCCTCGGTAACATCTTGCCCTTCTTCCATCACATCCTGTTGCTCGTCACGTTGCCCTTCGAGCACATCTTGCTGCTCTTCTCGCACGTCCTGCTGCTCGTCCCGCACATCCTCTTGCTGTTGTAGCACTTCTTCGCGTTCATCCTCGACATCCACCGCTACTACCGGCGCCGCCATGCCCACGGTCAGCGTCGAGACCGCCAAAAACTTGTATACATCTCTCATGATAACCTCCACATTAATACGACTCTCGATGCGACACCGCCGTTCGCTGGGGCGTTCAGACCCTCGACATCAAGCCATCGATTGTTCTAACGTGCATCCTCTGGGTTGCGAGTAGATCGCTAATGAGCGTTTTCTGAATCTTGGGGTATGCCCGCATCGCCCAGAACATCCGCATACTCTTTCAATCCGCTTTCCTCGCCTTCCTTCAAGGCCTTCAGCGCCGCCTTGTCACCAAAGAGCTGGGCTGTTCCCATGACAATCTTCGACCAGGCGCCCCATGCGCCGGAACTGTGCACTGGCTCCCCACCCTTTTGACGAATTGCCGCCTCGATCCGGGAGGCTGCTCTTTGATGGTCGTCGAGAATTGCACTCAGTTCATCGAACGCCGGTAGGTGCTCGGGATCAGTGTCTTTCTTCTCCAGGGCTTGCTGATAGGTTTCTATCGCCGACAATTCGCTTTTCAGCACCTTATTCAGTTCATCGTGCATCATATTAACCTCCGGTTCGTTGACGTGAATACCACCGCGAGCGGACACTGTCCCTCGCGGTTCGTCTGTACCTTTACAAGCTTCGTGCCATTGGATATGTCTCTATAAATCAATTTGTTAAGCGAAGGAACGACAATAGGTATCGGTAACAATTACCTCCGGGTCGTGTAACTTCTACAGAACCGCGTGGCTCCGCCAGAGTGACGCCTTTGCGCCCGCTACTAACTAACGAGACGCAGAAGCCGCCCCGCCTTTCCGGCCTCCCTTCCTGGCCGGAGCCTTGTTCACGGTTCTTCCGCGGCCGGAACCGGTTTTCTTACCGCCGCCGCTGATCTTATTGACGGTTGCCCAGGCGCGAGCTTCGGCCTGATCTTCGGGCACGCCGCGCTCGAGGTAGCCTTCTTCAATGTGTGCAGCCTGACGTTACTGCTTGTTTGTGTAACTCGACTTGTCTCCTCTTGCCATGGCGATCTCCTCTTAGTTTCCGAGGCTGCTTATGCTTATGCGCGTGACTCTCTCCGGAACGCCTTCTCGGCGGCATCCGCTCTCCATCGCATTCAGAAGACGGTCCTCGGGGAATCATTGAAGACCCGCTGCCCGAAACCCAGCCATTCCTGGACTGGGTCCCGGCAGGCGAACGAACTACGCATCTACCACCATCGCCATGAGGTTCGACCCCATCCCATGAAAAGACTAACGGCGAATACGATTAGGAAGATCCAAAATAGAGCTTGAGCGATCCCCGCGGCGCTGGCGGCGATCCCACCAAAACCGAAAAGGGCGGCAATCAATGCAATGATTAGAAACAATGCGGCGTAACTTAGCATCTCGAAACCTCCTGCCCCTTGGGGATAAGTTGACTGATATTCGGCTTCACGACAGTCTGGTCACATGACCAGCTTGAAACAAACAAGCCTACCGCGACACGCCAATGACTGTGCCACGGCGACTGCCGCAGCCTAAGTCACGGTTTGTGTTACCAAAGCTTATTCTTAAACCACCCCGTGAGGGACTACACTGTCAGTAAGTATTACCGCGGGAGGCGTAAAGCTTACCGGCGTCTTTTCTGAAAAATAGCGGGTTTCCCTATCTCTACCCTGCGCTACCCTACCCTCCGCAAGACATGCTATCCGGTAATCTTTACGTCCTCTCGGCAATATTTACATGCCGGTATCAATGAATGCGCTTTGGTATCCATTTGATCCTAAAGTCTATTGTGTCACCGGTTAGCCAGGCACCCTTCGTGCGTTGCGGTGAGTAGGAAGGTCCTGACCGAATCCATCATAAGTCATGGGATCAATCCTCGAAGCTCAGATCAACGGGATCGTTTTAAGGCCTTCCAATTTACACATAGGCAAATATTTTCTGCCTGCAGAGCAGGCTCATCAGAACGATTTTCCGTTCAGGAGGGTGACCATGATAGCTAAATCTTCTTACTATGAGCGGGATCCCAACGTCCCGGATCGCGATCTATCCCCGGTGACGGTGACCAGCGTAGAGAGCATGGAATATGTGGCACCGACCAAACGCATCGCGTGGGGTGCGGTTTTTGCCGGCGTCGTGCTCGCGATTGGTATCCAAGTCTTGTTGAACATGTTGGGCACGGGGATTGGTGCGAGCACGATTGACCCACTGAGGGGCGACACGCCCAATGCCGAGTCTTGGGCATGTCGGCAGCCGTCTGGTGGATCCTGTCGGGTCTTCTTGCGCTCTTTGTCGGCGGGTGGACCGCCGCCCGGCTCGCGGGCATACCGCGCCAGGTAGACGGGATGCTCCACGGCTTACTGGCCGCAGGGAGGCCGATTGCTCCGTAAGTGTTTTCCGATTCTGAGGCCTGCCAAGGAGCGCGCTCGCCGTTTTATGGATCATCGGAGCCTATTCGATCCTTTTCGGGATCTTGTTGACGGCTGCGTCACCGAAACGGAAACCGGGCACATGATGTCCGTGCAAGAGGGTCTCGTGGCTGCCTCTTACATTCCCCCCGTGGTGGTGAGAGCCGGGGGGAACCCTCGGCTGCGGCGGGCAAGAATTGGCTACGGGTCATGAAGCCCAGGTGCTTTCGATACCTCCCTAGCTAGCGTCTTCGCGCACCATTCTGAGCAAGCCGCGCAGCGGAATGTCGATCCACTCCGGCCGGTTCTCAAGCTCGTAGCGGAGCTCATAGAGGGCTTTCTCTAGCGTGAAGAGATTAAGCAAGGCATGTGCGTGGTCGGGAACATTGGGATACGAGGGGCAACCTTTTATCCCCGCTTTATACCCCGCCAAGAATGCGCCTTTCGCGCTCCGTTCCCACCCCTCAACCAGGCGGCCGAGCAGACCCGTGTCCTCGCCATCATCCGCCGCGAGGCGCTTGAGCACCGCTTGCGCCGCGTACTCAAACGAGCGCAACATGCCTGCCACGTCGCGCAACGGCGAGTGCTTGGCCCGCCGCTCCTGGACCGGGCGCGCCGGCTCGCCCTCGAAATCGACGATGATAAAGTCGTTCTCCGCCAGCAGCACTTTCCCGAGATGGTAATCGCCGTGATAGCGAGTCTTGACCGCGTTCGGAACGCTACGCGTCAAGGTCGCGATGTGATCGACGAGCCGTTTCCGGGCCTCGAAAAGCGAGCCGCACTCGGCGTGTAGCGATTCGGGTACGAGCGCGCGATGGCGTCGCAGCAGCTTGAGGGTAGCGAGAAAGTCGGCGCGAACGCGCGCGCCCCAAGCGCGGACATGCGGGCGCTGGATCGGTTCCGGATCGAACCCACTATCCCCGATCGGTTTAGCGAACGCCTGGTGGAGCTCGCCGGTCCGGCGGCCCAAGGTGCGCATCATGAGCAAATACGGGCCGTGAACTTCCCCAACCTGGGCCGCGCCCGTTTCGGGAGCTTGTAATCGAGCGCTCTCGAGATAACGCTCCAGATAATCGAGCGTGTAGGACCAAGCGTCTCCTTGATTGGCGACCGCGCCTTGCAATAAGCCAAGGGTATAGCTTTTCCCATCGGCGTCCTGGTACTCCACCGCACCTGCCAGCGGAGCCACCTGGGCAAA
>JBIMKD010000169.1:0-4694 GCA_043673815.1 Chromatiales bacterium
ACCAAGGCCATCGTTAAGGAAAACCGGCAAAGGTCAATTGAACGGCCGAAATTCTCCGATCTCGGGGTCCATGACGTGAAGCACGCCGCTGGCGATGCCGAAGTACCACCCGTGTAACGCCAGGGCTCGGCGCTCCACCCTCGAGCGGATCCAGTCAAAGCTCATGAGGTTGCGCAAACTCAAACGCACGAGCTCGTGTTCTAGCTGTGTAAGCTGCTCCTCAAGGGAGGCGTGCGCATACCTCTCCCGTACCGAGTCGCGTGCCTCGTAAGCGATGCCCACCCATGCGCCGATGAAATCCGTATCGGGTGCAACATCATACTTTTGGTCCCATAGCGTCCGTGCGCCACCGCATTGGGCATGCCCCATGACTACGATGTCCTCGACCTCGAGACGTCGCACCGCGAACTCGAGAGCGGCGCTGGTGCCATGATGATGACCGTCCGGCGCAAACCGCGGGACGAGATTGGCAACGTTCCTTACCACGAACAACTCACCGGGCCCTGCATCGGTAATAGTGGCCGGATCGACGCGGCTGTCGCAACAGGCAATGAACAAGGTCTTCGGTGATTGACCTCGGCTTCCGAGCCTCTGGTAAAGCTCGCGTGCCTCGGCGAAGCGTGTCGTGCGAAAGCGGCGATAGCCCTCGACAAGATGTGCTATTCCCAAGGAACCCTTCCTTCCCTATAAGCTCGCCTGTTGATTAATGCTTACAGGAGAATCTTACGGAATTACAGCACTGGTTACAATCGGGCTGAAGTCCCGCTCGCCGTCAACCTATCTGTGGGCGATGTTGCTCGCCCGTGTCTATGAAGTCTTGCCGCTCCTCTGCCCCCGCTGTGGGGAGCCGATGAGGATCATCTCCCGGCGTGTCATAAAAAAAAGGCGGGGCGAAGGTGCCCCACCAAGTGTCCCCGCTAGGCTGGCTATCGCTTATGCGGGGATGGAGGCAGTCGATTAACTGGCCGGCCGCCCGACTAGTGGCCCAGCCCGAGGGGAAAAAGAGGGCTTTAGCCTGGCGTTCGGTGAGACCCTGCATCTTTGTCCTCCGCACGGGCAACGCCGGACTCCTTGGCCTTTAACAGATCCGCGATATGCGGGTTGTCGGCGTAGAGCCCGGCCATTCCCGCCCACCCGTAACGCTGGCATTCCTCAGTCACGCAATATGATCGGCCGACCTCTTTCGCACGCTCGGCCGCGGAGTGCTGACAAGCCGCGAGTCCTAGAGCCAGGCAAGCCAGGGTACATAGTTTCCGAAGGTTCATGGCGTTTCTCCTCAGTTTGATCACCTAGTTGCACCGCTAGTAGCGCGGCGGCAGGCTTGTAAACGCGTCGCCTGCTGGGCTACTATTGCTGCGTTGCATCAAAATATCGGTCCGTAGGCCAATGAAGACAATAGGCCTGCGCTTGACATGATGTTTCTTCTCTGGAAACCGAACGATGGCGTGTGATGGACAAACTGACCAGCATGAAGGTGTTCACGGCGGTGGCCCAGGCCGGGAGCTTCTCGGCCGCCGCAGAAGCCCTAGTCATCTCCAAAGCGATGGCGAGCAAGCACGTCCAGGATCTTGAAAACCGGCTGGGGGTGCGGCTGCTCAATCGGAACAACCGGCGCCTGAGGCTCACCGAGATCGGTACACTCTACCGCGACCGGTGCCAACGGATCCTCGAGGATCTCGAAGAGACCGAGCTCTTGGTGAGCCAGCGCAACACCGAGCCTCGCGGGACGCTAAAGGTGACAGCGCCCACATCTTTTGGGACGTTTCATCTGGTGCCCGCGATCACCGACTTCAAGGCGTTGTGGCCAGAGATCAAGGTGCAACTTGCGCTCAACGATCGACCGCTAGATCTGGTCGAAGAAGGACTGGACGTCGGGGTGAGGGTGGGCAAATTAACAGACTCGAGTCTCATCGCTCGCCCGCTCGCCTCGGTGCGAGCGGTCGTCTGTGGAGCCCCGGCTTATTTTGACGATCACGGCGTTCCGAACGTCCCCGGCGATCTGGCCGAACACAACTGTCTGCTTTATACCCAGTGGATACCTCGCGGTGAGTGGCTGTTTCGAGGGCCTAAGGGTGAATTCTCGGTGCCGGTTTCCGGTAACTTTGAGGCCAGCGCCGGCGATGCGGTACGCATCGCCGCGATTCAAGGCTGTGGCCTAGCCCAGCTCGCCGCCTATGTCGTCGGAGAGGACCTCCAAGCCGGCCGACTGCGGACAGTGCTCACTGATTACGAACCGGATCCGATCCCGATTCATGCGGTCTATCCGCACCGCCGGCTGCTCTCGGCGACCGTCCGTTCCTTCGTCGAATTTCTACAAGCGAGGTTTCGGCACACTCCCTACTGGGACAAGCCCTTAGCCGAGCATGTGGAGTCGGATCAACAACGATCCGAGGACGAGAGTGTGGCGGCGTAGCAAGGCGATTAATCTCGCGCTCCAGGGCGGCGGAGCCCACGGGGCCTTCACCTGGGGCGTGCTGGATCGCCTCTTGGAGCATGAGGGGATCACGATCAAAAGCGTCAGCGCGACCAGCTCGGGGGCGATGAACGCGGTGATGTTGGCCTATGGGCTGGCCGACGGGGGACCGGAAGGCGCGCGGGCGTTGCTGGCGCAGTTCTGGGCACGGGTGGCGAGCCAGGTCCCCTTTGCAGCTCCGAATCGGAACGCTATTAACCGCTTAGAGGGGCCGGCCCTCGAGCCTACTCCGTGGTTTCAAGGGTATCTCGAGTTCGCCCGTGTGTTCTCACCCTATGTCGCGAACCCCGCTGGACACAATCCTCTTCGGGAGATCGTGGGGGACCTGATCGATTTCTATCGGCTCAGGGGACGCTGCCCTGTCAAGCTCTTTATCGCCGCAACGCGAGTGCGGAGCGGCAAGATCGAGATCTTCCGCAACCCTGCGCTCTCCCTCGAGGCGCTAATGGCCTCCACCTGCATACCGACCCTGCATCATGCGGTCGAGATCGAGGGTGAGCCGTATTGGGATGGCGGCTTCTCGGGCAACCCAGCGGTCCTTCCCTTGATCTTCGAGTGCCACCACCCGGACATCGTGATCGTGATGCTTCACCCCGCGAGCCGCCCGGATACCCCGGTCACGGGCAAGGCGATCTCGGAGCACATGACGGAGTTGGCCTTCAATTCTGCTTTCCTGCGGGAGATGGGCATTCTTTCTGAACTCAAGGTCCTGGCCGAAAAGGGCCTCTTCCCCTTCGGCCGCATCGAACGCCGCTTGCGGCGCGTGCGGTTTCACTTGATCGAGAAAGACGAGCTGTTGCCACAGCTGAGCCCCGCGAGCCGTTTCAACACACGCGAACCTTTCCTCCAGCTTTTGCGCGACCAAGGACGCGAGCATGCCGAGCGCTGGCTAGAGCAGACCTACCGTGAGATCGGCATCCGTTCGAGCTTCGATTACGGCGCACGGTTTGCGCAATGAGCCCGAAAAAATAACCGCTCTGAGAGGCAGGGATGAAACGGGGATTCACGATATCGCGCCAGGCAACATTACCGCGGCTTGGTCGGTATCAGCCAACTGAGCCAAGCGCAGGGACTCCGCTTACTCCAGTGGGTACGCTTTTTTTTGCGACCATCAGGTCTTTGACCCCGGGCGTAAGGACTGAGCGCCGCCGGCTCGATCGTGACCCCGGATACGCTGATGGCCTGGCACCGCAAGCTTATTGCGGACGATCTCGCCTTCGAACTTGCCGTGCAGTTTACGCCCCAGGAAGTTCATGAGCTCCCTGGCGCCAATGCACAACGTGCTATGGCTAAGTAGTTGTGGGTACAGTTCGCAAAGGCCTTGGCGAGTCTTGACTAGCGGTGGGCATCGAACTGTACTTCGAGTGTGCCATCGAGAAAGGCGCATACTTGCGCCACCCGTGTTGATGCGGGTTTCGTTCATGTCGATCACCATAGGGGTAATGATCGACCCAAAAGTCATGTTTCAGACTCATACCTTACTGGAAATACAGACCCATGTTCAGACTCATACTATATTGGAAGAGACTTGGTCTTGACATATCAGTTTTTTATATCTCCAGACTTGACCCCTTTGCGTGCACGGTCAGTACTGGGACCTCGGAGGTGCGAACCACCCGCTCCGCCACACTCCCCAACATCATGTGCGACAGGCCGGTGCGCCCGTGGGTGCCGATGACGATGAGATCGGCTTGTTGCTGCTTAGCCACCTCTACGATCTGGAGGTAGGGCACGCCTTCGGCCAGATGGACGGTGGTCTTGGGCGCCTCAGCCGCCGTCTCTTTGACGAACTGATCGAGCCGCTCCCGCAGACGTTTCGCGAGACCCTCTTGCAGGTAAGGGGGTAGCTCCACGGTACCGTCGGCGACCGCATAGGCCGGAGGCTCATAGGCGTGGACCACATCAACTTGGGCCCCCAAGCGCTCAGCCAGCGCCAAGGCATACTCCAAGGCGCGGGCGGAAGGCTTGGAAAAATCGACCGGACAGAGAATTCGATTGATGATGAGCATAAGAACCTCCTCGCATTAGCAATGGTGTTTCGCCTCGCATGGCATGCATTGATCGACTTGTCCCATAGTCGGACGGATATTCCTCGACGAGGGGGAGTGAAGATCGAGCATAACCTTTTGAATGTTAGCGCTTAAATAGAAGAATGACGGAAACGGTTTGCTGTCTACGCAGCCTCGGCCGCGGTGTTGGGGAAGGCGATCCCGAGTGCCGA
>JBIMKD010000170.1:0-6595 GCA_043673815.1 Chromatiales bacterium
CCTTGACGGAGCTACCGAACCGGGTGTTACTGCTCGACCGGCTGAGGCAGGCGCTCGCCCAGGCGGAGCGCGATGGCGCCCAGATCGCGGTGCTCTACATCGATCTCGACCGCTTCAAGACCATCAACGACACCTTGGGTCACCCGGCCGGCGATGAGCTGCTGCGCCAGGTGGCTTTACGCCTGCGTACGGTGTTGCGCGAGGGCGACACGGTCGCGCGCCTCGGGGGCGATGAGTTCGTTATCCTACTCCCTCACGTTCTCACGGCGCGCGATGCCGCGCAGGTGGCGACTAAGGCCCTCGGCGCGATGTCCGTGCCGTTCTCGGTGTTCGGACACGAGTTGCACGCGACCACCAGCATCGGGCTGGGGCTCTTCCCCAAGGATGGGACGGACGCGGAGACCCTGCTTAAGCACGCCGATACCGCCCTTTACCAGGCCAAGGACCGGGGCCGCCAGCAATATCAGTTCTTCGATGCGCGCATGAACGCCCAAGCCCATGAAAGGCTGTTGCTGGAAAACCACCTGCGGCGCGCGCTCCCGCGCGGAGAGTTGTCGCTCCACTACCAGCCCCAGATCGATCTCCGTAGCAATGCGGTCGTTGGGGTCGAGGCGCTGCTGCGCTGGCAACATCCCGAGCGGGGGATGGTGCCCCCCGATGAGTTCATCCCGATCGCCGAGGAGACGGGGCTTATCGCCGAGATAGGCGAGTGGGTGCTGCGTACCGCCTGCAATCAGGCTAGCACATGGCAGGCGGCCGGCTTGCCGCCGGTGCGAATGGCCGTGAATCTTTCGGTGCGCCAGCTCCTCCGGCGGCAGTTTGACCTCCCGGCGCTGGTTGGAACCGTCTTGCGGGATTCCGGGCTCGCGGCGCCCAGCCTCGACCTCGAGATCACCGAATCGACCTTGATGGCCGATCCCGGACATGCCATCGAGGTGCTGCGTGCGTTGCATGGCATGGGCCCCCAGATCACCGTCGATGATTTCGGCACCGGGTACTCGAGCCTTTCCTGCCTCAAGCGCCTGCCTCTCGATCGCATCAAGATTGACCAGTCCTTCGTGCGCGACATTCCCGAGGACGCTGACGATGTGGTGATCGTTCAGACGATCCTGGCGATGGCGAAGCAGCTCAAGATCGGCGTGGTGGCGGAAGGGGTGGAAACCCTCGCGCAATGCCAGTTCCTGCGCGAGCAGCGTTGCGAGGCAGCGCAGGGATATCTCTTCAGTCATCCTCTCCGCGCCGAGGCCTGCGCGGAGTTGTTAGCGAGAACACCGCTGTACGTGGCCGCGAGCGGGTAAAGCCAACGAACAAGCGGTGCGCTCGCTCCGCGGCTCTTGGCGCTGCTCGCGACGATTTATTGACAACCTCTCAGACGTACGCCCCGGCTTCCAGGTTGGCAATGTAACGCTGGATGTTTTTTCTTGCCGAGGTTTCGTAGCGGGCGCGGAAGAAATCCGTAAAAAAGATCGTTCGACGTTCAAGGATGGCTTTAAGAAACTTCAATTTAGCGGGATAAAACAGTTCGTCCGGAGTCTTGACGTGCTCGATTCTTAGGGCCTGGCTGTCATCTAGAAATTCGTCCCAGGGAGAGCCGAAACTCGCGAAATCGATGTCGCAAAGGACCCGCTCATCGTGGTTATGAGGCGCGCCCCGGTGCGCGGTGGCGAGGATAAGCTCACCGATCTTGTTCACGAAATCCTGCTGGAAATAGCGGCTCGCGGCGAGATCAAAGAGCTCCACGCTCCGTTGCTCGTTGTCGCAAGCGTCCGGCTTATGGACCACATCGTGAAACCAGACCGCTATTTCCACGGCATCGGGCGCTTCGATGAGCGATCTGGCCGCGTCCAATTGCCGCAGGCAACGAAAAATGTGGGTTAAGGTGTGGTAATGCCGGTGGGGCTCGGCGTAATGGCGGCTCAGATCCGCCCAAACCCGCATGGAGCTCGTCTCCGCGCCCGGGGTTACACAGCGGTTCCAGAGCAAACAAAAACGCGTCTTGAGCTTGGCTGGCGAGTAAGAGGCGCCAACGATCCGGCGTTCTGTGCTGTTCCGCTCCATAGGAAGTTTTTGCAATGTGGTAGTCATAATTTAGCAGGTTTCGTGCACTGGCTGTCAGAGTTCTCCGGGTATTGTTTCCGCCTCGTCTCAAGGAGCCTTATGTAAGCGGTGGTACGCGTAGGAATAACGCAAACCCTGTGCCTAATGCGCGTTTCCGAGCTACTCGCAGACCCCTTCCTTCACGTACAGAACGACAAACTCCGAGAGCAGCTTCGAGTTCGAGGTGAATCGCGATGAGCAGATCGGTGCTGGTTAGCTTGAGCACAACCAAATTCTTAGCACACGGACTCGAGACCCGTAGACCTTGGGTCTACAGATACCCACACCCAACCGTCCCGGCCGAGCGGCGGGACGCTCCGAACCCAGCAGCTACAGGGCTACTGGGCGCCTTTCCCCTGCTGGTATCCTTGCTGGTAGGCTCTCTCCTCCCCCTGCTTGTGCTGGTCGTAGAGGTAGCCACCCAGGAGGCCGGTGGCGGCACCGATCCCTGCTCCGAGCCCGGCATTCCCGGCCATCGCCCCGATGATGGCGCCGCCCGCTGCGCCCATGCCGGTGCCGCTCATCATCCGCTGCTGCGATGAAGTCATCCCCGCGCAACCGGTCAATCCGATCGCCAGAAATGCAGCTAGAAGTAAATTTACTTGACGTTTCATATCCGTGTGCCCTCCTGATCAGGGATGGCAAGGCCATCTCTCGATCGCGAACTTAAACAAGGTCTCCACCGCCGGCTCGTTGTTGTACTGGGGATGGGCTTGAGCCCACGCGACGAAGGCGCGAATCGCCTCATCTCGTGTAGGCTGAGGATTGGGCAGGCAGAAGAGCGGTTCTCGATCCGGGTCCGGCCCGGTGGTCATAGCCCTATAATAATGGTAAGCCCCGACCACATAACCGTGGCAAAAATTGGCTGCCGCCGTGTGCAGGGGGTCGTCCTTTGCTAGGGAACACAGGGTGACGATATCGAGGACGTTGCGGACAAGAAAGCTATCGTGCGTATCGGCGCGGGACTGCGGTGGCCAGAGCCCAGCCACGAGCCACACGTACGCCGCAACTAGGGTCAGGGTTCTTCGTGTCATCGTCCACCTCCTCTTTTGAGCGCTTAACGGCACAGCCCCCATTGGCCTACACAAGATAAGCATGGTAGCGCCGGGGACCGAAGTCAAGCGCGGGAAGTCCTCCCTAATACCCGGTGGGTGCCTCGGTGGAGCGTCTTTTCTGCCCCCCTCGATTACCTCGCCTGGACCCAGACGATGGCGAACTATGTCCTTGCGGCCGACCAGAAACTGACCGCCGCACCGGGCATCAAGGTGAAGCAGCTCTGGGTGGCGGGTACGGTCAGTCCCCTGGCGCGAGCGGCGCTCGAACAGCACGGATGGAAAATCCAGGACCGTCAGGAGGGGCGACTCATCGACTGATGGTGGTGAAGCAACTCTCCCAGGGAGCGATACACAGAGGGAGATTCGTTGTATATTGATAATTCTAAAGTACGACTTTAGGATTATCATCCATGCGATATGTCAGCCGGGAGTTGGAAAAGCAAGTGCTCCGGGCGGTCAAGGGCTTCCCAACCATCATTCTGACCGGTCCGCGCCGGGCCGGAAAAACATCGCTCTTACGGCGCCTGTTCCCGAAGGCCAGCTACTTCCTGCTGGAGGACCCGGACATCGTGGCGCGGCTGCGGACCGATCCGCAGGGATTTCTAGATGCCGTGAAGACGCCCGTGATCCTCGACGAGGTGCAGAACGTGCCGGAGGTGTTCGCATTCGTCCGCACCCGCATCGACCGGGAGCCGCGCCGCGCCGGCCAGTGGCTGCTTACGGGCTCGCAGGAAGCGCCGCTCATGCAGGGGGTGTCGGAGTCCATGGCGGGCCGCGCGGCGGTCTTCCAACTCCTGCCGCTGTCCACGCGCGAGACGCCTAGGGTTACGCTCCTGCGCGGGGGCTATCCCGAGCCCGTGGCGCGACCAACTGATGCGCGGCTCTGGTTCAGCTCCTACCTGCAGACCTACCTGGAGCGCGATGTCCGGGCCGTCACCGCAGTGAAGGACCTCGCGACCTTCCGGCGATTCCTGGCATTCTTGGGGAGCCGCCACGGACAGGTGCTAAACAAGAGCGATCTGGCCGCGGCGATCGGCGTCAGCGTGCCGACGATCACGCAATGGCTCGGCGTGCTCGATACGACGGCGCAGATCCTGATCCTGCCGCCGTTCTACGAGAACCTCGGCAAGCGGCTGATCAAATCGCCGAAGGTGTACGTCGCCGATCCCGGCCTTGCCTGCCATTTGCTGGGCATCGACACAGCCGCCGAGCTGGCCAAGTCGCCGTTCCTGGGCACGCTGTTCGAGGGCTTCATTGCCTCGGAGATCATCAAGCGTCAAGTCAACGCCGGTGCCCGCCGGGAGATCTATTACTTCCGGGATGCGCAAGGACTGGAGGTGGACTTCCTGGTGCCGGGACGCGCAGGCTCTCTTCGACTCGTGGAGTGCAAGGCGGCCCGCACGGTCACGCCGGCAATGGCCGCGCCGATGCGGCGGTTGGCCGGGGCGCTGAAAGGAAAGCGCGGCGCAGGGACCCGAGTGGACATGGTGCTGGTCCACCAGGCGCCGAAGTCAGGTGCGCATACGCCCGCCGTGGCACCGGGCGTCAAGGCGTTGCCATGGCGGGACTTCATCGAGGAGCTGTAAATCAATATACTTCGCGGGCGGGGTATGAACCCCGCGCTTGACCAAAGGGGAGAGCTGCGCTTCTCCCCTTTGGAAACCCCATCGCTAACGTACCCGCGGCAAGACCGCGGGGTATGCGTTTAATGAAGCAGACGTTAAGCACCGTGGCCCGGACGCAACGGGCTCCCGATCCCGGATTCATGCGGAATGTCCCCAGCCAAACACATTTAAAGTTCTGGGTACCTCTGCAAGTTCCCTGTCCCTCCGGGAGAGGCACCGTCTTGCATCCTGACCTTCTCCTGCAGGGAGAAGGGACCCGTTATGTTCCTGTAGTAATGTAATTTTGTTCAACTTCTAGCATGTCAGTATCTAAACCAAAATCCCGGCGATCTTCTGCAGCAGGTCTTTAATCGGAACCTCGATGGCGAACAGCGCCAGCATCGGAAGCGCGGCGGGCAGCGCGATGGTGAGAAGCGCGGCCTTGCCAATGGGCGCCGCCCGCATCTTCGTCACCGCTTCGTAGAGGCTCAGGGTATCGGCCACGGGTCCGATCTCGGGCGCCTGCAGGAGGGGATGCTCGTCCATCGGCTCGCCGAGTATCCAGCGGCCGCGGACCAGGCGCCCGTGTTTGGCGACCAGGGCACCGTACTCGAGCAGTGCCCGGCGCTTGGCCGCGGCGAGCTTAGGGATGAATACCGTGAGCGGCGCGAGGCACAACATCACCAGCAAAACCAGGAACACCCCGACCAACAGCCTCAAGGATTGGACATGTACCCCGTGATAGACCACATCGTGCGCCAAACGCGACGCCAGCACAGCGGATACCGCAAAGGCGAACAGGCTGAAGGCGGCTGGCAGTTTTTCGATGAAGCCCAGACCTCCCGAACGATCGGGATGGGTCGGAACGATCGCGAGGTCGAGCGCGGCGATGCGTTTGAGCAGCACAAACAGTAGTATCAGGCGCCACAGCCACACCGCCAGCAAGGCGATGAAGATCGGACGAGCCACGTAGACCAGCCACCAGCCGCCGAATCCCAGATCGAACGGCGGCGACGCGTCGAGCTTGGCCCAGACCAGTTCATGTTTCCCGCTGTGGGGCGGCTCGAACATCAGCCATGCCAGGATGATGACTGCGATAAAGAGCCAAGGCAGGGTCCTGTTGCGCAGCCGGACGATCCCCTGGACGACTTCTCGCAAAGCCTCCCGTTGCGCCTCCCGAACGAGCCCGGACGTAAGAAAATAGGGTATGAGCTTCGCCGTCAAACCGTGTAAGACCTCTTCCCCGAGGATGAACAGTGGCACGGCGATCAGGAAGCGGACATGGATGCCGAAGTGCTGGAGCAAGGGCTCGCCGGCCACGCCCGACAGTGCGCGTCCCGTGTAACCCGCCCAAACCACGATGGGCAGCCAGGCCAACAGAGCAAAGAAGATCGCCCGGCGCACACTGCCCAGGCCTTGGCTCGGGATCAGCCCGATGCGGCGCTGAATGCGAAAGAACGGGTCATCTCGGACCAAAGAGATCTCCAGTTCCGATGCACTCATGTCGGGCTGCCCTTCGAGTCTTTTGCCCTGGCGACGGGATTAGTCTATTCCTAGTCCGTTACCGGGTCCCAGGTGTCGTCGGGATCGTAGGCGGTGATGGCCGCCGCGGCCTTGGCGGTGTCATCCCCAAGGTCCTTTTGGAACAGGATCCCGGACTGGTTAACCAGGAAGGTCATGATGCCCGAGTTGCCGTACTCGGCGGGGTAAGCCAGGGCGGCGAAGCCCTTGCTCATGTGCCCGTCGTTGAGATAATTCTTCGCCCCGCCGGGCGCGTGCTCCCCCTGGGCGGTGAGCATTCGGTAGTAATAGCCATGGTAGGGCTTGGGTTGGCGGTTC